>JAEXCN010000325.1 GCA_023402175.1 Pseudomonadota bacterium | reverse complement strand
TGCCTGTGCGGAACAAGCTCGCCGGATGGGAGGGAGGCTCAAATTTGCGAGCAAAACGCGAAAGCGTTTTGCGAGAGGCGACGAGGGTCCAGGTCGGAACCGAAGCAAGGCCCCTCCCTCTCGGCTCACTGTCTTCATGTCTCCCTGTTAATCTTCTTCTCGAAAGGCCTTCATCGCTACGACTGCGCCTTCCGCCCGAGAGATCATCCTGTCAATCTCGTGAGTGAGGAGCATCCGGCAGGGGTCGTGGCTACGCGCGGCCCGTAATCCCACGCGCGCCCCGTAATCCCACGCGCCGCCCGTAATCCCGCTATGATCCTCGGCGGGTGGAACCGGGGACTGTCCTCGCTGAGCGCTTCGAGATCGAGCGGCGTGTGAGCGCCGGCGGGATGTCCGCCGTGTTCCGCGCGCGCGATCGCCGCTTCGGCGGGACCGTCGCCGTGAAGGTGCTCTACGGGCGCGACGAAGGCGAGCACCGCGAGCGCCTGTACCGCGAGGCGCGGATCCTCGAGAAGCTGAGCCACCCCGGCATCGTCCGTTACGTCGCCCACGGCGAGACCGACATGGACAAGCCGTACCTGGCGATGGAGTGGATCACCGGCGAGACGCTCGCGAAGCGCCTCGCACGCACCGGCCTCACGATGGGCGAGAGCGTGCGGATGGTGACGCGCGTTGCCGAGACGCTCGCGGTGACACACGCGAAGGGGATCATCCACCGAGACATCAAGCCCGGGAACCTGATCCTCCGCGACAGCAACGTCGACGACCCGACGCTGATCGACTTCGGTATCGCGCGCATGGGGCTCGGCGCGAGCTCGATCACGAACACCGGGGTCATGCTCGGGACGCTCGGCTACATGGCACCCGAGCAAGCGCGCGGGACGAAGCAGCTCGATGCGCGCGCCGACGTGTTCGCGCTCGGAGCCGTCCTCTTCAAGTGCCTGACAGGCTTGCCCGCATTCGCGGGTGACGACGAGATCGCGATCCTCGCGAAGATGCTCTTCGAGGCGCCCCCGCGCGTCCGCGAGCTGCGCAAGGACGTGCCTCCCGCACTCGACGAGCTGCTCGCGCGGATGCTCTCGCGCGATCCTCTGCAGCGCCCGGGCGACGGCGGCATCGTCGCCGCGGAGCTCTCCGCGCTCGGCCCGCTCGACGGCGCCGGCGTGGTCACCGCGCGCGAGGCGAGCTCGCACGGGGACGTGATCACGCGCGGCGAGCAGCGTCTCGTCAGCGTCGTCGCGGTCGCCTCGCACACGCATCTCGAGGGCGAAGAGTCGACGATCGTCGACGGTACGTGGCAGGGCATGAAGTCGCTCTCGAACAGCCTTCGTGCCGCGATCCAGCCGTTCGGCGCGCATCTCGAGTCGCTTGCGAGCGGGATGATCGTCGTCACCCTCCCCGGCCGTCACAGCGCGACCGATCAGGCGACCCGGGCGGCGCGCTGCGTCCTTGCGATGCGCGCCGCCGCGCCGAACGTGCCCATGGTCCTCGCCACCGGGCGCGCGGTGCTCGAAGAGCGCGTGCCGATCGGCGACGCGGTCGATCGTGCCATCCGGATGCTCCAGCAGCACCAAGACGACGACGTCGCGCTCGTCGCCGCCGGCAAGAAGCAGCCGATCCACGTCGACGAGGTGACCGCCGGGCTCCTCGATTCGCGCTTCATCGTGCGAAGCGACAACAATGGGCTCGATCTCGTCGGCGAGCAGGCTTCCGTCGATGCCGGGCGCATGCTCCTCGGCAAGCCGACGCCGTGCGTCGGGCGCGAACGCGAGCTCGTGATGCTCGAGGGCGTCTTCGCCGAGTGCGTCGCCGACGATGTCGCGCGCGCCGTCCTCGTCACCGCGCCAGCCGGCGTCGGCAAGTCGCGCCTCCGCTACGAGCTGCTCCGCACGCTCCGGCATCGTGGAGATCGCCACGAGGTCTGGACGAGTCGCGGCGATCCGATGCGCGCGGGCTCGCCGTTCGGCATGCTCGCGCAGATCATCCGCGCGGCTGCCGACGCGCAGGACGGCGAGCCCCCGCGCGTGCAGCGCGAGAAGATCCGCGCACGCGTGAGCCGCGCGGTTCCGCAGCGCGACCTCGTTCGTGTAACCCAGTTCCTCGCCGAGACGCTCGGCGTGTCGATGCCCGACGAGGACGACGTGCAGCTACGCGCGGCACGCCACGATCCCATCCTGATGGGCGACCAGATGCGTCGCGCGTTCGAGGACTGGCTCGCCGCCGAGTGCGGTGAGCAGCCGGTCGTCCTCGTGCTCGAAGATCTGCACTGGGGAGATCTCCCCAGCGTGAAGTTCGTCGACTCGGCGCTCCGTGCGCTCCACGACCGGCCGCTGATGGTCCTCGCGCTCGCGCGTCCCGAGGTGAAGGACCTCTTCCCCGACCTCTTCGCCGAGCGTGGTGTCCAGGAGCTCCGGCTCAAGGAGCTGTCGAAGAAGGCGAGCGAAAAGCTCGTCCGTCAGGTGCTCGGCGAGCACATCGGTGACGACCTCGTCGCGCAGATCGTCCAGACCGCCGGCGGAAACGCGTTCTACCTCGAGGAGCTGATCCGCTCGTTCTCGATCTCGTCGACGCCGCCCATGCGATCGAAGGCGATCGACGCCCCGCCCGGTTCGGCCGCAGCCGGACGCCGATCGATGATCCCCGTCGTCCTGCCCGAGACGGTGCTCACCATGGTGCAGGCCCGCCTCGAGTCGCTCGAGCCCGAAGCCCGACGCGTCCTTCGAGCGGCGAGCGTGTTCGGCCAGACGTTCTGGCGAGGGAGCGTCGTCGCGCTCCTCAACGGCACGCGTGCGGACCTTCCGGCGGGAATGAGGCCGAGCGCAGGCGAAAGCTCCGATGCGCAGGTGACCGCATGGCTCGACGAGCTCGCCGTCCGCGAGATCGTCACGCGAAGGGATCACCCCAAGTTCCGGAGCGAGGTCGAATATGTCTTCCGGCATGCGTTCGTCGCCGAGGCGGCGTACAGCATGCTCACGGACAAGGACCGCACGATCGGTCACAAGCTCGCCGCGCACTGGCTCGAGAAGATGGGCGAGAGCGAGGCGGTCGTCCTCGCCGAGCACCTCGAACGAGGTGGCGAGCCGAAGCGCGCGATCACCTTCTATCGCCGCGCCGCTGCGCAGGCGCTCGAAGGCAACGACCTCGAGGCCTGCCTCGCACGTGCCGACCGCGGAATCGCGTGCGGAGCCGAAGGCGAGGTCCTCGGTCGTCTCCTCTTGCGCAAGGCCGAGGCGCATCGGTGGCGCGGCGAGAACCAGAATGCGAAGGAGTGCGCGCAGGAGGCGCTCACGCTGCTGCCCCGTACGGGACGTCGCTGGTTTCTTGCAGCAGGCGAGGCCGTCGAGGCGTGCGCGCGCCTCGGTAACGAGAGCGATCTCCATCGCGCTGTCGACGACCTCTGCGACATGAGCTCGGCAGGGCAGCTCTCGGCTCCGCATCTCGTCGCGCTCTGCCGCGCGGCGTGCGTGCTCATGGCGGCGGGCAACTACGTCTCAGCCGACGAGCTGCTGCGCACGATCGATTCCGCATACGAGCACACCCGGCGCGAGGAAGAAGATCCGCTCGCGGCCGCACATGTCTACCGGACGCGGGCCAATCGAGCGCTCGTGTCCGGCGACACCGGCTCGGCGCTGTCGATGTACAACGTCACGATCTCGCATTTCGAGGCCGCCGGCGACATGCGTGCGGCCTGCCGTCATCTCGTGAGCGCAGCCGCTGCGTGCCTCGAGCTCGGCTCGTATGCCGAGGCGAAGCGCGCCCTGAACGACGCGCTGCTCTCTGCGCAGCACATGGGGCTCACGGGCGTGAACGCACACGTCTGGCACCACCAAGGGATGCTGCTCGCGCGCCTCGGAGATCCGCGCGCCGCGCTCGCGAAGGCAGACGCCGCGATCGACGCCTTCGTCGCGCAAGGCGACCGGCGGATGGAGGCAGCGGCGCGCCTCAATCGCGCGTTCTTCCTCTCGGCTGCCGACGACCTCGAGCGCGCGGAACGCGAGGTGCAGGCCACGATCGAGCAGCTCGGCGCAACCCCGCCGCTTCGTGCATACGGGCTCGCCATCCTCGCTGCTTCACACCTGCGAAACGGGCGCGCCGACCGAGCGGAGGCGCCGGCGCGCGACGCGATGCACCTGCTCGAGGCACTCGGAGGCGTCGAGGAGGGCGAGGCCTTCATCCGCCTCACCTACGCCGAGGCACTCGATGCGATCGGCGACCAGGCCGGGGCGCACGAGGCGATCGCGACCGCGCGCGTCCGCATCCTCGAGCGCACGGCGATGATCCAGGACGCCCAGTGGAAGGACACGTTCGTCGAGAAGGTCCGCGAGAACGCCCGCACCCTCGAGCTCGCGCGCGCGTGGCGCGTCGCGTGAGCGCGAACGCGCTGTCTCGCGCCTCGGCTCATCGGCCGAGATTCGTGCGCGGATACTCTGGGGTCCACTGTGCGGCGCGTATCCGGTCGCGAAGCTCCTCAGCCTCGGTCTTCGCAGCGTAGCCCGCACGCTGCGCCTCGAGCCCCACGGCCGTCGCGATTCCGACCGCGACGTCCCTGGCTTCGCGGACGGAAGGCAAGAGCGCGCCGTTCGCATCCTTCATCGCCGGGCTGTGCTCCGCCAGCGCTCGGGCAGCGGCCAGCATCATCCCGTCGGTCACGCGCCGCGCACCCGAGGCGACCACGCCGAGCGCGACGGCGGGGAAGACGAGGACGTTGTTGCATTGCGCAATCGGGTTCAACCGTCCGTCGTACTTCACCGGCCCGTACGGCGATCCCGTCGCGACCAGCGCGCGACCTGCGGTCCACCGCAACAGATCATCGGGGCTCGCTTCGGACCTCGTGTTCGGATTCGACAGCGGGAAGATCACCGGCCGCTTCACCTTGCGCGCCATCTCGCGAACGATCGACTCGGTGAACGCTCCGGATGCCGTCGACAGCCCGATGAGGACGGTCGCGGTGACCTGGCCGATCACGTCCTCCAATCCGATGCTTCCTCGAGCGCTCCGTGGCCAGCCCGCGACGCGCGCCGTCGGTTGCGCGTAGACCCGCTGCTCCGGGCTCAGGTCCATACGGTCGGCGTGGACCAGCCCCTCCTTGTCCACCATCCAGAAGCGACTACGCGCTTCGGCGTCGGAAAGGCCGTCCTGCACCAGCATCGTTCGCAGGTAGTCGGCGACGCCGATCGCGGCGGAACCCGCGCCGAGGAAGACGAGCTGCTGATCGCGGAGGCGCTCCCCATTCACTGCGATGGCGGCGAGGATGGCGCCGAGAGTGACGGCAGCAGTGCCCTGGATGTCGTCGTTGAACGTCGCGAGATCGTCCCGGTACTGCTCGAGGATCGGGCGTGCGTGCGACGTCGCGAAGTCTTCCCACTGGAGGCAAACATTCGGGAGCTCTGCCTTCACAGCATCGACGAATCGATCGACGAAATCGAAATACGCCTGGCCGATCATCCGTTCGTGACGCCATCCGAGGTATTCGGGATCGCCCCGCCGCTCCTCGTTGTTCGTTCCGACGTCGAGCACGATCGGCAGCGTTCGGTCGGGACGAATCCCACCGATCAACGTGTAGAGCGACAGCTTGCCGATCGAGATCTCGAGGCCGCCGACTCCCTGATCGCCAATGCCGAGGATGCGTTCGCCGTCGGTGACGACGATGAAGTCGACGTCCTGATTGGGCCGATTCGAGAGCACCTCGCGGATCGCGCCGCGCAGCGGATAGGAGATGAACAGCCCGCGCGGGCGCCGGTAGATGTGACTGAACCCCGCACAGGCGCGCGCGACGACGGGCGTGTAGATCACGCCGGTCAGCTCTTCTATGTGATCGAGCAAGAGCCTGTAGAAGAGGGTCTCGTTCGTGTCCTGCAGAGTGCGAAGGTAGATGTGCCGCTCGAGCTCGTCGTCCTTTCGCCGATACGCTTCGTATGCGCGCAAGACCTGCTCGTCGAGGGTCTCGACGTTGGGCGGGAGCAGCCCGTCGAGGCCGAGCTCCTTCCGCTCGGATTCGGTGAACGCGGTGCCCTTGTTGGAGAGCGGTCGCTCGAGGAGATCGATCCCACGCGGAACGTCGCGCGAACGCGTTCGGGTCGGAGGCTGCAGCGCGCTCATGCTCGCGGTCCTTCTCGGTGAAGCGCGGTCGTTCACGGAACGACGCGCCACCACGCGATCATGCAGCCAAGGCGCCAATCGATCGCGCGGCGGGAATCCAGCGTGCGAGAGGCGATGCCGGCTGAGACCGATCGAGAACGGATCCGTCCGAGTGCGCGTCGCGTGTTGGTAACGAAGGAGAGTTCTGCACCGGTCCAGGGTCACAGGGCAGCTGAGCCCCGACGCGAGCTGCCGCGCCGATTGCGTCGAAACCGGGGTCGTAGCTGACCGGTGTCGGGAACAAACTCGAATCGGGACCGTCGGGGCGATGCTCGGCGGGAAGGACGCGCATGAGTCCGTCGCGATTTCCTGCGGAGCCCGATTCGCGCTCGCGTTCGCACGAAGAGCTCCACGGACGGTGCCGGGCGTGCAGAGCCGGGCCGGCCAGGAGGTCATTCGACATGCTTTCCGTCCATCGCCTTTCGATCACTATGGTCGTCGGGCTCGCGCTCGCCGCGTGCTCGAGCTCAACTGACGAAGACTCGGCCGCCCGAACCGATAAGAGCTCGGCGGCAGTGACGCCGGAGCGCCCCGAGTCGACTGCAACCCAGCCGTCGTCGGGGTTGCCGGCGATGCCGGCAATGCCTTCGCTCTCGATGCCGGCGATGCCGGCGATGCCGGCGATGCCGGCCATCGGCGACCCGCCGAACATGACTCCGCCGAAGCTGCCCGAGATGAGCATGCCGGCGATGCCGGCGATGCCGGCGATCGGGGAGCGGCCGGAGTTCACTCCGCCGAAGCTGCCCGACCTCGGCACGCCGTCGATCCCGGGCATGCCGGCGACGCCGGCGTTGACCACGCCGACGCTTCCGGCCGCGCCGACGTTCACGGCGCCGACGCTTCCGGCCGCGCCGACGTTCACGGCGCCGCCGAAGCCGAGCATCCCCGCGATCGGCTCGTCCCTTCCGCCAATGCCGCCGATGCCGCCAATGCCCCAGATGCCGGAAATCTCCAAGCCGACTCTGCCTCAGGCCGGCAGCGTCGGAACCCCGGGAGCGGGATGTCCGGGCGGCCCCAACTGCAAGCCCTGAAGCGGGGGGAACAGGATCCTCTAGGACAGGGCAGAACGATTCCGCTTGTGCGATCGAGCTCGGTCTTCCGATCGAAAGCGCTCGCGCAGGCGGAATCGTTTCGGCTCGGGTGACATCGCAAACGACCGCGCTGCGCTCGAGTCGCGGCTCACGCAGCCGCGTCGATGCGGGCGAGGCGAGCCCTTGCGCCCCAGAGCACGATCGCGGCGAACGCCGGGGCCGCGCACGCGACGGCGATGACGAGCGCGTCGAGAGCGGTCCGCACCCGCGGCACGTTCCAGAACGCAGCTTCGAGCGGCGTCGCGAGCGCGTCGGCCGTGACGGCAAGCGCCAAGACCGTCGCGAGCCGCACCGAAGGCCGGCGCACGAGAAGCGTCAAGCCGACGACCACGGCTGCATCGAAGACGACCCAGCTCCACTTCACGGCTGCGTGCGCGGCGAACCACCGCTCCGCGGAGGCGAGCGCCAGGAGCGTGCACCACGGAACGAGCAGCGATGCCAGCGCGCTGAGCACCGCAGCCGGTCCACGCGCGAGCGCACGGATCCCGAAGCGAACGAACCCGTCCGTCGTGAAGGCGGCGAGCACGTCGAGCACCGTCGCGGCGGCACCTTGGTCGACGGGATGGCTGATGTAGATCGGATCCCACGCCGCCGGACGAAGCTTGGCCTTGAACCGCCGCAGACCTTCGAAGTCGTAGAGTGACTTGAGGGAGCGGCGTGCGAGCTGGAGCGGAGGCGAGACCTCGCCGGCGAGCGGCGCGAGCCCGAGCGTCAGCCACGAGCTCCCCTTTGCGCAAGCCCAGTGCATCACCGCGTCGACGAGGAGCTCCGTGGTTCCGTTGGGTGCGTGAGGAGCCCGCACGAGGTGCTCGATGAACCATCCGTTCCGCTGCGGAACCGGCACGACGTGAGCGATAGCGACGATCGCGCCGAGGCGCTCTGCGACGAAGCATCGTCGCCGCGCGGAGCCTTGCATGGGCGTGAGCTGCACGACGAATCCCATCGGCGGCATCGGGCGCGTCGCGAGCCATCGCTCGAGCAGGTCGCTCGTCGCGGCGCGCATCGCCGGCGTCTCGAGCTCGTCGGGCGAAACCACGCGCACGCGAACGTCCTTGTGGAGCGCGCGGCGTAGCTGCGCCCGCAGGCTCGAGTGCCTCGAGACCGTATCCGGCCACCGTCGTGGATCCCACGCCGGCTGCTCTCCCACGAGCAGCGAGCGCACGAGCCCCGAGGTCGCCTCGAGAAAGCGCGTCTCCGTTCCGAAGAAGCAGGAGCGACGCCCCGCCTCCTTCGCTGCGAGCACGAACGCACGCGCAATCGGGGCGATGTGCTCCGTCGCGCAGATCGGCGCGCCGGCTGCTACCCATGCCGATCCGGTATCGACGTAGGCGACGCACCCGTCGCGGTGGAAGAAGTACGCGTATCCAGGGCCGAGGGTCTGGAACGACGTCGCGTTGAAGCCGTGTCGCAGCACGTGCTCGACGGCCGTCGTCGGCACGCCCTGGCCGTCGACGAGATCGATTCGATCGATCTCGCATCGTGCTCGCTCTGGCGCGCGAGGCGAGCGCGATGGTCGGACGCCGATCGTATCGCCGCCACTTGCCCGTTCGCGCTCTTCGCGATCGAGTTGCGCCTTCGAGGAGATGGGCATCGAGCGGTCGCCATGATACATGGGATCCCATGCTTTTGGAGGAGGACGATGACGAAGCCGCGCTCGTGGTCGACAGCTTGCGGCGAATCGTCCAGGGCCTGCGGAGCAGCGCGCACGTCGCCGAACGCGAGCTCGGCCTGAGTGGAGCTCAGCTGTTCGTCCTTCGCGAGCTCGCCTCCGAGCCAGGCATCTCGATCCGCCGCCTCTCGGATCGCACGCTGACCGACCCGAGCTCCGTATCGGTCGTCGTGGCCCGCCTCGTCGAGCGCGGGCTCGTGATCCGGCGCACCGATCCGCTCGATGCGCGACGCAGCGTCCTGTCCGTCAGCAAGAAAGGCAGTGCGCTGCTCTCACGTTCTCGCGAGCCGTTCCAGGCTCGTCTCATCGCAGCGCTGCGCGACATGCCGCGCTCCCGCGTCCGGGAGCTCGGGCTGACGCTCTCCGAGATCGTCGGCGCGCTCGACCTCGCGCCCGGAGCCGCGCCGCTGTTCTTCGAAGAAGGTCCCTCGAGCAAGAAAAGGAGTCCGCGAAGTGCAAGAAGTTGAAGATGGGAGTAGGCCGATCGAGCGTGCATCGACGACCGAAGGCTTACCGATCTCCGTTTCGATGGGCCCCGGCCTGGCAGCCGCCGGCGTCGGACGTCAGACAGCAGCCGTCGATCCACGCGTCGTCGCGATCACCGGCCTCGCGTGCGCCATCGCAGTCGTCGCCGCGCTCATCGCACAGCTGTTGACGTCGAGCATCGCGCTGATCACCAACGTGGCTTTCTACGGGAAGCTCTCGGTCGCGCACGCGTCACCGGCGGAAAATCACCTTGGCCTCGCGGTGGTCTTCGTCCCCGTCGCAGGCGCGCTCATCGTCGGGGTGATGGCGCGCTACGGCACGCCGGCGATCCGTGGTCATGGGATCCCCGAAGCGATGGAGCAGGTCCTCTTCAACAAGAGCCGCATTCCGGCGCGCGTCCTGTTCCTGAAGCCGCTGTCCGCGGTGATCTCGATCGGCACCGGCGGCCCCTTCGGCGCGGAGGGACCGATCATCGCGACCGGCAGCGCGCTCGGATCACTTGCCGGACAGCTCGTGAAGATCTCGGCCGAGGAGCGAAAGACGTTGCTCGCGGCCGGCGCGGCGGCCGGAATGACGGCGACCTTCGGATCGCCCGTCGCCGCCGTGCTGCTCGCGATCGAGCTCCTGCTCTTCGAGTATCGCGCGCGCTCGATCATTCCTGTCGGGCTGGCGAGCGTCACGGCCGCGGGTGTCCGCGTCGCGTTCGCAGGTACCGCCCCCGCGTTCGCCGTGCGCGACCTCGCCCAACCGCCGGCCGCCGCCCTTTTCAGCTACGTGTTCCTCGGGGCGATCCTCGGGCTCGCGTCGGTCGTGATCACCAAGGCCGTGTACGCCGTCGAAGACGCCTTTGACCGCTTGCCGATCCACTGGATGTGGTGGCCTGCGCTCGGCGCCGTCGTCGTCGGGATCGTCGGCTTCGTCGCGCCGCGAACCCTGGGCGTCGGATACGACAACATCGAAGAGATGATCTCGGGCGACCTCGGCGGAAAAGCCCTCTTCGTCCTTTGTGGATGGAAGCTCGTTTCGTGGCTCTTCTCCCTCGGCAGCGGCACCTCCGGAGGTACGCTCGCGCCGCTCTTCACGATCGGCGGCGGCATCGGCGCTGCCTGCGCCGCAGCGATCGCTGCGGTGGCGCCGTCGGCCGGCGTCGACGTCCGCCTCGGCGCGCTCGTAGGGATGGCGGCGATGTTCGCCGGAGCCTCGCGAGCGCTCCTCGCGTCCGTCGTGTTCGCGTTCGAGACGACGCGTCAGCCGGTGGGTCTCCTCCCTCTGCTCGGCGGCTGCGCGGCGGCGTACCTCGTGTCGTGCGCGCTCATGAAGCACTCGATCATGACGGAGAAGATCGCGCGACGTGGACGTCCCGTGCCGTCGGAGTACAGCGCCGACTACCTCGAGCAAGTGCTCGTGCGCGACGTCGCGCTGCGCGAGGTCGTCACTCTCCGTGCGAGCGACACGATCGAATCGGCGCGCGTGTGGCTCGCCGCGGCGGGCCCCGGCAAGGACCATCACGGATTCCCCGTGCTCGACGAGCACGATCGCGTCATCGGCGTCATCACCCGGCGCGATCTGTTCGCTGCGCCTCACGACGGTGCGAGGCCGCTCTCGACGCTGATCCAGCGGTCGGCCATCTTCATCGGGCCGGACCTCTCGCTTCGCACGGCTGCGGACATCATGGTGCGCGAGCACATCGGCCGCTTGCCCGTGGTCGACACTGGACGGCTCGTCGGGATCGTCACCCGGAGCGACTTGCTCGGGGCCCATCGACATCGTCTGACGGGCGAGCATCACGTCGAGCGCGCGCGGCGGCTGACGGGCCGGCGCGCGCCGACTGCGCAAGGCTGATCAGAGCATCGCGCGATCGCGCTTCGGCTCGTTCGCGGCGTCACCCTTCGGGCGCGCGCTTCACTTCGAGACGACGTACTCGCCGTTGCACGGGACCTCGACGTCCCGTGCGTCGGCCTTGTCGGCGACGGCGATGGTGTGCATTCCGCAGAACACGAGGAAGCTGCGCTGACCCGTGCCGAGCATGCGCTTGCCGTCGAACCAGACGTTCTTGTACTTCGCGTCGGACTTGATCGTGAGCTTGCCGAAGCGCTTCTTCGGGTCGGTCGGGATCTTCGGCGCGGCGGGCTCCGGCGCGCGTTCGGCTGCGGCCTCGGCGGTCTTCGCCGGCGGAGGCGACGCCGGGATCGCGTCGAGCTCCGTGGTCTCGACCGGCGCCACGGGCATCGCAGCCGCCGCGGGCATCGCCGCCGCCAACTGAACGGCGGGCGCGGTCGTCGATGCCTTCGCGTGCAGGCGCGTCGCGCCGGAGAGGACGACGGCGGTGACGCCGACGAGCGCCAGCACGCCGGCGCATGCTCCGGCGAGCGCCGCGAAGCGACCGCGCTTCGGCGCGACGGCTACGAGGCTCGGGGTCGCGAACGGGTCGGCCTCGACCGCAGAGCGGACGTCATCGTGAATGACGATCGACGAGGAGTCGCGCATCACATCGGACGCGACGACGAGGTTGCTCGGCTCGACGACGCTCTCCGGTGACGAAGCGGACGCCGGGAACATGCCCGGCTCCGTGACGACCGAGCTCATCGCCGGAGCGAGGACCGCGCCCGCGCGGAACACATCCTCACGAACGAGCGGCTCGCCTGCCGACGGCTGCTCGAGGGGGGCCAGCGGAAGCGACATCGCGGCGACCTCGGAGACGGGCTTGCCGATCTCCTCGGCGGCCTTGATCACTTCGGGACGGAAGCTCGGCGAGCTCGCGAAGACGGCTCCAACGCGGAGCGCGGACTTGGCAAAGTCGTCGACACGGCTGTCCCGGTCGAAGACGATCCAGGGCGTCGAGACCGGGCGGAGGAAAGCACGCACATCGCTGTCGATGCGCGCTCGATCCGGGTAGGACGGATCACGGTTCACCGTGTCGGCGGTGTTCGAAGCCTTGTTTTCCGGTGCATCGGGGTTCGACGGCAGACCCATGCCCTCCTCCGTAGCAAGGGCCGAACCAGCGCAAATCCCTGCGGAACGAGGGCGAACGTCATCATGCGACGCACATCGCCCGCGGTCGCTCGAGCGACCGGAGCGGCTCAGCGTTGCGTGCCGAAGATGCCGTCGGCGTCGATGCCGTGCGAGCTCATTTTCAGCTTCGCGAAGATCTCCTCGGCGCGGCGCGAGAACTGCTCGGCCTCGGTGACCGCGATTTGATCGGTGCGGAAGTCGGGCGACGCGCGAAGCAGCGCGGCGTACACGCGGCAGCTCCTCGCGAGCTCCACGTCGTTGCCGATTTCCTCGAAGATCCAGATCGACTGGAGGAGATGCGCCCGTGCGGTGAGCAGACCTTCGCCGCCGGCGCTGCCCGCGGCCATGACCTCGCCGAGCGACCGAAGCGCCACGCCGAGCTGCACCTTGCTCTGGATCTCGCGGAAGATGTCGACCGCACGCGCCGTGCACTCGCGGGCCTTCGTGTATTCGCGCTGGGCGAGGTACGCCTTCCCTAGCCCTCGCACCGCCTCGGCGAGGCCCATCTTGTCGCCGAGCTCGTCGGCGATCTCCTCGGCCTGCTTCAGGTAGTGAATCGCCTTCGTCGGATCGCCGAGGCGATTGTACGTCTCTCCGAGGTTCGTCAGGACCAGCGCGATGCGGTTGCGATCGCCCGTCTCCTTTGCGACCTCGTAGGCCTCGAGGAACAGCTGCAGCGCGCGGTTGTCGTCGCGCTGATCCTGCGCGACGGTGCCGAGGTTGTTGAGCGAGATCGACACGCCGACGAGATCGCCGATCTCGCGCCGGATGCGGAGCGCCTGCTCGAAGGCATCGAGCGCGAGCTTGAACTGCCCCGAGTCCTGGTAGACGAGGCCGAGGTTGTTGAGCGAGAGGGCGATCGAGCGGCGATCGCCGATCTTGCGGCGCAACACGAGCGCCCGCTGCGTCGAAGCGAGCGCCTTCTGGTAGTCGCCGCGAAGCCAGTGAAGCTTTCCGAGATCGTCGACGGTGCTGGCGACTCCACGCTCGTCGCCGGCGTCCTCGAACAGCGCGAGCGCAGCATCGAGGTGGACCTGTGCTTCCTCGAGGCGGCCCGTGTCGCGGAAGAGGCGGCCGATGCGTCCGTGCGCGGCACCGCCCTTCGCGCGGAGATCGAGCCGGTACGCGCGGGCAAGCATCTCGTTGAAGCAGTCGAGCGCCTCGTCGTTGCGCCCGAGCACCTGGAGAACATCGCCGAAATGGTGGAGCGCCCGGAGCTGCTGCTCGGTCGATCCTTCCGCGCCGTCACGGAGAAGGCCGAGCCCCTTCACGTAGTACTCGGAGGCCTTCGTGTTCGCGTATCGCTCGCGTGCGAGGTGCGCCGCATCGAGGTACGTGGCCGCGGCCTGCACGACGAGCCCGGCCTCTTCCTGATGCCGGGCGAGCATGCCCATGTACTCCTCGTGCGTGCGGACGTGCGGCTTGAACGAGAGCCAGTCGGCGATCGCCTTGTGGAAGCGGCGCGCCTGCGCGCGCGGGAGCAGCTTGAGGAGCGTCTCGCGCTCGAGGTTGTGCTTGAAGACGAACTCTTCGTCGTCGGGGAACGTGCCGTCGGGGAGCGTGAGGATGTAGTCGCGCTCCTTGAGCTCCTTCAGCGTCTCCTTGATCTGCTGGACGTCGGTGACCGCGTTGCGCGACCACACGTCCGGCCCGTTCACGTCGAGGCGTGCCATCGCGAGCAGCCCGCCGAGCCAGAAGACGCTGCCCATCATCGACGCGCGCTCGAGGAGATCACGCTCGTGCGGAGCGAGCGCGGCGATGCGCGCCTGGATCGCGTCCTCGACGGTCAGCGGCAGCTTCACCGCTTCGATTCGATCGAGATGGATGGCCCACCGCTCGTTCTCGGAGAGCTCGTCCATCACCTCGATCACGCCCATGTCGTGGAAGATGTGGACCATCCGCTCGAGGAGAGCGGGATTGCCGCCAGCGAGCGTGCACGCCGCGTCGACGAGCTCCTCGATCCCTTCGGCCTCCGCGCACGGGATGAGCAGCTCCTCCATCACGCGCGACGAGTCGGTCTCCGACAGCGGCGAGAGCTCGATCAGCTTGTGCCGCGAGCCGCCGTGCTTCGCCCAGACGTCGCGGCGCGCGACCATCTCGGGGCGCGCGAGGCAGAGGACGAGGATCGGAGCATCGAGCGTGTCGGTCAGGTGGCCGAGCAGATCGAGCGACTCGTCGTGCGCGTGGTGCAGGTCGTCGAAGACGAGGACCGACGGCACACGCCCCTGCCCCGTCTTCGGCTTGGCGCCGCTTCCGGAGGAGCCGACGTCCGGATCGGTGTCGCGACGCTGCGGGGCGTGCAGCGCGTCGGCCTCGAAGAACCGCTTGAGGACGGCCCGCCGGAGCAGGCGCATCTGGTTCGCGTCCCCGCGGACCGCCTGGATCAGAGGCGAGTCCATGAACTCGAGCTCGAGCAGCTGCCCGAGGAAGAAACAGACGTCGCCGACCTTGCGGTCCTCGAGGACCGCCGCGACCTGAGCGCGGATCTGCGCCTTGGCGGCCTCGGGGTCCATGCCTTCGACGATGCCGAATCGCGCACGGAGCACGCGGGCAAAGACGTCGTAGGCCGAGCCGCCCTCGCGTGCCGACCCACGGAACACGCGCGGGGTGCCGTGCTCGGTCGTGCGCTGCTTCGAGAGGAAGTCGCGCACGAGCCGCGTCTTGCCGATGCCTGCTGCGCCGATGAGGGTGATGGCCCTCGACCGGCCCTCCTCGCGCACCGCTCTCAGCGCGACGTCGAGCTCGCGCATCTCGGCGGCGCGACCGACGAGCACGGCTCTGCGCTCGATCGCACCAAAACCCGCGGGGGCAAAGCTCAAGCTCTCGGCCATGGGAACACGCGCGCGCCGCGCCTCTCGCGCGGGCGCGGGCTTCTAGCATAGGCGCGACCGAGCGGAGCGCGAAACGCCGAGCCGGGGCCTCGGCGGCTTGACGCTTACGCGGAAATTCCTCTCCGACGGTTCACGATTCCAGTGAACGCGCCCATGGACGTCTCGCGGACGCAGATCGGTTCCGCATCGGTCGCCTTGGACCCGGTCGCGCTTGCGACTTGCCGCGGCCAAGCTGGCGGTCACGGCTGCGCCGCCGCGCCGCGTCAGTGAAACGTAAGCACCAACTGCCCACGAGCCTGAGCATCGGTCTCATCTCCCGCGATCGTCAGCGCGAGAGCGCAGCATCTGCCGCTCACAGAGACCTGACGCCCTCACACGCTGTCCGCGATGTCGTCGCCTGGGAGATTCACAGTGAGACAGGGCGACAGGGAGCCGAGAGGGAGCGAGAGGGCCTCGTCTCTTTCTCGACCTGGACCCTCGTTGGGCCCTCAGGAAACGTGAGCGCTCGCTTCGCGAGCACTTCACGTTTCCTTCGGAATGGAAGATCTCTCTTTCGAGCTCCATCCTTGTTCCGCAACCGGTGCGCTCTCCAAGCTTTGTCCCGAGACCTTCGGGAGGAGGAGAGCGGCTCGACTTGCCGACGAGATCCACGGCTGTCCAGCTCGCACGCGCGCTCTCGTGACGATGAACGCTGCCACGTGACGCGGGCCGCTCTCCGTCCGAGTCCCGCAACCGGCAGGGACGCCAGTGCCTGTGCGGAACAAGCTCGCCGGATGGGAGGGAGGCTCAAATTTGCGAGCAAAACGCGAAAGCGTTTTGCGAGAGGCGACGAGGGTCCAGGTCGGAACCGAAGCAAGGCCCCTCCC
>JAEXCN010000379.1 GCA_023402175.1 Pseudomonadota bacterium | reverse complement strand
CGGTTCATCGCGCACCTCCGTCGGCCGCCGGCTTTGCCGTCGGCGGCGCACCCGCGTCCTTCGCAGACGCTGCGGGCGTCTTCGTGGGCGGACGCGATCCGCCATCGCCGCTCGCTGCCGCCGTGCTCGTCCGAGCCGGTTGGTCCTTGCCTTCGTGCTCGACCGCGTCGAGCTGCGCTCGGAGGCGGCCGCTCTGCGCGATGGCCTCTTCGAGCAGCGCTCGCTCGCGATCGGCGAGCGCGCCGGCATCCGTCGCGCCTCGGCGCGCTTCCGCCGCGCTCTCCTCGACGGCCGCCGCGCGCACCACGTCTCGTGCTGCCTCGGCCCATGTCCGCGCGAGGCGGTCGGCGAGCTTCGCGTGGCTTTCGTCGCCGGACGAGCGGAAACGCGCGGCGCGCTCCTGAGCGGCGCGCGATCGAGCGACGAGCTCCCCAGCCACGTCCTTTCGCGGTGAGCTCTCGACCTCCTTCAGGAGCGTCTCGGCCGCGGCTCGGTCGTCTCCTGCGGCCATGGCGAGGGCGCCGATCGAGAGGCACGTCCCGACCGCCATGACGCCGAAGATCCGGCTGCGGATCCGCCAAGAAGGAACCATGGTTTCCGCTTACTGCCCCTCGCCGTCCGCGGCAACGTTGCGGAGCCACGCGCCGTTCTCGAGGGAGTAGGTCACAGGCCTACAGTGTCGCACAGGTGGACATAACACGAGCGTCTCGTTTGGAGAGACGCGTGGCCCGAGGCGCTCAGCCGTGGCAGAGCGGGGACCCGCGTTTCCACTCGAGGCCCATCCGTAAGGAGGCCGGGCTCCGAGACTGGAAAACAGGAGGTCCCATGAACGTACGCTCCATCGGCATCGCAAGTTCCCTTCTCGTCGCGGCCTTCGCGATTGCCTGCGGGGGCTCGAGTCGGCGTAGCGGGTTCGGGACCGAGACCGACCCCACCCTCGCGGCGGACGGCGGCACGGGGCAGGGCGGGTTCGTCGGTGGCGACCCGGGCAAGGGGAGCGAGTGCTCGATCAACAACGTCGAGACCGACCTGGACAAGGACTACGACGGCGACGGCTTCGCCCTCAAGGACGACTGCAACGAGTGCAACACCAGCATCAACAAGGGTGCGCACGACATTCCGGGCAACGGGATCGACGAGGACTGCAGCGGCACGGCCGATGATGAAGAGGTCGACTGCGACGGGAGCCTGTCGAAGTCCGGCTCGGACCCGTTCGACGGCGCCAAGGCGATGGGCCTCTGCAAGAAGGCCGACCCGAACGGTCGTGAGTGGGGCGTCATCGAGGCCAAGTGGGTGATGCCGGACGGAAAGTCGCTCAACAACATGGAAGGCGTCGGCATCCTCGAGAAGCTCGGCGTCAACGTGCCCCAGATGGGGGCCTCGATGCTCGTCCTCTCGTCGGGCTCGGCGCGTGAGCCGAGCGATCCCGAGTACGACAGCGCCTCGAACATGAAGGGCTACAAGCACGGTACGCCGCCGGGCTATCCGAAGGAGTCGCCCGCGTGCCCCGGCGTCAAGACCGGTCAGGCGCAGGACGGCGTCGCGCTCGAGATCAAGATCCGCGTCCCCTCCAACGCGCAGTCGTTCTCGTACCAGCAGAACTTCTTCACGTGGGAGTACCCGAACTACATCTGCGATCGGTACAACGACTTCTTCGTGACGATGATGGATCCGATCCCGGATGGTCTTCCGGACGGCAACATCGCCTTCGACCAGGACACGAACCCGATCAGCGTCAACAACAGCCTCCTCCAGGTCTGTACGCCTGGATCCCACGGGCAGACCGGGAAGATGAAGAACTTCCCGTGCCCGCTCGGGCCGGACAGCCTCTCGGGCACCGGTTTCGAGGGCCACGCGGCGACGGGGTGGCTGACGACGAGCGCTCCGGTCACGCCGGCCTCGGAGATCACGCTGCGCTTCGCCATCTGGGACTCGGGCGACGGCGCGCTCGACTCGACGGTCCTCATCGACGACTTCAAGTTCTCGGTCGAGGGCGCGGACACGGCGCAGACGAAGCCGACGCCGGTCAACTGAGCGCGGGAGCTCCGGCGCTCCCACGTTGTGTGCGCCTTGACCGGCCCAACCGTGGCAGATACTCCATAAAAGAATGATTGGGGGAATCGCGCGAGACCCCAGATCCGAGGCGAAGATCGAAGGCACCGGCACGACCGCTTTCGGCAAGTACCAGCTGTTCGCGAGCCTCGGCCGCGGAGGCATGGCCGACGTCTTCCTGTCGGTCGCGCGCGGGCAGATGGGCTTCAACAAGCTCGCTGTCATCAAGCGGCTCCGGCAGGCGCTCGCCGAGGAGATCGCGTTCCGCAACATGTTCCTCGACGAGGCGCGCCTTGCGGCCCGTCTGAGTCACCCCAACATCGTCCACACGTACGAGGTCGGCGAGCAGGGCGGCGTCTACTTCATCGCGATGGAGTACCTGGAGGGTCAGTCCCTCAACAAGGTGCTGAAGGAGGCGCTCCGTCGCAAAGAATCGATCGAGCACGAGATCGCCGTGCGCATCGTCGCCGATGCGCTCGCTGGTCTCGGCTACGCCCACGAGCTCCGCGACTACGACGGGCGGCCCCTCAGCGTCATCCATCGCGACATCAGCCCTCACAACATCTTCGTGACGTACGACGGGCACACGAAGGTCGTCGACTTCGGCATCGCGAAGGCGGCGCTCTCGTCGACCGAGACCGAGGTCGGCGTGCTCAAGGGAAAGGTCGCGTACATGTCCCCGGAGCAGGCGATGGGGCAGCGCATCGACGCGCGCTCCGACCTGTTCGCGATGGGCATCGTCCTCTGGGAGCTGCTCGCGCAGCAGCGCCTGATGACGGGCGAGAGCGCGGCGAACACGCTCCACAAGCTGATGAACGAGCCGATCCCGCGGCTCTCCCACGTGCTGCCGCACATCGATCCGAACCTCGACCTGCTCGTCGCGCGATCGCTCGAGAAGGATCCGAACATGCGCTGGCAGTCCGCGGGCGAGATGCGTCACGCGCTCGAGTCGTGGCTCGCGTCCCAGCCCCGGCAGGCGCGGCAAGAGGACGTCGGACGGCGGATGCTGGCCCTCTTCGGGAGCGTGCGCGAGGAGGTCCAGCGGCAGATCCAGAAGCACATGGCTTCGATCACGTCGGCGGCGAACACGCAGGAGCTGCAGGCGCTCACGGTCGAATCGCTGCGGCGCATGGAGCAGTCCGGCGCGAACGTGAGCGGGCAGCTCCTCCGGCTCGGGACGAGCGGCAGCGGGAGCGGCAGCGGCGTCATCGCCAGCTACGGCGGGATGGGCTCGAACGCTGCGATGTATCCGAGCGCGCCCTCCGGAACGCACGGTCACTCGTACGCGGGGACGATGCCTCCGCAGCCCAAGTCGAACAGCGCCCTGCTGATCGTGATCACGATCGGGTGCTTCCTCCTTGCAGGGCTGCTCATCGTGGTGCTCGGCCTCCGCGATCGGAAGAAGGACCTGCTCTCGATCGACGAGCCGACGGCGCGGCCCACGGCAGCGGCGGGCACGACGACGGGCACGGCGCCGACCGAGAGCGCGTCGCCAACGGCGGACGCGCCGACGACGAGCAGCACGAGCACGAGCACCAGCGCGACGA
>JAEXCN010000311.1 GCA_023402175.1 Pseudomonadota bacterium | reverse complement strand
TGCCTGTGCGGAACAAGCTCGCCGGATGGGAGGGAGGCTCAAATTTGCGAGCAAAACGCGAAAGCGTTTTGCGAGAGGCGACGAGGGTCCAGGTCGGAACCGAAGCAAGGCCCCTCCCTCTCGGCTCCCTGTCCCATGTCTCCCTGTTAATCTTCTTCTCGACAGGGCTTCATCGCTGCGACTGCGCCTTCGCGGGAGAGATGTTCACCCTGTCAATCGCATGGACTGCGGAGCGTCCGTCGCCCGTCCGACGCTACGCTCGGCGTGACGAGCTGCGACGCGATGAAATGATCAGCCCACGAGCCGCTTCCGCGGATCGTTGATCAGCCCGCATCAGTGCCGGCATCGCGCAGCGCTCGTGGGCAGTCCTGCGGGCAGTTACAGAAATTCTCACCCGCTCCACAGACGCCGTCTCCACACAGAATGCAGATGCCAAGGCTCACCGGAGCATCGAGGTCACAGCCTTCCGGAAGGTGGTCTACCGCGGGTGGCCATTTGTCTTCCAACGCGTAGATGCCTTGTCGACTCAACCCGGGGCAGCACTCGGCGCAAATAACCTTGCCCTCGATTTCCTCACCCGCCTTCCGGCAGTCCCCGTAGATCCCACCATGACGGAAGCACGTGCCCTGCTTCATTCCCGTGCAGCACGCGGTGCCCTCCCCTGGTGCGCAGCATCGATACTGGTCGTGTGATGTGAAGGCGGCACCATCCGCCTGCGCGTCACGCGAGCGAACGTGATCGCCGGCCCCTGAGTCGCCACCGCCCCCATCATCAGCATCCCCGATCGCGTCGCTACTTGCCGGAGCTCTTCGGTCCGTGGCCTCTCCACCACATGCAGGGACTAGACTGCTGCCACCGAGCAGAGAAGCTGCCACGGCGAGTGCAAGACCGTGGATGCTCAATCCAAGGGGCGCGAGGAAGACACGACAGGACACCCGTCTATTCGCAGTCACTGGAGTATCCAGGTCCACCAAACGAGAACCGTCGATAGCTGGATGGGTAGAACACGCCCGTCCCGGATTGGTAAGCATGGCACCCAGCTCGCGCCACGCTAGCTACCTACTTCGCGTCGCGAACATCTCCAATGCCGCTTGCGCGAGGCTCGGATCGATCGTCGACGAGCGCGACGACGCACGGCAGCGACTCGCGCGGGAGATTCGTTGCACCCATGAGCCGCACATGAATGGACGCCGGCAGCGACGTAGTGTTCATGCGTGGAGGCACGAGTGCCCCGGCGATCGTTCTCTCTCGCCGACTTGCCTCCACCCCCGTTCATCGGGCGTGAATTCACTATGTACCGATATCGTTATCCAACGAGACTGGCTGTCCACGGTGGTCCCGAGCTCAATCGCGGCCGGACATCACTCGGTCACGGACCGCGGCTTCATCGTCGAGCTGAGCTCGTTGATTGGCGCCCGGCCGTCATCTCGGCAGCAGCCGCTATTGCTCTCATCGGCCGCTGCTCCGGGCCGTGCATGCTGCGCTCAGCGACGGTCGTCGAGCACGCCGTCGGGATCGTCGATCGGCTGCGCATCGGACGGCGGAGGCGTGGGCTTGTCCTCGGACCTGTCCGGCCTTGGAGCGCCGGCGAGCGGCGCCGGGATGACGACCGAGTCGAGGCCCTGGACCATCGGCGCCAGGCTCGGGACGAGCGCTTCGCTCCTGCTCGCTTCGGGCTCGTCGGAGCGCGGCTCCCGCCTCGGCGCAGGCGCCGGCTTCGGCGCAGGCGACGCATGCCCGCTTCCGCGCGCGGGCGCCTTGCCCTGCGGAGTGGACGGGTGCGCGCTCGCGAGCGCAGCCTTGCCGCTCGCCGGACGTTGTTTGCGTGCGAGCGGCCGCTCGATGCACTTGTCCATCCCGGGAGGACAAGCGATGCGCACGTGGAAGTGATCGTCGTGCGGGAGCGAGCCCCTCGGCTGCGCCATGAGCTCCGAAGCGCGGACGCGGATCGCGCGCGGTGCGCCGATCTTCTGTGCATACTGCAACAGCCGCTCCCGAAGCGGCGTGGCGACGAAGATGTGCGAGACACGCGCGCTGGCGTTGCCCGCGATCGAGGCGACGAGCGCCCAGTTCTTCGCGTCGTCGAACTGCGCGCCGGGCCACGTCGGCGCGGTCCCGTCGGCGCGGAAGGCGACGAAGTGATCGGCGTAGATCGACTTCCCTTGCTGGTTCTTGACGTAGAAGCCAATGTCCGCGTCTCGCCCACTCTCGTGAGAGGCATGGCGATCGATCTCACCGCCGCCCGGGCGTGACAGGTGCCCGACGGAGAGCGCCGCGTCCGGGAACTGCTTCCGCACGGCTCGCGCGGCCTGGTCGATGAGCCCGACGAGCGGCTCGAGCCCCCACCGCGCGTCGCCCGCCGCATAGACCGGGACGATCCTGATGTGCGGCGCCTCGTCGAGATGTGCCCCGCCGATCAGGCGACCTTCCGTCGGCGAGCCGATGCTCCGACCGGGTGTCCCTCGCCGCGCAGGCGGCTCGAGCTTCGCCGTCCGACCATGCCCGGGCTGCTTCGGCGGTGAACCGGCCACGGCAGCAGGCGCGACGAGGAGAGCGGCGACGGCGAAGAGGTGGCTGCTTCGGAACGGCACGATGAACCGACGCCATCATGGCGAAGGCCTCGGGGCCAACTTCGCGCCTGTTTTGTGCCTGTTTTGCCGGTCGATCGCCCGCTTTGCAGATTACATGCAAGCCCTGTTCACCGGCGCGCTTCGATAAGCACCTCGTTAGCCGAACAGTCGATGCACCTTGCTTCGCGGGCTCCGCATGCGTCGCAGGCACGTCGGCGGGCGAGCGGTCACGCCGCCGGGCACGTCTCGTCTCCATCCCAGGGATCGAGGAACTCGAGCGTGAGCTCGTGGACGGCCTTCGCGACGAGCCCGGGCTCGTCCTTGTAGACGTCGTGCTTGCGGAGCCGCACCTTGCCCTGCTCGATCAGCTGGTCGAGGCGCGCGACGAGGCCCTGCCCGCGGAGGATCCAGCGGACGTACGCCCGCTCGCCGGTGTGCTCCAAGAGGAGGCGCACGCGCGCGCGCCGGATCGCGTTCCGCAACGCGTGGTCTCCATGCTGCGCTTCGTATGCGGCGACGATCTCGGAGTCGATCGTCATGCTCCGGTTCGTCAGGTTCGCCGAGCCGACGATGAACCGGCGGTCGTCGACGATCATCAGCTTCGCGTGGATGTACACGTAGAGCGGGTCGCCATCCTCCTGCGTGCCGGCGACGACGTTGTAGATCCCGAGCGCGTGGCCGTGCACCCTCGCCGCTTGATCGAGCGTCTGGAGGAGCGCGGCTTGCGGAACGCCGACGGTCATCTCCTCTTTGAACTTCTCGGGCTTGTGCGGGAGGATGACGACGACGTCGAGCTTCGGCCGCTGCTTGTCGGCCATGCGCGCGAGGAGCGCGTCGCGCACGGCGCAGGACGTCAGGTACTGCGATTCGACGTAGATGAAGCGTTCGGCGCTCTGAATCGCGCTCACGTACAGATTCGCGACCTCGCTCACCTGCGCCCGACCGGTCACCTCCGGGATCGTGCGCGCGAGCCCGACGCGTGCGGACGGCATGGGAAGCGTGACCGGGAAGTCGAGGTTCGGCTTCGTCAGCGCGTTCGTGCTCTCGTCGTGCGCGATGAGCATCCTCGCGTCGAGCCGCTCGCCCGTCGCGCCGTACCAGCGCCAGACGAAGAGGTCGACCATCGAGCGCGCGGCCGCGCCCGTCACCGCGACCTGCACCTCGTGATACGGCTGATGGAACGCGCCGCGTGAGATGCGGTGCTCGTTTTCGAGACGGTGGGTAGAGTCGTCCCACCGCATCTGGCAGATGTCTTGGCTGCCGAAGAAGGCGACGCGGCCGTCGATGATCGCGACCTTCTGATGGTGCGAGCCGCCGAGAGGAACGGTGTTGTCCCATCGGAAGTCGAAGCGCGAGCACGTGATCGCGTCGAAGTAGAGCTTTTGCAGAAGCTCGCGTTCGAAGGCGAAGAAGACGCTGTGGTCCCATGCGAGCACGCGGATTTGGAGCTCGGGACGCTCGCGACACAGGCGATCGAGGAGGGCGAGGAGCTGGACGTCGCGAGGCTCGACGCCGTCCGGGAGATCGTCGCCACGCACGAGCTGGACGTCACTGTCGAACTGCCACCCGAGGAGCAGGATGCTCTTCTTCGCCTTGCACGCCGCTGCGTAGAAGGCGCGGTAGTAGTCACGGCCGTCGACGAGCAACGCGCTCTCGGCGCCGTCGTGGATTCGCCATGTGCTCGCGGGAGTGAGGACGGACACGTCGCAGTGGACCTTCGGAGGCGGCCACGCCTTGCCGGCACGGCCGACCTCGGGAAAAAGCGAGAAGCGGGCCGAGACGAGACGACGGGAATGGCGCGATCTCGCCATGCGCGTCGTGTGGCGCTTGGCCACACGCGACGAAGCGTTGGTGCGCTCCGTCTCCCCGCGAACCACGCGTGCGGGAGGAAACGGTGCTCGATCCGCAAGCGCGCGATCCGCGAGCGCCGATCAGGCTCTTCCGCAGCGCTCGTTCGCCGCTGCGAATCGCGAGAAAGTTGCGCGCCGCGTCGTCACGAGCTGCCTTGTCGACGCCGCGGAGCGCGAGTAGCGTGCGCGCGCAATGGACAAGGTGATGAAGAGCGCCCGCGAGGCGGTCGCCGACATCCCGAGCGGCGCGACGATTCTCGCCGGAGGCTTCGGCCTCTGCGGTATCCCCGAGAACTCGATCCGTGCGCTCGCGGAGCTCGGCGTGAAGGACCTCACGTTCGTCTCCAACAACTGTGGCGTCGACGATTTCGGGCTCGGCATCCTCCTGCGCAACAAGCAGATCAGGAAGATGGTCTCGAGCTACGTCGGCGAGAACAAGGAGTTCGAGCGGCAGTACCTCTCGGGCGAGCTCGAGGTGGAGCTCTGTCCGCAGGGCACGCTCGCCGAACGCCTCCGCGCTGGCGGCGCCGGCATCCCCGCGTTCTACACGCCGACGGGCGCCGGAACGGCCGTCAGCGACGGCGGCCTTCCGCTCAAGTACGGCTCCGACGGGAACGTCGCGAAGGCGAGCCCGAAGAAGGAAGTCCGCGAGTTCGGCGGACGCCAGTACGTCCTCGAGGAGGCCATCACCGGCGACTTCGCGATCGTGAAGGCGTGGAAGGGCGATCGCTTCGGCAATCTCGTCTACCGCCACACCGCGATGAACTTCAATCCGATGTGCGCAGCGGCCGGGAAGATCACGATCGCGGAGGTCGAGGAGATCGTCGAAGTCGGCGAGCTCGATCCGGATCACGTGCATACGCCGGGCATCTTCGTGAAGCGGATCTTCAAGGGTGAGACCTTCGAGAAGCGCATCGAGCGTCGGACCGTGACCCCGAATGGCGGTGTGAAATGACGACGGCTGGTTCGAAGGCCACTGGCCTGAATCGCGAACAGATCGCGAAGCGCGCCGCTCTCGAGCTGCGCGACGGCTTCTACGTCAACCTCGGCATCGGCATGCCGACGCTGGTCGCGAACTACATCCCGAAGGGCGTCGAGGTCGTGCTCCAGAGCGAGAACGGCCTTCTCGGGATCGGCCCGTATCCGACCGAGGACAAGATCGATGCGGATCTGATCAACGCCGGCAAGGAGACGGTGACGATGCTCGCCGGCTCGTCGACGTTCTCGAGCTCGCAGAGCTTCGAGATGATCCGCGGCGGTCACATCGACCTCGCGATCCTCGGCGCAATGCAGGTCTCCGAGCAAGGCGACCTCGCGAACTGGATGATCCCCGGCAAGATGGTCAAGGGGATGGGCGGCGCGATGGACCTCGTCGCGAGCGCCAAGCGGGTCGTCGTGATCATGGATCACGCCGCGAAGGACGGCGCTCCGAAGATCCTGAAGGAGTGCAACCTTCCCCTCACCGGCCGTCGCGTCGTCCACCGCATCATCACCGACCTCGCGTGCATCGACGTGACGCCGGACGGGCTCGTCCTCCGCGAGGTCGCCCCCGGCGTGAGCGCGCGCGACGTGCAGGCGCGCACCGAGCCGACGCTCAAGGTCCCATCGGACCTGGCCGAGATGAAGATCTCCTGAGATAGGTGCAAGCAGCCGAGCTCGCGCGCTCGTAAATGCGAGAGCCGATGCTCATTCGCGTAAGGCTCACACCGCGAACGGGTACGTCTCGGGCAGGTCCTCGGCTTCGCGCTTCTCCTTCTTCACCAGCGGCTCGACCGCGCTCGTCCGATCGAGATGGACGAGCGCGTCGAACTGTTGCGCGAGCCGCGCGCGGAACCAGTGACTGACCCGCTCGGTGTGCGGGCGGTACACGACGCCGATCGCGCGCTCGAGGCGCTCCTTGGCAAGGGTCGTCGGAAGATGCCGGTCCTCCTCGGGGAGCACGACGAAGTCGCTGACGCCGATGCCGAACGCGAGCTCGTGGAGGAGCAGCTCGTGGCTGTTCGGCAGCGCAGGCCGAACGGCGACTCGGTTCGCGTTCGCGCCCCACTCGGGGGCCGCGGTCACCGTGCCGTCGTACGTCGTGAAGCCGACGATGAACGAGTCGCTTCCGAAGCGCTCGCGCACGAGCTGGCCGACGTTGAGCTCGCCGCCCTCGCCCATCTCGGTCGCGCGCGCGTCGCCGAGATGTGAGTTGTGCGCCCAGACGACGATCTTCGACGAGTGCCGCAGCTTTCGCTCGAGGTGCTCTGCGACGGCCGCGAGAGTGTCGGCCATGTGCTGGTCGCGGAGGTTCCACGTGACGACCGCACCGCCGAGCATGCTGCGGTAGTACTCCTCGGCGGCCTTCACGAGGCGCGCGTTCATCTCGATCTGGAAGACGGCGTCCTCTTCGTGTGCGGCCGCTGCCTTCTGCAGCAGCTCGAGCTTGTGCTCCTGCGCCTCGACGAGCTGCTGCACGACCTGGTTCTGACACGACTGCGAGAGGCCGAGCCCGGAGGCGTACGCGTACGCGTCGGTGCTCGTCCCGAAGTGCTCGAAGCACGAGTAGCGCTTGCGCGCGCGCTCCGCGGCGTCGGGATCGATCTGCTCGAGCAGCCCGAGGACGGCGTCGATCGACGCGTGCAGGCTGTAGAGGTCGAGCCCGTAGAACCCGACGTGCTGCGTGTTCTCGTGTAGCCAGCTGACGAGCTCGCAGACGTCGCGGTTCCTCCACATCCAGCGCGGGAACCGCTCGAACGTCGACAGCGCTTCCTCCGGTGTTCGCGCGTCCGATCGCCCGCAGATGTAACGATGCACGTCGTGAGCGTCGGGCCAATCCGCCTCGACGGCGATCGCGTCGAAGCCCTTCCGCACGATCAGCTCCTTCGTGATGGTGGCGCGCTCACGGTAGAACTCGTGGGTTCCGTGCGACGCCTCGCCGAGAAGGACGAAGCGCGCATCACCGATGGCCTCGAGCAAGCGATCGTACGGACGCGTGGAGAGCGGCACGACCGCCTTCGCCAGCTCGACCTCGTCGTCGATGCGCATCATGACCTCACCAGCTGCAACGGTCGTACCGAGTTCGCGCTCGTGTTCGCGCCTGCGTCAATACGCGGAGGGGAACGTATCCGGCGTGTCGTGGAGCTTCTCCGGGCGTGGCTCGTCGAGCGGCGTCACGGCCGTGGATCGATCGATGTGCACATCGGCGTCGAACTGATCGCCGAGCCGTGCCCAGAACCAGTCGACCGGCTGCTCCGTGTCCGCGCTCGGAGCAGCGACGGCCGGGACCGAGCGCTCGAGGCGCTCCTTGCTCAACGCATCGGGCATCCCGCGCTTCTCATCGGGGACGATGACGAAGTCGCCGACGTCGAGCTCGCCCACGAGACGATGCAGCACGAGCTCGTGGCTGTTCGGAATGGCCGGCTCGAGCACAGCTCGGGTCGGGATCTCTCCCCAGTCGACGGCCGCCATCACCGTCCCTTCGTACGTGGTGAAGCCGACGAGGAAGGCGCTTTCCCCATGGGTCTCACGCAGGAGCTGTCCGACGCTCACTTCCCCGAGCTTCGCCATCTCCGTCGCTCGCGCGTCGCCGAGGTGCCAGTTGTGGGCCCAGACGACGATCCTGGAGCGCCGTCCGAGCTTGTCGTCGAGGTGCTCGGCGATCGCTTCGAGCGTGTCGACCATGTGCCGATCGCGGACGTTCCATGCTCGTACGTGCTCGTCGAGCATCGTGCGGTAGTACTCCTCGGCGTCCTTCACGAGGCGCGCGTTCTGCTCCACTTCGAAGAGCAGCTCTTCGCTCTCGGCCGCCGTGGCGCGGAGAATTCGTTCGCGCATCCGTAGGAGCTCGCTCGTCACCTCACGCTCGCGGGACTCCGTCAGACCGAGGCCGACCGCGAGTGCGTAGTCGCTGGTCCTCCGCCCATGGGTGAAACACGAATAGTGCGCGCGTGCCCGCCTCGCCCCCTCGGCATCCGTCGCGTCGAGGTACGCGAGGAGCACCTCGATGGACGCCTGCATGCTGTACAGATCGAGGCCGTAGAAGCCGACGTGCGGCGTGTTCTCACGTAGCCACGTGACGAAGTCGCGGACATCCGTGTTGCGCCAGATCCACCTCGGAAAACGATCGAACGCGGCGAGCGCATCCTCCGCGGTGCGATCGCTGCCCCATCCCTGGATGAACCGGTGCACGCGGTGAGCGTCCGGCCAATCCGCTTCGATCGCGATGGCGTCGAAGCCCTGCTTGACGATGAGCCGCTGCGTGATCTCGGCGCGTTCGCGATAGAACTCGTGAGTGCCGTGCGTCGCGCCTCCGAGAAGCACGAAGCGAGCATCACCGATCGCCGCGAGCAGCCGATCGTACGCCCGCGACGTGCCATCGAGCGGAACCGCCGCCTGCGAGAGCTCGATCTCGTCCGGCGGAATCGACGCCGAGCCGGTGGTCATGGCCCGCTCGGCTGCAACGCGCGTACCCCTCAGGGACGGTAGATCACGAGCCTCATCGAGGTCGGCGGGAGCTCGACGTCGAGGAGCGCACCGAGGCGTGGTGGCGCCTGCACGCCCCTCCGCTACGATGAGCGGCAACTTCCGATGCGGCATGGCTTCCCTTCCTTGCAAGCCCGGATCAGCTCCATGCTCATCGCCGCCGGCATCACTGTCGCGATGGTGAGCTGCGGATCCCGCACGGGTCTCTTCGGTCCCGAGGCCGACTTCTTCTCCGGGGACGCGACGTCGGACGGCGGTCCGGATGCGCCCTCGGACGGCCCCGTCCCGTGTGTGCCGGGACGCTTCACGTTCGAGCTCGCGCTCACGCAGCTCATGTTCGTCATCGATCGCTCGGGCTCGATGGCGTTCACGCTGAACGGCGTGCAGAATGCTCCGCGAAGTCGCTGGCGGTGGACCATCCTCCAGAATGCGCTCCGCCGGACGATCACGACCTTCGACGACCAGATCGCGATGGGCGCGAAGTTCTTCCCCGAGGTGCTCAATCCGAGCGACCTCGCCGACTCGCAACGCTCCTGCCGGACGGACACCGGTGTCGGCATCGCGCCCGCACGCGGCAATGCGCAGGCGATCCTCGGGGTCTTCGATTCGACCCAGCCTCGTGGAGGCACGCCGACCTCCGAAGCGATTCGCTCTGCCGCGACGTTCCTCACGCACACGCGCAGCATCGCCCGCACGATCGTGCTCGCGACCGACGGCGCGCCGAACTGCAACGGCGACCTCGACGCTCGGACCTGCATCTGCACGGCGACCTCCGACTGTGACGTCAACCCGAGCCGCGGCCGCTACAGCTGTCTCGACGACGGGCGCACGGTCACCGTAATCCGCGACGCTGCGGAGAAGCAGCGCATCCCAGTGTACGTCATCGGCATCGGCAGCACCGAGCGTCCCGAGTTCCTCCAGGTGCTCGACGATATGGCGATCGCCGGTGGCCGTCCGCGTCCGACTGCACCGCGGCACTACAACGTCCAGTCCGAGAACGACCTCACGAACGCGCTCGAGACGATCCGCGACACCGTCTCGAAGTGCACGTACCTCACGCCGTCGTCGCCGAACGATCCGAACAAGATCACCGTCGAGATCGACGGCGTCAGCATCCCTCGCGATCAGACGAAGACGAACGGTTGGGACTGGGTCGACCAGAGCTTCGGCGAGCTCGCGTTCTTCGGCGACGCATGCACGACGGCGCAGGGCTCCGGCGGGCCTCCCGCGATCGTCACCGGCGTCGTGAGCTGCGACGA
This sequence comes from Pseudomonadota bacterium, assembly GCA_023402175.1. Taxonomy (GTDB): domain Bacteria; phylum Myxococcota_A; class Polyangia; order Polyangiales; family Polyangiaceae; genus Labilithrix. Next base: position 5,195 of record JAEXCN010000311.1, on the reverse strand, counting down.
GTAGCTTGGTCGCAATAGTGTAAGGCGCCATGAAGACCGTAGCCGATGCTCTCCTGACCGCAGAGGGGACCCGAGCCAGGACGGCGAAGGTGACGGCCCTCGCCTCCGCACTGGCGGACGTCGCGAACCGAGCGCCCGAGCGGCTCTCCTTCGTCGCCCGCTTCCTGACGGGGACGCTCTTGCCGACGGAGGAGGGTCGAACGCTCGGCGTCGGAGGCGCGCTCGTGTTCGAGGCGGCGTGCGCCGTCACGGGCGCTGCGCCCGCGGAGCTCGGCGCGCTCGCGAGGCGCTCCGGAGATCTCGGGACGGCCATCGGCGAGGCGATGGCGAAGCGACGAGAGCGCGAGGCAGCGGCCGGAGAGCCCGCGCCTCCCGGCCTACGCCTCGAAGACGCAGAAGACGCCGTGCGAGCGCTCGTCGAGAGCAGCGCGAGAGCGGACAAGCTGCGCGCGTTGACGGGCGCGCTCGCCGTCTGCTCGGCGATGGAGGCGCGCTACTTCGTCCGCGCCGTGCTCGGCGAGATGCGCGTCGGAGCACGCGAGGGGATCGTCGAGGACGCGATCTCGAAGGCGTTCGGCCGCCCGCTCGCCGACGTGCGGAACGCTTCGGGCCTCGTCACCGACGTCGGCGAGATCGCGCGGCTCGCGCACGAGGACCGCCTCGCCGAAGCGCGCGTGGTCATCGGCAGACCGGTCGGCTTCATGCTCGCGACGCCGATCGAGACCGCACGCGGCGCCGACCTCGGTGTTCCGCACGCGGTGGAGGACAAGATCGACGGCATCCGCGCGCAGGCGCACGTGTCGCGCGAAGGCGTGTGGCTTTTTGCTCGCGGCAAGGGCTCGGTGACGACGGCGTTCCCCGACGTGACGGGGCCGCTCGCAGAGGCGGTACGCACGGGGTCGCTCGAGCCTGCGATCCTCGACGGAGAGATCGTCGTCGTCACGCCCGAAGGCAGGCCGCGTCCGTTCTCCGCGATCCAGCCTCGACTCAAGAAGACGACACCGGACGAAGATCTGATCCGAGACTATCCGGTGCACTACCTCGTCTACGACCTGATGCTCGAGGGCGACGTGAGTCTCATGCCGCTGCCGTTCCTCGAGCGGCGCGCTCGCCTCGTGAAGTGGGCCGAACACGCGCCGCGCCCGCTCGTGGTCCACGACTCGCGTCCGCTCGTCGTCCCGGTACTCGACGAGACGGCCGATCCGGAGGCTCGCAAGCGGGCGACGGCCGACGTGCTCGACGCCGAGTTCGACGGCGCACGCGGTCGCGGCTTCGAAGGCCTCGTCTTGAAGCGCCTCGATGCAGCTTATGCCGCCGGCGTCCGCGGGTTCGCCTGGCTGAAGGTGAAGAAGGCGCTCGCGACTCTCGATGTCGTCGTCGTCGGAGCGGAGTACGGACACGGCAAGCGCGCCGGAGTCTTGAGCGACTACACGTTCGCCGTGCGCGACGGCGACGTACTGAAGACGATCGGCAAGGCGTACACGGGCCTCACGGACGCGGAGATCGCGACGATGACGGAGCGGCTCCTGGCGCTCGCGATCGACGACGAAGACAAGGCGCGCGGCCAGCGGCGCGGATGGATCCCAGTCCGGCCCGAGATCGTCCTCGAGGTCGCGTTCGACGGCCTCCAGAGGTCGGACCGCCACACGAGCGGGTTCGCGCTCCGCTTTCCGCGCATCGCCCGCATCCGCGACGACAAGAAGCCCGAAGAGGCGGACACCCTCGAGGCAGCAAAGTCATTGTGGGAAGCGCAGCTCGCCAGCGGTCATCGCGAAGACCTCGTCGCCGGAGACCGGAAGCGCGCCGAGCCGAAAGAGCCGAAGAAGAAGGGCAGAAAGTCGGGCCGCCGCCCGGATGTCCGGCAGAAATCGAAGCAGCTTCGCCTGTTCGACGACGACTGAGCTCGGCTAGGATGCCGCGCCATGCGTAAGGCGTTGGTTCTCTTCTTCGTCAGCTCGTTCGTTCTCCTCGTCGCGTGCGGCGGCGGCAAAGGCGACTCCTGCGACGAGGAAGGCAGGGTCGGGGGCGAGTGTGACGAAGGCTTCGTCTGCGGAAAGTCGAAGACCGAGAAGACGGGCGAGCTGGTCTGCCTCACGCAGTGCCACTCCGAGCAGGACTGCTCGGGAGACGAGCAGTGCGTCGGGGTCGGCAACACGAGCCTCAAGGGCTGCCGCCCGAAGTGACCGTCCGCGGTCTCGCCCGCCGGGCGCGCGAACGCTCCGCGGGTGGTAACATCCGACCATGCGCCGCGCGCTGAGCACCGCGTCCGGGTTCGCGTTCGGCGCCGCGCTCCTCGTCATCGCGCCGATCGGTGCAGGATGCACGTTCTTGATCTCGTTCGACGACGTCCCGCAGACGGACGCCGGCGGCGCCGAAGCGTCCGTCCGCCAGCCAGAGCCTCGCGACGCCGAGATCCCTGAACCATCTCTGGCGGACGCCGGCGACGCGAGCGCGACCGTCCCGGTCACGCCGGCTTGCGACACGACGTTTCCACTCTCGCAGGTGAAAGGCTGCGAGGCCTTCGTCGAGGGCGGTCAGATCTGCGCCGACAATCCGGGTCTCACGGCCTATCCCGGCGATCGATCCACCGACGTCGTCACCTGCTCGAAGACGCAGGGGGCGACATGCGTGAGGCACTGCATCGCGTGCGCTCACCTTCCCGAAGGCTTCCCCGATCAGTGCGATCAGTGCATCGGCAAGCCGAACGGGAAGTACTGCGGGACCGACATGGGCTGGCAGCCGCAGAACTTCCGCCTGCTCGTGACCTGCACGAACGAGCGCATGTCGGCGGTGAGCGCGTGCAGCACCCGCGGATGTGACTCGAAGGGCGGTACCGGTGACGCCGCCTGCAAGCCCTGAGCGTGCCCCCGCTCAGGGCCAGGGCGTGCGCAGGGGTCAGTTCTCGCCCGCAGCGCGCTCCTCTTCGCGTTCGCGCGTACGAGCGCCGAACGGGCGCGTCTCCGGGACCGTGTCCGGCATATCGTCGTCCGGCTCGTCGTCGCATGCGTCCGGATCTGCCACGACGGCCATCTCGCCTCGCAAGTGGATCGGGAGATACTCGTCGAGATCGGAATATTCGAAGCGTTTTCGGGGCATGTCCTCTCCATGAGCAGGAGCCGTGCCTCGCTCCGTGCGGTCCGTCGTCGAGGTGCACACGCGCACGCGGGAGGCGTCGTCACTCGACATCGCTCGACGGAGGGACGATCGGCTCGAGGAAGGGCATCATCTTCCGAAGCTTCGCGCCGACCTCTTCGATCGGATGCTCGCGCTCCTTCTTGCGGTCGGCCTCGAAGGTCTTGCGCCCCGACTTGCTCTCGTCGATCCACCGGCGCGCGAAGGCGCCGCTCTGGATCTCGTGGAGCATCTTCTTCATCGTCTCGCGTGTCTGCTGGTCGATGATGCGCGGGCCCGAGACGTAGTCGCCGTACTCGGCGGTGTCGCTGATCGAATAGCGCATGTACCCGAGGCCGCCGCGATACATCAGGTCGACGATGAGCTTCAGCTCGTGGAGGCACTCGAAGTACGCGATCTCGGGCTGGTACCCCGCTGCAACGAGCGTCTCGAAGCCGGCCTTCACGAGCGCGCTCACGCCGCCGCACAGCACCGCCTGTTCGCCGAAGAGATCCGTCTCGGTCTCCTCCGCGAACGTCGTCTCGAGGACGCCGGCGCGCGCCGCTCCGATCGCGGCCGCGTACGAAAGCGCGACGTCGTGCGCGCGGCCGCTGACGTCCTGATGAATCGCAAGGAGCGCGGGCACGCCGCCGCCGGCCTGATAGGTCTCGCGCACGCGATGTCCCGGTCCCTTCGGCGCAATCATCGACACGTCGACGTGCGCCTGCGGGACGATCGTGCCGAACCGCACGTTGAACCCGTGCGCGAACATGAGCGTCTTCCCGGGCGCGAGCGCAGGAGCGATCGATTCCTCGTAGAGCGCCGGCTGTGCAGTGTCGGGTACGAGGAGCATGACCACGTCTGCCCAGTCAGCCGCCTCGCGTACCGGCACGACATCGAGCCCGGCAGCTTTCGCCTTGGAGATGCTCTTGCTCGTCCAGGGCAGCCCGACCCTCACGGGAACACCGCTCTCCTTCAGGTTGAGCGCATGCGCGTGGCCTTGAGAGCCGTAGCCCACGACGGCGACCTTCTTCTTCCGGATGATCGAGAGGTCGGCGTCCTTGTCGTAATGGATCTTGGTCATCGTCCTGCTCCTCGTGCTCCGTGTGCGTGAGTGGTCACGCCGTCAGGCCGCCTTTTCGGGATTGTCGTCATCGGAGCGCGCGGCGCCCGGCACCCGCGGCTCGGTGCTCTCGGCGCTCCGCACCATCGCGACCGCCCCCGTACGCACCATCTCGACGATCCCGAAGGGCGTGAGGACGTCGATGAGCCCGTCGATCTTGTCGGCGGTTCCGGTGATCTCGCAAATGAGCGCCTCGGGGGCGACGTCGATCACCCGCGCACGGAACAGATCGCAGAGCTGCGTCACGTGCGTGCGCGTCGACTTGTCGGCGAGCACCTTCACGAGCGCGAGCTCCCGCGTGACGGTCGCCGTACGCGACGTATCGTCCACGTGGAGAACGTTGACGAGCTTGTAGAGGTTCGCCTCGATGCGCCGCGCGGCATCGTCGTCCGCCTCCATGACGATCGTCATGCGCGACAGCCCGGCGGCATGCGTCTCGCCGACGGTCAGCGACGCGATGTTGTAGCCACGTCGCCGGATGAGCGACGTCACGCGATTGAGCACGCCGGGGACGTCCTCGACGTGCACGATGAAAGTACGCAGCCTGCTCTCGTGCATCACCCCCTCCTCCCAGGCTTCGGTCGGGCCCGGTCCCGTCCTCTCACTCGTCCTGCGCCGTCTCCACGATCGGGCTCGGCCGGCGAATCATCTCGTGGAGATCCGCGCCAGCGGGCACCATCGGATAGACGCTGTCCTCCTGCTCCACGCGGAAATCGATGACGACCGTGCCGGGAGCGGCACGTGCGCGAGCGACGACATCGGCGAGCTCCTCGCGGCGCTCGACACGCAGACCGAGAAGGCCGTGCGCCTCGGCGAGCTTCACGAAGTCGGGGCTGCGCAGCGGCGTGGCGGCGTAGCGGCCTTCGTAGAAGAACTGCTGCCACTGGCGGACCATGCCCAGGTAGCCGTTGTTGATGATCGCGATGTTCAGCTTGATCCCTTCCTGCGCGGCGGTGGCGAG
>JAEXCN010000257.1 GCA_023402175.1 Pseudomonadota bacterium | reverse complement strand
GAAGACTGCAGCACGCCCGGCGCCACCACCCACGGCTCCGCTTCTTCCTGGCGACTGACGTCGAGCCGCCCAGGCGCACCCTCGAGGGGTGGCGAGCACGTGGTGACTCGCCACCAGCCTCTTCCTGGCGTCAGGAATACCTAGGACGATATCGAGGCGTACTCGACGCGGAGCTCGCCGATCAGAGCACGAAGCGACGCATCGTCTGCTCGCTCTCGAAGTAGTAGACCTTGTTCGACGCGTCGCGCGCGATGACCGCCGTCGCCTTGTCGACGCGGGCGCCGGACACGGGGTCGACCGCCGTTCGCGCGGCTTCCTGCCCCTCCAGCTTCGCTTTGCACATCGGGCAGCAGCCGAAATACGTCTTTCCATCGACGGCGACCGGGATCTGCTCCTGGTCCATGTACTGGTCGTTCACCATGCAGACCTTGCTCGGCTCCGTCACGCGTGAGAGCGCGTTTTGCGCGACGACCGAGGTGACCGGCGGTACCGCGGAGGCCGCTGCGGAGCTCGACGGCGACGCATCTTCCTTCGGCGGCTGATTGCACGCGGCCGCAAGCGCGGCCATGCCGAAGGTGAACAGGATTCGGTTGTGGTTCATCACTCCTCCTAGCCGCCACCTCAAAGGTCGTGACCCTCTCCCCGCTTCCTGGTGATGCGGTGAATGACGAGCTCGACCGGGCGTGCAGCGCAGGATCTGCGTCTCGGCTGCGACCGACGAAGAGCCCCGCCGCGCACGGACATTGCTCACCAGTCCACGAGCGCGCGGATCGGACGGGTGTAATGCCCTCGCCGCTCGTGCGTCGGGATTGGTGAGAGGCCCCATGCAATCGCACCGTGAGCACGTCGAAACAGCCACGAGCAGCAGCGCTCATGACCACGCGCACCATGCGCACGCGAAGGCCCACCGTCCCGGGCCGGCGACATCGCCGGCAACGGACGTCGAATACACGTGCCCGATGCATCCGGAGATCGTGCAGATCGGCCCGGGAACCTGCCCGAAGTGCGGGATGGCGCTCGAGCCTCGGGTTGCAACGGCCGAGCCCGCAGAGGACCACGAGCTCGCTGACATGCGTCGGCGGTTCTGGATCTCGCTCTTCATCACGCTCCCCCTGTTCGTCCTCGCGATGGGCGAGATGCTGCCGGGGGATCCGATCGGCCACGCGCTCGGCGGCCGGACGATCGCGTGGATCCAGCTCGCGCTCGCGAGCCCGGTCGTGCTCTGGGGAGCGGCGCCGTTCTTCGTCCGAGGATGGCGGTCGCTCGTCACGCGCCACCTCAACATGTTCACGCTGATCGCGCTCGGAACCGGTGCGGCCTACGGCTACAGCCTCGTCGCGACGGTCTTCCCGGATGCCTTTCCTCCGGCGCTCCGAGGACATCGCGGGGTCGCGGACGTCTACTTCGAAGCCGCCGCCGTCATCACGACGCTCGTTCTGTTGGGGCAGGTGCTCGAGCTCCGTGCCCGCAGCCGCACGAGCGACGCGATCCGGTCGCTGCTCGATCTCGCTCCGAAGACGGCTCGCCGTGTCCGTGCAGACGGCGCGGAGGAAGATGTCCCCTTGCCTCACGTCCACGTCGGTGATCGCTTGCGCGTTCGCCCCGGAGAGCGCGTACCGACCGACGCCGTGATCGAGGAAGGCGAATCGGCCGTCGACGAATCGATGATCTCGGGCGAGCCGATCCCCGTCGACAAGAGGAAGGGCGATCGCGTCGTCGGCGGGACGCTGAACGGGGACGGTGCGCTGCTCGTCCGCGCAGAGCGCGTCGGCGCCGACACGACCCTCTCGCAGATCGTCGCGATGGTCTCGCAGGCAGCACGCTCGAAGGCGAGGGTCCAGCGCCTCGTCGACAAGGTCAGCGCGGTGTTCGTACCGGCCGTCGTCATTGCGGCGGCGATCACGTTCGCCGTGTGGCTCGTGGTCGGCCCGGAGCCGCGGCTCGCGCACGCTCTCGCGAGTGGTGTCGCCGTCCTCATCATTGCTTGCCCGTGTGCGCTCGGGCTCGCCACGCCGATGTCGATCATGGTTGCGACCGGGACCGGTGCGCACGCCGGCGTCCTCGTGAAGGATGCGGACGCGCTCGAGACGCTGTCGCGCATGACGACGCTGGTCCTCGACAAGACCGGGACGCTCACGGAGGGAAAGCCGGAGGTCCAGGAGGTCATCGTCGTGCCGACGTTGGATCGTGCCGAGGTCCTCCGCCTCGTCGCTTCAGCCGAGCTCGGCAGCGAACATCCGCTTGCGCGCGCCGTCGTGACGCATGCGCGTAACGAGGTCTCCGTCGAGGACGTCGCGGGGACGCGCGTCGAGGCCGTGCGCGGGTTCGGGATCTCCGCCGACGTGGCCGGCCGCGCGGTCCTCTTCGGCACCCATCGGCTCCTCTCCGATCGCGGCATCGCGGTTCCTCCCGATGCTCTCGAGCGGGCCGAGACCCTTCGCCGGGACGGCAACACAGTCTCGTTCGCGGCCATCGACGGAAGGTACGCCGGCCTCTGGGCGCTCGGAGACACGATCAAGCGCGGCGCTCGCCAGGCGCTCGACAGCATCCGTGAGCGAGGCATTCGCGTCGTGATGCTCACAGGCGACGCGCGGACGAGCGCCCTCGCCGTCGGACGCGCGCTGGGAATTGCGGACAGCGACGTGGTCGCGGAGGTGCGTCCCGATCAGAAAGCGAACGTGGTCGAGGAGCTGAAACGGAACGGATCGGTCGTCGCGATGGCCGGCGACGGGATCAACGATGCGCCTGCGCTCGCCACCGCTCACGTCGGCATCGCGATGGGCAACGGGACCGACATCGCGATCGAGAGCGCCGGAGTCACGCTCGTGAAGGGCGAGCTCCGTGGCATCGTCCGCGCGCTGTCGCTCGGCAAGGCGACGATGCGGAACATCCGCGAGAACCTGCTCCTTGCGTTCGGCTACAACTTCCTCGCGATCCCGATCGCGGCAGGTGTCCTCTACCCGGTCTCCGGCCTCGTCCTCAGCCCCATGATCGCGGCGGCCGCAATGAGCCTCAGCTCCGTGTCCGTCATCGGCAATGCGCTTCGATTGCGACGCACGAGCGCGAGTGGGTGACAATCGCTCCTCCGACATCGCGATGAAGCGAGCTGATCAGCGCGTCGGAGGACGCCCGATGAGCGCGCGCCGAAACCTGGGGTGATCGACATCAAGCTCATGGGTGCGGCGCTGGCCGTGATTCGCGTGCTGGCCTCACCGCGCCTGCAGTACCCTGAGGCTGGACATGTGCAGGGCACCGCTGCGTCGAGTCGGCACGCTCGCCCTGCTCGCCGGCGTCACCCTCTCTTCTCGGTCGGCGTCTGCTGCTTCGCCGGAGTCTGCCCTCCCCGAGATCCACCTCACGTACGTCGCGCCGGCGCAATGTCCTAAGCGCGGCGCGCTCCTCGAGGATCTCGGCCGGCGCGTCAATCCGGCCTGGCGCACGGAGACCGACCCGCGAAGGTTCGTCGTTCGTATCGAACGTCTCACCGACGGCTCCTTCTCCGGGAATCTCGAGGTCACACGTCTGGGACGCGAACCGGAGGAGCGGAAGTTCGACGCGGACACATGCGATGCGGTGAGCTCGGCGCTCGTCGTCTTCATCGCGATCGCCCTCGATCCTGCGTCCTCGCGGGCGGAACACGAGCCCGCGCCGGATCGCTCCGTCGAGTCGGGACCGGTGCCCAGCGCGACGCCTGCACCACGTCGCGAAACCAGGGCGCAGCCGCCGGCGGTAGCCGCGCAGGTCCGAAGGCGCTCGGACGACGCCTGGATATGGACCTCGAGCGTGGGTCTGTTCTACCTGCGGGCTCCGCTGGATGCGTGGGGACCACGCGTCGACGCCGAGGTCGCGCGGACGATCGGGAAGAGCCGCATCACCCCGGCACTGCGCGTTTCGTGGGGCTCCGCTAGCTTCGAAACGCGACCAGTCGATGGCGGCACCGCGATGTTCCGCATTCAGGCTGCGCGGGTCTCTGCGTGTGCGAGGATCGATCTCGCGCCGGCTCCAGTCGAGCTCGCGCCATGTGCCGGCTTCGAGCACGGCTCGCTCCGCGCCTCTTCGAGCGACCTTCCCCAGGTGGGGTATGCATCCTCGTCGTGGTCGGCCATGGCTGGGCTCACCCGCGCCTCGTATCGTCTTCTTCCGTGGCTGGCCGTCGAGGGCGAGGTCGGACTGGCGGTCCCGTTCTCCCGGCCAGCGTTCGCGCTGAGCGAGCCCGTCCGTATCGTCTACCGACCATCGAGCGTGCTCTTCACCGCCGGCCTGGGCCTCGCGGTCAGCGCGCGTTTTCGTTAGCGTCGAGCGTCGAAGCTTCACGAAGTGACGTCGTGACGAATTCGTGATCAGTTTCCGCTCAGGGGGGTTTTCCCCTTCCGATGGCGGTTGGATCGGAGGCCGGTGCACTTCGCGAGGCGTCGCTCATGACGACGACCCGCCCGAGGGCCATCACCTCTCCCTACGCTCACGACGACGCTCGAAAGGCTCGCTTCGAGCGCATCGTGAACGAGCACTACGCCTTCGTGCGGCGAAGCGTGCGTCGGCTCGGCGTTCCCGATGCGGATCTCTCCGACGCCGTCCAGGAAGTGTTCCTCGTGGCTGCGCGCAACCTCGACGCGATCGAGCAGGAGCGCGGCTACCTCTTCCGGGCTTGCACGTTCGTCGCTGGCCACACTCGCCGCACACTCCGACGCCTACCGGAGGTGGTGGACCAACAGCTCCTCGACGAGGAAGTCGACGGCGGCGAACGTCCGGACCAGAGCGTCGAGTCGAAACAGACCTGCGAGCTTCTCCAGTCGTTCCTGGATCGCATGCCGGAAGAGCTTCGTGCGGTGTTCGTCCTTTTCGAGCTCGAGCGTTTCACCATGTCCGAGATCGCCGATGCGCTCGCTTTGCCGCCGGGCACCGTGGCCTCGCGGCTCAGGCGTGGACGCGAGCTCTTCATGACGCTCGCGCTGCGCGCGAAACGACAGGGAGACCTCCGATGAGCGAACCCACGCGCCTCCTCGACGGCGACCTCCCCGCCGACATCGCGGCGATCTTGCAGTCGGCACACCCAGAGCTGACCGGGGCCGAGGAAGAGGAAGAGAAGCGCCGCATCTGCGCCACGGCGGCAGCCGACCGACTCTGGGCGGCCGCGCCTCCGCCATCGATGCCACGACGTACCGTCGCCTGGATCGGCCTCGCCGTGGCGGTGCTCTGCACCGGCGCCGCGGGCATTCACTATGGCGGAACCCCTATCGCTGCGGACGGCGGAGCAACGCAGCAGGTCGGCCTGATCGCGAACACGGACACGCCGGCGACTCCCGCCTCCGAGCCCGAGCCTCCGGCGCCGGTGATTTCCGTCACCGAATCCGAGCCTCCGGTCGCCGCGCCGCCGAGCATGCGCGTCGACCAGCTCCCCTCAGCGAGGACGGGAGCTTCCTCCGCGCCGTCATCACCGCCGCCGCCCGTCGTCACGCTGGCGCGAACGCCATCGCGTCCGACGCCGAACGTGGCGGACGAGCTCGCGCTCATCGACGCAGCACGCGCCGCGCTCACCGCGGGGCAGCCGGATAGTGCCTATTCGCACATCCAGCGCTATCGCGCGTCGTTTCCGACGCCACACTTCGTCAACGAGGCCGACGCCCTCGAGGTGCAAGCGCTCGCCGCGCTCGGCCGGAGTGACGAAGCGACCACGAAGGCGAAGCACTTTCTCGAAGCGCATCCGCGCTCGCCGTACACGCAACGCGTCCGCGCCGCCGCCGGTCTACCGTCCGGCGCGGCCGACACGCGACATTGAACTGACCCTCTTTCGTTTGGATGAAGGAGCCGTTCGTGAAGAACCCGCTCGGGACACGACACGATCTTCGCCGCAGCACCGTGCTCGTCGCGTTGACCTCGGCAATGCTGACCACCGTCTTCGCGTGCTCGAGCCGAGACGAGGTGCTCATGTTCGGCGGAGGCACGAACGACAGCGGCGCGCCTTCGCCGATCTTCGTCGAGCCCGACGCCGGAAGCGGCGCGAACGGAGAGGGCGGCCGCCTCGAGCCCGAGCCGCTCATGTGCATCACGGCGGAGTGCCCGGCTCCTTTCGCCACGTGCCCGTCGTTCGGTGCGCTCCCGAGCTATGCGTGCTCGACCGATCTCTCGTCCGATCCCGACAACTGCGGCGCGTGCGGCTACAAATGTGACCCCGGCGCGTCCGCGCATCATTTCAAGAAAAGCTGCACGGACGGCGTCTGTCAGCCTCTCTGCGAAGCGGGATATTCGGACTGCAATGGCATTCCGGACGACGGATGCGAATCGGATCCCAAGACCGACTCCAACAACTGCGGCATCTGCGGAAACAAATGCCCCGACGGGGTCGCTTGCATCGGAGGGAAATGCGGGTGTCCTCCTGGCACGACGGCCTGCAATGGCACCTGCGTCGACGTCACCAGCGATGACGCCAACTGCGGGGCCTGCGGCTTCGCCTGTGCCGCTCATCAGCCCGGAGACGCCGGCACCGTCCCGCCGAACATGTTCTACGGCTGCCGGGAAGGCCAGTGCAAAGAGCTCCGGTGCTATCACGACAACAAGGTCTTCTGGGCGGACTGCAACCAGAACATCGAAGCCGACGGCTGCGAGGTCGACCTCAAGAAGCCGAATGCCGATCATTGCGGACAATGCGGCAATCAATGCGAAGCTAGTCAGCAATGCTTCAGCACCTCCGACACGGGCATGGATTGCCAGTGCAAGGGGTCGAAACATCTCTGCCCAGCAACGAGCGGAACGGGCTCGTGCGTCGATCTCGACAATGACACGAAGAACTGCGGCTCGTGCGGCTACGTCTGCCCGACGATCACCAACGCCGATCCTGCCTGTACGCAGGGACACTGCGGATACATCTGCAAGCCTGGATTCGCTGACTGCAACGGCCGCGCGGCCGACGGATGTGAAGTCGATCTGAACAGCGATCCGCGCAACTGCGGCTCGTGCGGCAACGCCTGCGCCGTGGGCGCCGGCCAGCCGTGCGCCGGCGGGAAATGCGCGACGACGGAGTGCGACGCGGGCGGAGGCCCAGTTCAATGAAGACAACTCGCTTCACCGTGGGGGGCGTGCTCCTCCTCGGACTCGGCGCCGGGACGATCTTCGCCTGTGCCGCCTCGGATTCGGACCCTCCCGCTGCCGACGACGCCCGCCCGCAAACGGTGCCCGAGGTCGACGCTGCCGCGCCCGAAGACGCAGGGGTGGACGGCGATGCAGGCGGATGCGCCGAAGCGGCCGGATGCGTGACGACCACGGACTGCTCGATCGTGGACTTCTGCGCGCAGCCCTACCCGATTGGACACACGACCGCGCTCAATGCGATCTGGGGAACGGGACCGGACGACTTCTGGATCGTCGGTAATCGAGGGACCATCCTTCACGGCAACGGGGACGCGTTCGAAGTCGTCCCCACCGACTCGACCGACGTGGTCTTCTCCGTCTGGGGGACCGGCAAGAACGACGTCTGGTTCGTCGACGGTCGCTCCGCGCTGCACTCGACCGGCTTCGTGAGCGGCGCGACCACGCTCGAGCGCGTTCTCGGCTCGTCCTGGAACGAGCAGTTCGCGTCGATGGGTCGGCTCTGGGCAGGGCACACCGAAGGCGCCGGCTCGACCTGGCTCGGAGGCGAGCCGACGAGCCGATTCACGAAGACATTCGGCAACTCCGGGAGCTTCTGGCGGCTCGAGTCCGATGGCGACGGGGGAACGTTCTGGAACAGAAAGCCCGCGTGCAGCACCGCCTCGCCGTGCACGCCGCAGGTCCGCGCGTTCTGGGGCGACGGCACGAGCCTCTGGGCCGTCGGAATGAAGGGACAGGCATTCGTCCTCGACGATCCGGACGCCGGCCACTGGGACTATCGGAATCCACAAACAGGCGGTGACCTCGAAGCGATCTGGGGAAGCAGCGCTGACGACATCTGGGCCGTCGGAGAGCTCGGAGCGATCCGGCACACCTCCGGAAATGGGCCCTGGACCGTAGTCCCTTCTCCGACGAGCGCAGATCTGCACGCCATTTGGGGCAGCAGCGCGAGCGATGTCTGGGCCGTCGGCGATGGAGGCACCGTCCTCCACTACGACGGCAAGGAATGGACGCTGGCGACCATCGGCCTCACGACCGGCGATACCCCGGTTCGCCTGAACGCCATCTGGGGCAGCGGTCCCGACGACGTCTGGATCGCAGGCAATGGGCTTCTTCTTCGTCGAACCTCGTCCAGCCGGAAACAGTCATGATGCGTGCAACCAGAGCCTTCTTGATCGCCGGCGCGCTCGCGGTCTCGGGTCGCTTCGCGATCGGCTGCGCAACGAGCGAAGATACGAACGAGGTCGAGCCGCCGAATGCTGGCGGCAACGACGATGCGAGCGTCATCCCGACACCGGACGATGGCGAGTCGCCTTCGGACGCGGGCGCATCGGACGGCGACGCTCCGCAGGACGCAGCAACGCCGACCTGCAGCGCCGACGGTTGGTGTTACACGACGTTGCCTGCGTCGGATTCGTACGACGCGAGCGCGATCACGTCGACGACGACAGGGTTGACCTACGGTCTGCGCGGAGTCTGGGTCGCCCCCGATCATCGCGCATGGGCCGTGAGCTCGTATGGGCACGTGCTCCTCTGGGACGGAACGGCGTGGGCGGTCAAGGCCGTCTTTGGGAGCGCCCTCCGCTCCATCTGGGGATCGAGCGCGACGGAGATCTGGGTCGCGGGCGACCGTGGGGTCATCATGCGCGGGACCGTCACCGGCTCCGACGTGACGTTCGTGCGCGCGACGTTCACGACGAGCACTACGCAGACGATGATCCGCGTCACCGGGACGTCGGGCACGGACGTCTGGGCGATCGCGGACGGCATCAACAGCACGAGCAACGTCAACCGCGTGTGGCGGCTGAATCCAGGCTCCGATCCGCCGTCCTTCTCGCCGACGACGGTGCCGAGCACCTTGCCGGGACCATCCCCTTCACTTCGCATCGCGGCGCTCTGGACGGTGCAGAGCGACTTCTGGATCGCCGGTTACGAGACGTCGTGCTTCGGGCCGAGCCCGTGCACGTTCATGAACAACCACTTTGCGATGCGCCGCGCTCCCTCTCCGGACGGCGGGCTCTCCTGGGAGCAGATGCCCTTCGACCGCGGTAACGACAAGAAGCTGCTCTCGGCAACGACGGGGAGCGACGGCGTCCACCTCTTCGTCCTCGAAGGCTACGGGTCACACGATGCGGTCGCCTATCGGCTGTCGACCGACGAGAGCAAGCTCGACGCAGGCGCCGACGACAGCGGCATCCAGAGCGAAGGCGCCTACGCCTGGACGAAGGAGCAAGTCGCTACCGGCTACGGACAGGGCGTGGACATGTGGGCGTCGGATCGAAACGACGTCTGGATGGTCGGCAAGTTCGGACTCGTGCGGCACTTCGACGGTACGTCGTGGAAGGCCGTTCGCACGTCGCTCACCAACGTGACTCCGCTCCTGAAGGATCTCTACGACATCGACGGCGTGATCGCTCCGTCGGGCGCGCAGGACCTCTGGATCGTCGGCGACGACGTCGCGATTCACCGGAAGGCCACGCGATGAAGACGGCACTCGCACTCTTGTCGACGAGCAGCATCGTCGCGGCCACGTTCCTTCTCGCCTGCGGAGACGACGGCGACGTTTCTCCGATCGACACCGGACCGGACGCGGCCGCGGCGGATGCCGCTGCGCCGCTCGAGGACAGCTCGTCGCCGGAGGAGGTGGACGCATCCGATGGCGGAGAGCCCGACGCAGCCCGCGATTCGAGGCCTCCGTTCGATCCGACACCTCCGCAGGTGACGTGTGCGGTCACGCCGTGCATCACGCGGCTCGTCGGCAGAGAAGACAACTACTGCGCGACGGCTTCGGACGGTGTCGTTCGCTGCTGGGGCAATCCTGCGACGCTCGGCGGTTTCGTCGACAAGGCCCAGGCCACCGCAGGGGCTACCCCCGTGGTGCTCTCGGGGCTCGGCGACATCGTCGATGTCGGAATCAGCACGAAACAGATCTGTGCCGTCACCGCCGACGGCAAGATCCAATGCTTCGGCTCGACATCGCAGACGCCGAAGGAGGTCCCCGACGTCGATTCAGCGAAGAACGTGAACGTCGGTCCATCTCGAGCCTGCGCCGTCCTCGCAAGCGGCGACGTGTGGTGCTGGGGCGACAGCAACTTCCTCGGCAAGGGCGCCGGCCTCCTGGCGCTCGGGGGCACCAAGGCGATCGCGACGTCGATGGGTGACGTTGCTCCCGCCTTCGCCCTCGCCGAGAACGGGACGCTCTACTCATGGGGTCCCACCGGCGAAGCGCTGGGGCGGACGTCCGCCGTCTCGCCCGATCTCACGCCCGCTCCGGTCGTCGGTCTCCCGCCGATCCTCCAGTTCGCGTCCACGAACTACCATGCCTGTGCCCTCGCGAAGGACGGTCGCCTGTTTTGCTGGGGCCGCTCGGACAATGGCGGTCTCGGCCTGGGCTACTTCCGTAACGAGTCGTTCCCGGTCGAAGTCCTCTTCGCGGGAGCGGAGTGGCCGACGCAGATCGCGGCCGCGCAATCGCATTCGTGCGCGCGCATGAGCGATGGCTCGATCAATTGCTGGTCGAAACGCAACACCTACGGAGAGCTCGGCCTCGCACAAACCTACGGCGTCTTCGTCCCGACGAAGGCCGAGGGTCTGGAGAAGAAGGCCGTCTCGGTCGCGGTCGGAGAGGACTCGACCTGCGCACTTCTCGAGGACGGAAGCGTCCAGTGCTGGGGCGCGAACGACATGGGCCAGCTCGCGCAGGGCACACGCGACACGTCACGGCACCCGTCGCCAGTGACCGTCGTCTTTCCGTGATCTCGTCTCCACGCGGAGTAGCCATGACTTCGATCCGTTATAAAGCCCTATTGCCCGCTCTGCTCCTGGGTGGATTCGTAGCGTGCAGCTCGAGCAACCGAAGCTTCGTCGACAACGGACCTCCGCCTCCGCTCGCGAGCGACGACGCGGGGCCGGAGGCGGCCGCTCCCGCCTCCTGCGAGGGCCGCCGGTGCTCGCGCGATCTCCACGCGATCGTCGACGGTTGTACCGATGAGGTGCTCCAAGTCTGCGCGGACGATCAAGGCTGCCAGGAGGGCGCCTGCGTGCCCGCGTGCGACAGCGCCGCGGCGGCCCAAGGCTCGATCGGGTGTTCGTTCTGGACGACGCCGCCCGACGTTCTCCTCGACAGCCAAGCGAGCTGCTTCGCGGCGTTCGTCGCCAACACGTGGAACACGCCGGCGACCCTTTCGGCCGAGTTCGGCAGCGAGTCGATCGACATCTCCGGGAGCGTCTACCGTGCGGTCCCGAACGGCGGCGGCCCGATCAAGTACGAGCGCATCGACGGCCCGATCCCACCGGGCGACGTCGGTATCGTCTTCCTCTCGCAGGGTGACGAGACGCCGGACACGAAGCATCACATCGCGTGTCCTCCCGGGGTGAAGACCGCCTACCACGGCGTCCTCGCGAAGCAGCACCAGTCGAGCCTGACGAAGGCCTTCCATCTCTCGAGCTCGGTGCCGGTCTCGGCTTACGAGATCTTCCCGTATGGGGGAGCGAAGAGTTACGTGCCTTCGGCGACGCTCCTCCTTCCGTCGACGTCCTGGAGCACGAATTACCTCCTCGTCGACGGCTGGCGTTACCAGTACCGCGTCGGTCTCGGATATCCGTTCGTCCAGGTCGTCGCGCAAGAAGATACCGAAGTTCGCATTCGTCCTCGCGTCGCCATCATCGACGGCATCGGAGTGACGGGCGGACCGGTCGACTCGGTCGTGAAGTGGAACTTGAAGCGCGGGCAGGTCCTCCAGCTGATGCAAACGGAGAGCCTCGGCGGTAGCCCGCTCGAGGCGGACAAACCCGTCGCGGTGTTCGGCGGCCATCAGTGCGCGAACCTCCCGGACGCTACCGGCGCTTGCGACTCGCTCTATCAGCAGATTGCGCCGGTTCACCAGTGGTCATCGAGCTACTCCGCCATCCCCTACAGGACGCGCATTCGCAGCATCGAGGGCGCGCAGCAGCCGGCCGAGCGGGTGTACTGGCAAATCGTGGCCGCGAACGACGATACGGTGCTCACGTACGAGCCCGAAGCTCCGATCGGTGCACCGGAGAAGCTGAGCGGCGGCCAGCGCGTCTATTTCGACACCGACAAGGTCTTCTCGGTGAAGAGCCAGGACGCGAACCATCCGATCTACCTCGCCGTCTACATGACCGGCTCCAGCATGTACTCGACGTTCGGCGATCCCGACTACGTCAACATCGTCCCGGACGATCAGTTCCTCGATCATTACGTGTTCTTCGTCGACCACACGTATGCGGACAGCACGCTGACGTTCGTTCGTCGGAAGGACGCGAACGGTTTCCACGACGTCACGCTCGATTGCTTCGGGCCCGTCACCGGCTGGCAACCGCTCGGCTCCGACGGAACGACGGAGTACGCGTGGGTCGAGATGACGCGGAACGGCTTCGACATGCCTACGCCCACCGGCACGTGCTCGCATGGTCGCCACGAAGCCACGAGCGACGGTCCATTCGCGCTCTACGTCTGGGGAATGGACGACTACGCCAGCTATGGCTTCCCCGCGGGCGCGGGCAGCCGCCCAACGTCGCCGTACAAGTTCGAGGTGCGTTGAGCGCCCGGCCGCCTCGACGATGCCGACGGCCCTGCTGGAACGGCGCGAGGTGAAAGGTCGCAGCGACGTCGTTCGCGCCGAGCCAGCTGGGCCACGCCTGAATACGGCTCGAGGACGTGGCGTCCATCGTACGTGGCCCGCACATTCGCGTTCATACTCTGTCTCGGAGTGACGGCCTGCAGCGTGCACGTCGGAACGGAGGTGCGGGCAACATCGCCATCGCACGCCGCAGTGGCGCCCGCCCCCCCGAAGCGCACCGCCCCTACGCGCCCGAGCGCGCCGCGCCTGCGTGCTCTCGGCCGTGTTCCTCGAGCGACACCGACGCAACCCGCGCAGGCATCAGCATCGGTCGCGCAGCTCTGCGTCGACGAGATCAACCGTTACCGCGCGACGCTCGGCTTACGCCCGCTCGAGCGCGCCTCCGACCGCGAAGCTTGCGCCGACGGCCAGATCAAGGACGACGCACAGTCGGGCCATTGGCACGGCCGGTTCGGGGCGTGCGGAGAGTCCGCCCAGAACGAGTGCAACGCCTCGCCCACACCGCAAGCCGACATGATCAAGGGCTGCCTCCGCGGAATGTGGGGCGAGGGGCCAGGCGGCGGACACTACGAGAACATGAAGAGCGCCACGGCGACGAAGGTCTGGTGCGGCTTCTACACGACGCCGATCGGGGACGTGTGGTCGGTGCAGGACTTCCGGTAACGCGAGCGTACGGCCGCGATGCAGTCACGTGCCGGGCTTCCGACGCAGCCGAGACGCGAGCCGATCGTCAGAGAGGCTGCGAAACGATCCAGTAGTGGCCGAACGGATCGACGAGACGGCCGTCGCGAAAGCCGTAGCCGTGATCGTCGATCGGGAAGACGACCTTTGCCCCGGCGCGCTCCATCTTCTTGCCGACCGCGTCGGCGTCGTCCACGGTGAGCGAGAGCAGCACGGGTGAGCCTTTCAGGGAGGTCGGCGCGAGGTTGTGCCAGTCGCGCTTCTCCTCCGTCAGCGTGAATTTCACATCGCCGATCGCGAGCGCAGCGTGGACGACGTGACCGCTGTCGTCCGCGTGGCGCTCGAGCACCTTCGCGCCGAAAGCTTCGATGTAGAAGGCGATCGCACGCGTGGCGTCCGAAACGACGAGGCGGGGCGTGAGCGAGGAAATCTTGGGCATGCGCGAAGAATGCGCCGCTGCGTCGGGAGCGGCTTGTAGAAATTTGTCACTCGCGCAAAGGCACGTGATTCGACGCGTCCGCGCGGGGTCGATAGGACGTCGGCGTCTGGCCGGCAAAGAGCGCGAACTCGTGGATGAGATGCGCCTGGTCGGAGTAGCCGACCTCAGCGGCGATCGCCGCCCAATCGAACGCGCGATCGGCCGCCAGCACGCGCTGAAAGCGACGCACGCGTGCGAAACGCTTCGGCGCGAGGCCCACGCGCTCTTCGAAGGTGCGAATGAATCGTCGCGGTGTCATCCCGAGACGATCCACGACCGCGCCGACGCGCGCGCCTTCTTCGAGCGCGCCGACCGCGAATGCGATCGCCGGATCGATCGTGAGCCGCTTCGCGCGAACGAGCAGCACACGCTCGAGCAGGGCGAGCATCGCGCTGGGCGTCCTCTCTTCGAGGAGGCGCTCGCGAAGAGCGCGCCCTTCCCTGCCCCAGAGATCCTCGAGAGCCGCGTGCACGCCGCTCGTCTCCCGCGGGTCGAAGAACGGGAACGCGCCGCCCGGCCGGAAGCTGACGCCGAGGATCGCCCGCTGCTCTTCGGTGTCGATCGCGAATGGCCGATCGTGCGCGCCCATGAGGCCTGCGCCAGCCATCCGATGACCGCCATCGTCGTACCAGCGGAGCTCGTCCTCGTGGAGGTTCACGAGGAGCTGCGCCTTGCCACTCGGGAGGACGCGCTCGCGACCGTGCGCGAGCTCGCCGGTGAAGTACCAGAGCGACTCGACGAACGGCGCGAGCTTCGCCCCCGGACGGCGAACGATGAACTTCACCGCGAGAGCTTACCCCGCATCCGTGCATCGCGCGAAGCACGAGCGTTCAGACGTTCGCCTGTTTCGATGCGCGAGCGAGCCTCTGACTCAACGCACGCAAACGGATGCAACCCCAGATCAGCCATCCGATAGGCGCCGTCAGGATGACGTACGCGGCTCCCTCGAAGAGCGCGACGTTCAGCGCAAGGATCGCAACAATCACGAACAGCGCGAGAACGATCTGTCGTTTCCGCGCGGCGCACTCGTCACGTAGCTGAGCGAGGTTCAGCGGTGCGTGGAGGTCCTGCCCGCATCCATCACACGCTGCGGCGGGCCATTCGACAAGGCAGGTTGCAGAGGGGACAGTGGATTACGTCTGTCGCGGGAGACGCCATCGATGTGCACGATAGGCGAACCGTACACGTCCGGATAGCTGCCGGCCTGCGCGTGCAATGCCACGGGCGGTTGCGCCAAGGACCGGTAGTCACTCGTTCGGCTCGGGCATCGACGCCGGTGATAGCGCGATTTCGGCGACGAGCTACGCTCGAATGGTGGCTTCGGATCTCGACCGACTACGGGACGTTCTCGCTCAGATGGAGCGTCTCGCTGCGAATCACCAGCTCACGATGACGCGCTACTTCGAGCTAGCTCGAGACGCCCTCACCGCCGCGGGAGAGGACGTTACGCAAATGGGGAAGGTCATAGAATACGGAACGAGGCTGTCACCCGACATAGATCGGCTACGGCTTCTGGCCGCCGAGGTCTCACGTCTGGGCCAGCTCGGTGCGCTGACACCGACCAGATTCGAGCTTCTGTTCGAGCAGGCGCTCGTGGCCGTGGGTGAGCACACCGACCTGCTGGAGCTGTTCCCCGAGTTTCGAGGAAGACAGTGAAGCGGACGGAGCCCCAACACCGGTGAGCCCTTCGGGGCGCCCATGTTGACGAATTTGCAACCATGCTCGTCTCGATTGGCAAGGCAGCTTAGCTTGAGCGAAGTGGATGCCGATCTGGCAACGCTTTGTCAGTCGTGCGGGCTCTGTTGTGACGGTTCCCTCTTCGGTCGCGTCCCTCTCGGGACCGGAGAGGCCGTGGCCGCACGCAGAAACCGACTCCGCGTCCTCGACGGCGAGAGAGCCTTCGAGCAACCATGCACGGCGCTCTCGATGCGCGAAACACGCTCGAGTGCGCGGCGCGTGTGCTCCATCTACGACGAGCGACCCGCCTCGTGCCGCAGCTTCGCGTGCCGTCTCTACGACCGGCACCGGCGCGAAGGTGGGCCGCTCGGCCCGCGCCTTGCCGCGGTGCAACGCGTCCGTGAGCTCGTCGCCGATCTGGAGGCCGAGGGACTGAGCGCGGCCGACTTCGCCGGCGATCCCCGGAGCCCCTCACGCCCGAGCGTCCGCGCGTGGCGCACACACGCCGAGCTGCAGAGACGACTCGAGGAGGACTTCGCTCGAGCCGAGCAGCCTTGATCCAGCGCCGCCGGTCGACGGCGAGAGCCGACGCATTCCTCTGATCCTCGCAACGGTCGCTGCATCACCGACGCGCGTGCTCATCCCGGGACGGGGCGCAGCATGCGACGCCGAGGAGCGACGGACACGATGATGAGGATGCCCACTGCGATCAAGAAGACGGCCCAAAGCCGAAGGATGCCTGCGCCCTGATTCGACCACCACGTCGCATACGCGACCTCGCGCGCGTGGCCGAGGAAGGGCGTGAGGACGCCAGCGATGAGGGTGATGGCCGCGAACACGCTCAGCGCTACCGGACTCCGCGACGACGGTGCAGCCTTGAGGAGAATGAGCCCGGCCACGATATCGAGCGCTGCCGAGACGTAGTGCCCGACGGGCGTCGCCCAGAGCCAACCGAGCTGCACGAGCACCTGCGGTACGAGTATTCCCGCGACGCCCGTGAGGGCGATCACGAGACCAACGATCACGGCAAGAGACGAGGACAGCTTCACGTAACCTCTTCGCTGCGGCGACGTTCGATGCGCGCACGGAGCAAGCTCGCAACGTGCGTGCCGTCATCGTCCAGGCGCGAGTCCAGGCGCGAACCATCGAGGTCCGCCGTCGGGCCGACCGTAACGTCGTCGGTGCTCGTCGATGCAGATGCGGAGCTCGTCGGCCGCGAGCGAGGTCGTCGCGGGCCACGGGGGACTCTCGAGCGGGACCGACGCCCGTGCGGCTCCCGACAGTTCACGCACGGCGAACGGGACGGTCACCTCAGGGCGACGAACGCGAGACGTCAGCGGTACTCTTCGACGCTCCGGAACGAGATGCCGAGCCGACGCGCGAGAGCAGCCGCGAACGCGTGCACGCGCGGATCGGACGCGGGTCCTTCGACATGGACCGTACGCTTCGCGTTCGGGTCATGGATGCCGCCGCTGTTGCTGCTCGACACCTTGATCTCCGCGCCGCCGACCTCGTACGTGTGCCAGAGGTTCACCTGCTCGGCTCCGAGGGCGATCGGAGTGTCGACGCCGAGCGCTTCCCGGGCGACCGCATCGATCACCTCGACGTGAGAAAGAAGTCCTGCGCGTGTTGGCTCGCCCACGCCGAAGGCCCAATGGCTGGAGACGAGCGAGAGTTTGGTCTCGCGGAGATCGTCGTCGTGTACGCGCTTCAGCGCGGCGAGATCGTGCTCTGCCCGCTGATTTTCGAGCATCTCGCCGTTCTGTGGATCGTAGACGCGCGCCCCGAGGCTGTGAGCCAGCGCGAGCGCCGTCCACTCGATCCACGGCCAAGCGCCGGAGCGTGAGGAGACGACGACGAAGGGCTCCGCGAGCTCGGGCGGATCGTCGTCCTGCGCGTCTTCGGGATCTGGCGAGACCCACTCGAGCGTCACGCGCCCGATCTTCCAGAAGTACGCCGTCGTGTCCTGCGCATTGTCGGTCATTGCCCAGAACGCGACGCCGTCGTTGTCTCGCGCAACCGCGTCGCACGCGCGCAGCACGTCGGCCCAGGTCATCGGAGTGCGACGAACGACGAAAAGATCGAGGCTCATGTTCAGGATCTAGCATGTCGTGGACGTGCCATCTCCGTTCGCGCCGGAGCGAGGGTGACCGCGAAACCCTCGAGCGACGTTCAGCGAATCGTGATTGCTCCAAACGCCCCACGAGCACGGTCGACAACGGCGTCCACGGACAAGTACGCTCGTCGGCGATGGAACGCGTCCTCGGTGTCGGAGGCATCTTCTTCAAGGCGAAGGATCCCGCGAAGCTCAAGGCCTGGTATCGCGACCACCTGGGCCTTCCGACGGACGAGCACGGGGAGACGATGTTTCCGACGCAGGGAGGTCCCGGATTCATCTGGGCGCCATTTCCCGCCGACACGACGTACTTCGAGCCGAGCAAGGCTCCCTTCATGCTCAACTTCCGCGTCAAGGACCTCCACGCGATGCTCGCGCAGCTTCGCGCCGCCGGCGCCGCGGTCGATGAAAAGGTCCAGGAGGAGTCGTACGGGAAGTTCGGCTGGGTGATGGATCCCGAGGGGAACCGCATCGAGTTGTGGGAGCCTCCGGCCGCGAGCGCGGGCTGAACGCCGTTCGTCGTCCGTCCCGCGAGGGGCGACGTTCAATGCCCGATTCGTCGGAACCGTTCCGGAGTGATGCCTGCTCCCTCTAAGATGAACACGGAACCGGTATGGTCGCCCATGACCTGTTGCAGTTGCCGCTCGTCTTCGCAGCTCTCGTTCCGGCGAGCCTCACTCTGGCCGCGCTTTTCGTAACGCGCCGCTCTCCGTTCGCTGCCCCTTCGTTCGTGACGTTCTTGACCGGGGGGCTCTCCGTCCTCGCCGTCTCGCTCCATGCTGTCCTTTCGCGGATCGCCGACGATGCCGGCGCGGCGGACGGGTCGGGACTGCGCGGCCTCGTGCAGCTCGACCTCGTCTCGAGCGCGATGCTCGTCCTCGTTTGCACGTTGGCGATCGTCGTCGTCCGTTATTCGCGAACCTATCTCGCCAGGGAGGGCGGCCTCGTCCGCTATGCGCGGTCCCTGCTGCTGACCCTCGCGTCGGTCACGCTGCTCGTCACATCGAACCATCTGGGTGTGCTCATCGCGGCGTGGGTCGCCGCCGACGCTCCGCGGAGCCGTCGCCGGCGCCGCGGTGCTCTGCATCGGCGCAGCGCCGCTCTACGCAGCGTTCGAGCTGAGCTCGCTGCACGCGTCGACCTCGCTCGGGCCTCTCGCGCTCGCGTTGCTTTTGAGCTTCGTTCCCACGATCGGCCGAGCGCTCGCTGCCGGACGGCGCGCGTTCACGCTCGCTGCGCTCTCTACCGTGGGAGCCACCGCACTCTACTTCGCGTTGCACGCGGTCTTCGAGGAGATCGCCCCGTCGCTCGACGCGGGAGGAACCTCCCTCGAGTGGTCGATCGTCGCCGGCGGGCTCGTCTTGCTCTTCATCGCGCAGACGATCCTGCAGACGAGTCCGACCGGCCGGCTCGCGCGCTTGCTTCAGCCTCACCTACACAGCGGCCTCTACATCGACGAGTGGTTCACGCGGATGACGTTCCGCTTGTGGCCGCCCCGGCTCGAGCGACCTGCCGCCACGTCGCGGCGTTCGAGTGTGATGCTGGAGGCCCGTTGAGCGCGTCGAGCAAGCTGAAGGAAGCCGCCGAGCGTGCGTGCGCCCGCATCGCACCGAGCTGGCCGCTCGATCGCTTCATCGCGGTGAATCCTTTCTGGTCACGCACGGACAAGCCGCTCCCCGAGGTCGCTGGCGAGCTCGCGTCGCTCTCGGGCGCGAAGCTGCTCATGCCGCGTTCGTGGTACGCCGCGGAGTGGCGTGCAAGGCGACTACGTCCCGAGCACCTCCGCGAAGCGATCGGGCAGAGCGGAGCGAAGAAGATGACGGAAGCGCACTTGAGCGGGCTCCTTCGGATCCCGGAGCCCGCGTTACGTCGCCGTCCGCTCGTCGTCGACGTGATGGACGCGCGCTGTCGACGCGAGCTCGAGGTCTCGTGGCGAGACTACATCGTCGAGCGGATCAGTCGGTTCTGCGCTTCGTACTTCGACGACGGACAGGCGCAGATCCATCCGGTCAGGGACGACGGGCTCTACGCGAGCTGGCGAAAGCAGGCAGAGAGCGATCGTGGGCCGGCGCTGTTCATGGATCTGGCGGAGTATCGCTCCGCCGTTGCGTCGCTGCCGAACACGCCGGATGAGATGATGGCGCGCGTCTCGTCGGATCTCGGAGTGCCCGCGGCCGAGCACGAGCACTATCTCTCGGCGCTGCTCCTCGACGTCAACGGCTGGGCGTCGTGGTGCGCGTACCTTCGCTGGACGGCGCGTCTCGCGGATCGAGACGATCAGCACATCCTCGAGCTCCTCGCGATCCGCATCGCCTGGGAGTGGATCCTCTTTCGTTCGGGCGGCGAGGACCTGCAAGTCGACTGGGGTCATGCCGTCGCCAGCTGGCCGACATTCGATCGCGTCGCGCAATCCGCGCGCGCCGAGGACTGGCTCCTCCAAAGCGCGGCGGAGATCGCCTGGATGTCACACGTACGCCGGAAGCTGCCGGAGGGCTTCGGGGCCGCGCGCGCGAGCACCCCGTCGGTGCAGGCGGTCTTCTGCCTCGACGTGCGGTCGGAGGTCTACAGGCGCGCGCTCGAGGCAACGAGCGCGCAAGGCGGGGACATTCAGACGCTCGGCTGCGCCGGCTTTTTCGGAGTGCCGATCGAGTACGCCCCGCTCGCGGCCGACAGCGCGCGCCCGCAGCTCCCCGGGCTCATGGCCCCGAAGTATCGCGTCACCGATACCGGAGTGCCCGAATCCCTCGAGGCGACGCGCGCATCACGCCTTCAGGCTGGCCATGCGTGGAAGGCGTTCAAGTCGAGCTCGCTTTCCAGCTTCGCGTTCGTGGATGTGATGGGTTTGTTCTTCGCGGGCACGCTCCTCGGCGAGACCTTCGGCCGGTGGTCGCGAGCATCGGACACGCACGAGCACGCGGGCCTCTCTCCGGTCGAGGACAAGGCGCGCACACCTCGAATCACGAGCCGCGTGGACGGTCAGCCGCTTGCGGCCTTCGAGCGCTGCTCGCTCGCCGAAGGCATGCTCCGAATGATGAGCCTCACCCGAGGCTTCGCGCGTCTCGTCGTTCTCGTCGGGCACCGCGGTGGGACGCGGAACAATCCGCACGCCGCGGGCCTGGATTGCGGCGCGTGCTGTGGCCAAACGGGCGAAGTGAACGCGCGGGCCGCGACCGCGCTCCTGAACGACGCGGAGGTTCGCGCGGGCCTCGCTACGCGCGGCATCGAGATCCCGGCAGCCACTCGATTCATCGCCGGTCTTCACAACACGACGACCGACGACGTCGCATTGTTCGACGAGGATACGATCCCCGAAACGCATCGTCGCGATGTCGCCGACCTCCGGGCCACCCTCGCGCGCGCGAGCACGGCGGCGAGGCGCGAGCGCGCTCCCAAGCTCGGTCTCGACAATCTCTCCGACCCAGAGCTTCATGCCGCGGTCGTCGAGCGCTCGAAGAACTGGGCCGAGGTACGTCCCGAGTGGGGCCTCGCCGGCAATGCCACGTTCATCGTGGCCCCGCGCGAGCGAAGTCGACACCTCGACCTCGGCGCGCGCGCGTTCCTTCAGGACTACCGCTTCGAGGAGGACGAGGACTTCACGATCCTCGAGCAAATCATGACGGGCCCGATGGTCGTCACGCACTGGATCAACTTCCAGTACTACGCATCCACGGTAGACCCGACGCGCTACGGCAGCGGCAACAAGCTGCTTCACAACGTCGTGGGCGGCCACCTAGGCGTGCTCGAGGGCAACGGCGGCGACCTCCGCATCGGCCTGTCCATCCAATCGCTTCACGACGGAGAACGCTGGGTTCACGCGCCGCTTCGGCTCAGCGTCTTCATCGAAGCCCCACGTCCGGCGATCGATCGCGTGCTCGAGAAGCATTCAAAAGTGCGCGAGCTCGTCGACCACGAATGGCTTCACCTTTTCCAACTCGACGCATCCGAGCGCACGATCCACGTGCGAAGAAACAGAGCGTGGACCCCAACTCCACCCTGATCGCGAGAAGATGTGCTCGTTCTAGAGCGCGAACGCCGGCTCGAAAGCCGCGGCCGCCGTTGCCGACCCGGGTGACGCGCGATAAGCCCGCTCAGATACTTTATGACTCGGACGGTACCCCGCTGGCGTTCGATGGTGCCCATCTTGGCGGTGCCATTACTGCTACTGCTACTGCTGCTCGGGGCCATCCACTCGCTGCGAATGCAGACCCAGGCCGGATATTGGGTCATGCACAGCGAGGAGATCAGGCTGGCTACGAGCAGGCTGCTTGCGACGACCGTAGACGCCGAGACGGGTCAACGAGGCTACCTCGTCACGAACGACCGTCGTTTCCTGGAGCCTTACGAGCGGGCCATCGAAAGATGGCACGGTGAGCTCGACGATCTACGGCAGCTCGCGCAAAGCAATCCGGGCCAGCTCCGACGGATCGACGAGCTGGAGCGCTTGATCGGCCTCAGGTTCCAGTTGCTCGCCCTCACGGGCAGGGGGAACCAAGGAGGTGCGCCTGATCCTGCTCTCGCGGCGGACATGCTTCGAGGCAAGGATGCGATGGACGACCTTCGACGGGTCCTTTCCGAGATCGACCAAGAAGAGGCTCGGCTGCTCATCGAGCGGACGGAAGCGAGCGAGCGGCAACGACGGTGGACCTTCTTCTTGCTCATCGGAGGCACTTCCACCTTCGCCCTCGTGGTGGCCGGGATTTGGGCTGAGCGGCGTCGGACCGAGGCTCAACGGAAGCAGTTGGACTTTGTCGAGCGCTTCATCGGCGTCCTCGGCCACGACCTCCGTAATCCTCTCAACTCCATCCTCATGGGCGCGCAGCTCTTGCAACGGAGCGCCTCCGAGCGCGACCGCAAAACTGCGGAGCGGATCGTCCGAAGTGCCGAGCGGATGACGAGGATGATCGAACAAATTCTCGATCTCGCCCGAAGCCGGTTGGGAAAGGGCATCCCGCTCGAACGCAAGCCATGCAACCTGCGAGACCTCGTCACCAACATCGTGGACGAGATGCAAGCGGCCCATCCAGACCACGCGTTCAAGTGGACCGGCAACGCCGCATGCGAGGGATCGTGGGACTCGGATCGGCTCGGACAGGTGATCTCCAATCTTCTCGGGAACGCGTTGGAGCATGGGGATCGGGCGACCCCGGTCGAGGTGTCGATGAGGTCGACGCCGCAAGTCGCGGAGCTGAGCGTGTGGAATCTGGGACCGCCCATTCCTAGTGAAATGCTCGGGACGATTTTCGACCCCTACAGCCAAGGGACTCGCCAAACAAAGTCAGGGGGACTCGGGCTCGGCCTGTTCATCTCCAAGGAGATCGTCGAGGCCCATGGCGGGAGGATCACCGTACAGTCGTCGAGCGAGGCGGGGACGGTCTTCCGGGTCGTTCTTCCGAGGAATCAACCCCCGCGGGAGCGCCCCTCTTCCATGGTGCTCAGCAGGTCCCGAGCGTGAGCGGTCGTCACCTCGGCGCTGTCCGCGCCTGATCGCGACGATGCTCGCGCACACCGAGCCCAGCCGCAGAAGGATCACTTTTTCGCATCAGCTTTCTTCTGACCGCGCGAAGATGGGCGCCGGTGAGAATGACCGCCGCGCGCGCCTTCCGGGGCGCATCGTTCATGGCCGTCGCTGGCGGCGTCGCTGGCACGCTCGCCGCGCTCGCGATGTTCGCGATCGACGCCGCGGGGCGGACGCGCTGGGGCGTCGGCCACAACGAGCATCTCGCGGCCTCGGGCGGGCTCGTCCTCGCGCTCGGGGCAACCATGGGCGCCGTCCTCGCATGGGGTGCAGGTCTGACGAGGGCCATGGGCATCGACGCGCGTCTTGGACACGCACTGCTCGCAGGCGCTTGCGTCGGACTCGCGGGTCGTCAGGCGTCGTTTGCGGGTCCGCTTCGGGCGACCGCGCTCGCCGCCGCCTTCCCATGGGCCCTCGCCCTCGCCGCGGGCGTTGCCGGCGGCGTGTGGTCGGCGGCGCGCGCGCATGCGCGTGCGCGGCGCGCATCGCTTCGCATCAGCTTGGCCGTCGCGTGTGCCGCCGCGGGCGTCGCTCTGTTCCGTGCTGACGGCCACTATCTGGTCGGAACGCAGCGCGGGCTCCATGACGCCGCCGAGGCCGCGAGCTTCCTACTTCTCTACGCCGCTTGCGCCTCGATCGCCGATCCATCCTTCCACCGGGCGCGCATTTGGTCTCTCTTGGCTCCGCCGACCTTCCTCGCGGGCGCGGTCGCGTGCGCCTGGCAGCTCTCGGCGGCCCGGTACCGCGCAGCTCATGCGATGGGGCTTCGCCACCTTCTCCACGAGCCCTCGGCGCTCGGCGCGCTCGTGACGAGACTCGCCGCGACGAATCCATGGGCACCGCGGGTGAATGGCCCTCCGATCGTACGGTGGGCGGTCGGAGAAACGGAGTCGTACGACCAGGCGGCGGCTGCGGTCGACCTGCGGTCGGCATGCCGCGACTGCAACATCGTCGTCTACTTCGTCGACACGCTCCGGGCCGACACCGCCGCCGATCCCCGCGCGATGCCGGCGCTCGCCCGCTTCCGCGAGCGGAGCCTCGACTTCGTGAACGCGTACAGCGCCGCATCGGACACCTTGCACGCGCTGCCTCCGCTCCTCTTCGGCCGCTACGACCGCGCACCCGCCCCGACGTTCTTGAAGCGCGCCCGCGACGCGGGGCTCGACACGTCCGTTTTCATCGCCGCCTCGGCGCGCGATTACCTCGCCGCTC
Source organism: Pseudomonadota bacterium (assembly GCA_023402175.1). Classification (GTDB taxonomy): domain Bacteria; phylum Myxococcota_A; class Polyangia; order Polyangiales; family Polyangiaceae; genus Labilithrix. The sequence continues at coordinate 23,913 of JAEXCN010000257.1, read as the reverse complement.
AACTGCCAGAGTTCGAGTTCGACGAGGTTCATGCGGAGTCGGACCGCTCGGACTCCGAGCCCATCTGGGGTTATGGGGCCGACACACCGACCGGAGAGGCGATCACCGACCGCGCGCTCGAGTGGATGGCGGCACGACGAGGGCGCCGCTTTCTCGCCTGGCTCTACAACTTCGATCTGCACGCGTGGCAGGATCTCCGAGACGAGCACCTCGAGCAGTTTGGCTCACCGAGCGGCGCGCACAGCGACCGGTATCGCACGGTCGCGGGCGTGGTCGACCGCGGCTTCGGCCGAATGCTCGATGGGCTCGAGCGGCTCGGGTTCGCAGACAACACCGTCGTGGTCTTCGTCTCCGATCACGGCGAAGCGCTCGGGTACCGCAACTTCCTCACGCACTCGGCCTTCCTCTGGGAGCCGCTCGTTCGGGTTCCGCTCACGATTCGCGTCCCAGGCGTGTCCGCTCAGGTGGTCGGGCCTTCGGTGACGCTCGTCGACGTCGCGCCGACGCTCGCGCGCTTTCTCGATCCGGCGATCGATCTCGGCGGATATCACGGCGTCGATCTGCTGCGGTTCTACACTCACCCAGCGTCCCCGCGCGCGCTCCCCATCCTGCTCCGGGCGACCGCGGAGGGACGCCCTTCCCTCGTCGGGCTCATCGACGCGGAACGGAAGCTCGTGGTGGCGCCCTCGGGTGGTCCGGCCCAGCTTCACGATTTGTCGGTCGACGATCCCGACGACGTCGACATTGCACTCCGCGAACCGGATCGTGCGATGCAGCTGCTCGAAGATCTCGCCAGCTCGCCGCTCCTCGCGACCGACTGAGCCCACTCACGCGATCGCGAAGCGAAAGCGGGATGACCATCGAAGGGACACTCGCAGAGGCTCAGTTGCTCGAACGCTCATCCCGGATGTCGCCTGGGCAAGTCCGCCTCGCGGACGCCCGGCATGGTCGGCTCCTCCGAGATCAGCTCGACGAACGCCTCGGGGGTGAGCTCGGCATCCGCGAGGATGGCGTCGAGCACGGCAGGCGCGAGCACGAGCGCATCCGGCACAATCACGAGCTTGCAGTCTCGCTCGAGGATCGTGTGGCCGAGCGCGCGATGACGCACCGTGAAACGCGCGAGCATGAGGGCGACGACGCACTCCGCGCCGGAGATCTGGATGTCGTTGCTCACTTGCTTCCTCCGCGTTTCGAGTTCTCCTCAGGCCGGCCGACGCGTCCTGCTTCGATCGACGCATACGGGACACAACCAGCCATCGGTGCGCGTCAGCCATCCGAGAGCGAGGGCACGCCGTGACGCCTCAGTCCGCTGCGGCCCGAGGAGAGGCGAGGTCCGGAAGCAGCGAGTGCAGCGCGCCTGAAGATTCCCGTCGTCGTGCTTGTGAAAGGTCGGCGCCATCTGACCATCTGAAGATGGGTAGACGACGGTGAGCGGCGCCATCTTCCGACTCATGCGATGGCGCGGAATTCTTCTCGTCGGGGCGTTCGCGACCAGCACGCGAGACAAGTACGACGTGAGCGCTTCCCCCGAGCACGGCTTGACGATGAAGGCATCGGCCCCCGCAAACGCCGCCGCCTCCACATCGGCGTGCGCAGAGTATGCCGTGATGACGACGATGGGGACGTCGCGCATCGCAGTCGATCGCTTCCATTGCCGAAGCAGCTCGAGCCCGTGCCCGTCGGGTAAGCGGCAGTCCAGCACCACGACATCAGGCCGGCTCGTCCTGGCAGTAGCCAGAGCTGTCGCGATGCTCCCGGCAGTCGCCACGTCGCAACCGGCGTGACGCAGGGTAGCCTCGTAGATCTCTCGTGCATCTGGGTCGTCCTCGACGACGAGGACGCGCCTTTTGTTGATCGTGACGGCGGTCATCTGTCTAGCTCATCCAGTTTCGCCGAGCTTGAAGCGACGTCTCGTACCCGTGGCGTGTGCCTCGTCGGGGTTCGCCTGACTCGACACCGGGAGACGATCGAGCAGCTCGAGGAAGGCTGTGTACGCAACGCCGGCTTGCCGGAGGATCGCCTCGAGCTCCTCCGACGCGAGGAGCGGAACGTCCCGGACGAGGACGACGCGCCCGTCGTGCTCGAGACGCACGATGCCATCGCGGCTCTCCGTGAGCCGGAATCCCCCGAGAACGAGCGCACCAACGCGCTCAGCTCCCGAAACGGCGAGCAATGGCAGCAAGCGACGGCGACGGATTCAAAAGGTGGGCCGCACGGCGCCACTTCGAAGCCCCCCGATTTGCCTACACTCGTCGCAACGGTTCCGGACCAACAGCCTCCGATCGCAGTTTCGCCCTGCGCCGCCGCCGTACGTTCGCCGAACGACCGGGTACGCCGGCAGGCGTCTCCGGGGATCGCAAGCCAAGATGTGGCGCGAACATGACGCAGGCGGGCGCGTGGCAAACGGCCACGCCGTGCGCGGACGCACGTGACGAAATTGCGTCCGCAACGAGTGCGATCTCGCCGCGGGTACAGGACGGCATCCGAGATCGCGCGCCGACGACGATGGGAGTTCGCCTGCCTCGAGGACCGGCAAGGGTTTCGGGGCGTCCCTACGTGGACGCGTTTTCAACCTCGCCCTTCGCGATGAGCGCGTAGGTCATTGCTGCCGGACGGACCGCCATCGACAAGGGCGTCACCGTGGACCGCCCCCGATCGGTCGCGCTGCATTCGATGCGCTCGCCAAGCGGAAGGGGAGAATCAGAGGTCGATCTTGATCGCGCCGCTTACGGACGTGAGCAGCATCGGCGATTCGGCCAAAACACCAGCGGTGTTGTTCCCCCAGCAGAGAAGCTCGTCATCCTTCGAGACGACGCACTTTCCGGTGAGCTTCTTGGGGTGGTCGACGCGCAAGATCTCGTTCAGACGGTATCCTCCGCTCGTCTCGACGCACCGAACTTTGCCGCTCTCGAACAGGAAGCAGTCGTCGATACCGTCGACCACGCCCGTCATCGGACGCGCCGGATCCTCCGGCGTCGGGTCACTGAGAGGGGCTGGCGTATACGAGACCTTCGAGCCGAGGACTCCCCAGAACCAAACGCTGCCGTCGTTGCCGATCGCGTAGGTGTAGCCCTGGTTTACGTGAACCTTCTTGATGTTCGTGAGTGTTCCCGCCCGCGTCGGCGATGTGACCGCCCCGGCCCCGGATCCCGTTCCCGTGAGCGGTTTATATCCCCAGCACCACACCTCGCCGTTCGACACGGCGCACGTTGCAGTTGCGCCCGCCGCGACCTGATCCACGGTGATGCCGGGGACCTCTGCGGGAGTCGGATGGGCGACGCTGTCCTGTTTGCCGATTCCGAGCTGTCCGTTCGTATTTCCGCCCCAGCACAGAAGCTTGCCGTCGGTCTTGATGGCGCATGCGTGGTTCGCGCCGACGTCCACGGCCCGCACGTCCTGCAGGAAAGGCGTGTCGGGGACGCTCGGCACGGCGGGGGAGCCCGCGGCATAGCCCACTCCCCAGCACTTGAGATCGTTCGTGTCGAGGACGCCGCAAACCACGCCCTTCAACGAGATATCGGGCTTCACCATCGTGAAGTGCGGGGCATCCGGCGATTGAATGGGCTGCGGAGCGTAGGTCGTGTTGAGCGCCGACACGACCCCCCGGCCGAGCTCACCATTGCGATTGCCGCCCCAGCATTTCGTGGTGACGTCCTGCCCTCGCTGCACGCGCGCGCAATAGACGCCGCTTCGCGTCCACGCATCCTGGACGATCGGCACTCGTTCATCCGTCCCACTGTCCCACGAGATCCGCCGGTCGGGAGCGGCGTCAGCGTCCGAAGCACCACTGTCCTGCTCCGTCTCGAAGGGGGGCGAACCACCGTCCCCATCGGTCGACGCGCCAGCGTCCGCCGACGTGTCCGGCACCTCGACAGCGCCCGTCTCGCCGGCACAACCTGCGAGTGCGAGCAGCCGGACGAAAGCGCAGGCGACGGAGAGGACCTTCAACTTCGACATGTTCATGCATCACGCTCGCTGGATTGTCGTTCGCCTATCGCGGAACGGAGACGGCGGAAGAGGTGATCTCACGGAGCCCCGCGCCGCCGGGGTAGCCATAGCTTGCATAGGAATCGAGCCCCCACACGGTGAGCGCAAAGGGCTCGTCGCTTCGAATTTCGTGTCGACCGTTTTCACACGTGCCACGCGGAAACGATTGGGGCTTGGAGTCACGTACGAGGGTCACGCGGGCGTACTGATAGCGCCCCGCTTCATCGATGTTCTTCCATTCGGTGATCGGTCCCGAGCAGTCGAGATCCACGTCCTTGAAGCCGCTTCCACTGTCGTGCCGCGTGACGACGAGCGTCGTGTACCCGTAGGTCATGTCCGTGAAGAACACGTACGAGTCGAGGTACTGCTGCACCGGGACGACGTTGACGAACTCCGGATCCCCGATGTCCTTCATGTAGTCTGGACCGTTTACGTCCCCGAAGCTGGCGCTCGACATGTAGGCGGCGAAATAGAATGGATGCTCGCTATCCTGACTTCGCACGACGAACGAGTCCCTCGTCCAGAAGACGGCGGACTCTCCCATCTGGAGTGAGTCCGGAGCTCCATCGGGGCGCTTCGGCACGTAGGAGAGCTGGGTGCCGTTCGCTGCACCAATCAACCGCCAGGGCACCCTTTCCTCGCGGCGCGCGGGGTCTGGCTGTTCGCCGGCGCGGAGAACCCATCGGCTCTCGTGACTCGCGGCGATGTACTCCGTGCCCCATGCACGCAGGGGAGGGATCTGTTGCTGAGCCACGTCGCAGGCCTCCGCCCCCCAGGTCGTCGGGAACTTGAGGCACGTCGCTCCTCCGAAGACTCCGACCGGCTTCGTTGCTTCGATGGGACTTCCCACGAACTCCTTGGCCACCACGATCTGGACGGTCTGTCCTTTGGACAGGTTGTAGATCCCCGATTTGCCGTCCGAAGAGGGCGTCGCATCCGGCAGAATGACCTGATCGTTGTTCGGGCGGATGCGCACCTCCGTGTCGTCCTCGCTGGCTACGATCTGAAGCGTAGGCTTCATGCCCGTCCAGCGATTGTCGATGGCCGGCCACGCATTGACCACGAGATACGATTTGTCCCACGATGACGTGGGCAGAAGCACCGTTGCCGACGGGAGATAGCTCGGTGCGCCGCCGTAGGGGTAAATCGAGTATGCGCTGACGGGGAAGTCCGTCGAGATATGAAACGCCTCCGTGGTCCCCGAGGTCATGGGGACGCGGAATTCCTCCGAGACGATGGCCGGGGGGATCGGACAGCGCACGTGGGTAAACGCGAACTTCTCCATGGGCGGCTTCTCCGCATCGTGGAGGAAGAGAATCGCGATCTCGCCAGGCGGCAGCGGACCGTCGAGCACCTCATACTCGAGCTTGCCGTTTTTCGTTCGAGGGATGGCCGTGCTCTTCGACACGTCGAGGGGCCTCCCCTCGTACTCGACATGGATGTTGACCGGTTCACTCCATGTATTCGCGACGAACGCCGCGAAGCAGGAATTGCGATAGTCTTGCAGGGGAGCCTCCGAAGGCGGACCGCCCGCGGTGGCGACGGATGGGATCGTCCAGAACGAGCATCCGACGGTCCCCTGATTGCGTTCGGCACTTCTGCATGCCGATACGCAGGTCCCATCGGCGCAGCCCAGGTCCGATCGGCACTCTTCGACGAGGGTCCCGTCGCAGCCGTCTCGGACCGAGTGAAGGTCCCGCGAGCAGACGACGCCGCACGTCGTTCCGCCGCCGTCTGCCGTCGCGAACACGCCCGCATCAGCGACCGCGGGGACGCGCTCGAACCCGTCACGATCGGAGCCGCAGGCGGCGACGATGGCGAGGGCCACCATCGTGGAGGTGAGTGCGCCGACCTTCGCCAAAGACGTGGCCCGCTTGGCGGGACCGACGCTCAAAAGACCACCTTCGTCGGCTTCAAATGTTCGTCGTCGTCACGCGTCCCGATGCCGAGCTGACCTCGCGCGTTCGAGCCCCAGCACTCGACGGTGCCATCTTCGAGGAGCGCACACGTCGTCTCGTCCATCGTCGCAAGCCGCACGACGCGTCCGCCGAGGCCGCTCACGGACATCGGCTCGAACGTGAAGTCGGCGTTGCCAGCTCCGAGCTGTCCCTTGGTGTTGTCGCCCCAGCAGTAGGCTTTGCCGTCGATGGCGGCGGCGCATGTCGTTTTGTCGCTGACGGACAGGTTGCGAATCGGTCGAGCGCCCTGGACCGTGACCTCGAAGGGCCAGCGGTCGTCGACGCGTGAGCTGTTGCCCACGGCTCCCGTATTGTTCACACCCCAGCAGTGCACGGCGCCGCCGGCCACGATGCAGGCGTGTTTGGTCGACGCCGCGAGATCCGTGACGTCGCCAATCACGGGGAGCTCGTACGGAACCGGATCGGGCGAGAAGGAGCTCTCGCGCCCGAGGGCATCACGAAGGTTGACGACGCCCGGGAAGGACTGGTTCTGCCACTCGTTGCCGCCCCAAGAAAGAAGCTGGCCCGTGTCCCGGACGGCGAAGCCGACCCGTGACGTTCCCGCGGCGCTCAGGACCTTTCGGAAGCGAAGGTCCACGGCCCCTGCCGTTCCCCAAGCGATCGGAAGGTGACCGCGCCCGAGTTGCAGGACGTCGTTGGCTCCCCAGCAGGAGAGACCTCCACCGGCGCCCTCGATGTCGCCGTCTCCGAGACGTCCGACGGCGCAGGCGAATCCACTGGCGAGGTCGATGCGAGTTGCGTACGGCACGCCCTCGACCGGGGTCGGCGTCGGGTGCGCGTTCGCATCACGGATCACCTTCTTGGCGTCGAGGCCGAGCTGGCCCTCGGAATTCGAGCCCCAGCAGAGAGCGCGGCCGTCCGCGAGGCGTGCGCAGCTCGTGCCGCCGGCGCTCCCGTTGACGCTGAGCTGCGTCACGTTCGATAGTCCGTCGGGGCGAACCGGCTTGGGAGAGTGAGCGAGGACGCCGGGCTCCTCGCTCTCCGTCGGCGCGACGCCGAGTTGACCGCGGTCGTTCTGACCCCAGCAACGAACCGTCTCGTCCGCGAGAAGCGCGCAGATGTGGTGTCCGGCATTTGCGACGATCCCGATGACGCACGGGCCCGACGCGCCGCACGTCACCTCACCGGAGAAGGACGCTGGGGCAGGTCCCCCGCCGTCTTCTTCGGTCGTGGCGTCCGAGGCGGCGTCGACGCCCGCATCCTCGGTTGGCGATGGAGGAGGCGGCAACGTGGCGTCGGCTTCGCTGTCCGAGCAGCCTTGAGTGAGCGCGCTCGCGGCGAAGAGGGCGGCGAACAGCCATCCAGAATGCGCGACAAGGTTGAGCCTCGACATCACTTCGTACCTGCGTCTTGATTACGTCGGAGAGCCACGTTGTCACCGACGACCCAAACATCGTTCGGTCCGCTTCCGTGCACGCCGTGAAGATTGCTCGAGAGAACGTCCCAGCTCTTCGCGGTAGCGGTGATCGAGAGCTTGGAGCCATCCCAGTGATGGATCCGCCCGTTCATCGAGGCGATCCAGACGTCGCTCGGATTCGAGCCCCAAGCGGCCGAGATGCGCCGATCGGTGTTCGCGCCTCCCATGTTGGAGCGCTCGCTCCTCCAGAGAGGTGAACCGCCATCCGTGTTCGGCGTCGCGTAGGTGATGTTCTGCGACCCGCGAACCCAAATATGTTCGGGGCCGGCCGCCCAAATGGCCCAATACGTGTCGGTGGTGCTCGACGCGTGCATCGGCCGGATGCGCGTCCACGACGGCTCGCCGTCGTATCGAACGAAGATGCGCCCACCGGTGTCGCCGATCTCATTCCACATGCCGGACACCCAGACGTCGTGCCCCACACACGTGATCGCGTGAAGAACCGGCTCTCGACCCGAGGTCGGGGCGAAGCTCGAGACGTCCCAAACGGGATCGCCGTTCTCGGCTGTCGTACCGTTCCATTGGAGCACGCGGTTTCCGGCGCCCACGATCGCGAGACTGCGCGCGTGCTCGGCGTCCCGTGGGCCCTCGCAGATCCCGACGAGGTCGAGCGTGACGCCGCCGTTCGAGACGGCCGTGAAGTTCGCGCCGTTCGGGCCGCGGAAGATCGTTCCTGCTGCGCCGACCACCCAGATCGTGCCGTCCTGATCGCCCCACACGCCGTAGAGCGTCTTGTCGGTGCTCCAAACGACCGACCACGTCGTGCCGTCCCAGCGAAGGACCTTCCCCTCGGCGCTGACGGTCCACACGTTCGTGCTCGACCCGACCCAGACATCCATGAGTCGAAGCGAGCCGCCGTCGGGAATCGGCAGTGCCGTGTCACACCAATCGACCGTGCACGCGGGAAGCCCTGCTTCGACATCGGTGGAGCCGTCGGCGCGCGCGCCCGCGTCTTCGTTCGAGGAGCCACCTTCGACATCGTCGCCGGTGGGCGTGGGGATGGGGGAGTCCTCCATCCCTGCATCGAAATCGAGCTCGGGCGTGGCTGGATCCCCCTCGGCGTTCGCGCACGCGGCGAAGCCTGCGAGGACGGTGACGACGGCCGTCACTCCTAGACCATGGCGACGGAAGCTCATCACTTCGTTTCTCCCGCGGGTCCGCGATGAAGAATCAGGCGCTCTCCGACGATCCACACGTCGTTCGGACCGCTGCCCCAAACGCCGTAGAGCGGAATATCCCTTGCGGCGCTCGGAACACTCGATGTCGTCCAGGTCGTGCCGTCACCATGCAAGATCGTGCCGCCTTCTCCGACAGCCCAAACGTCGGTGCCACTCGAGCCCCACAGCGAGCCGAGCTTGCTCCCGGTTGGTGAGGGCACGTAGCTCCAGACGAGCTCCCCGCCCTCGTTGTACGTGTAGTGCCGGATCGTTCCGGAGTCGCCGATGGCCCAGATGTCATCCGGCGCGGATCCCCAAACGGCACGCAAGTGAGAGAGCGTGTTGCTGTTGACCTGTTTCCAGGAAGCCATCCCGCCCCAGAAACCGTTCGAGCGGAAGATGCGGCCTCTGTCTCCGACGACCCAGACATCGCTTGGGCTGCTTGCCCAGATCCCGCGAATTTCGGAGGTAGTCCCGCTCGTCAAGTAGTCGAAGGCGGGCTTGAGCGAGGGCGAGCCATCGACCCATCCCTCGGAGTGAAAGATCTTGGTGACGAGCCCGGTCGAAAAGGGCGTCGAGCCGTGGAGCAACCAGACGTCCTTTGCGCCCGTTCCCCAGAGTCCGAGGAGCTGCGAAGGCAACGTGTCGGTCTTCGTGACGATGCGAGCGCCCGACCAGTCTGGACCACCTTCTTTCCAGCCGTCACAGTGCCGAACGTCGTCGGCGCTCGCGATCCACACGTCGTTCGGACCGCTCCCCCAAACCGAGATGAGCGTCTTCGGCTGACCTGCGTCCGTGAGGACGCGGGACGTCGACCATTTCTTTCCGTCGTAGTGGAGGACGCTGCCCCATGATCCGACGGCCCACACGTCGTTCGCACCACTGCCCCAGACGGAGTAGGCGGCGACACCGCGGAGATCGTGGGGGACGACGCACCAGCCGTCGGAGCTGCACTCGTCCGACGTCGGCGCCGAGCCGTCTTCGGTCGAGGCCTCCACGCTCGCGTCGCTCGAGCTCTCGATGCCGGGGAGCGTCTCGGTGCGGCCACCGTCGGGGTCGCTGCTCGGGGCCGATTCGTCATCCACGGACGAAGCAGCGCATCCCGCCGCCGCGCGCACGCCGAGCGTGAGCACGACCAGCAACGGGAGCTTCATGGGAAGCGTCTGCGTCAAGCCTTGCCGCGTCATTGAATCACTCCGTCCGGGCACGGCTCGACGGCACACTTGCCATCAATGCACGCTTGTCCCGTAGCGCACCTGTTTCCGCACGCTCCGCAGTTCTGTGGGTCCCTCATGAGGTCGATCTCGCAGCCGTCCATCATGTCCGCGTTGCAATCGCCGAAGCCGCCGGTGCAGACATTTCCACATCGTCCGAACTTGCATGTCGCGGGGGCGTTGGTCCGGTCCTGGCATCGGTTCCCGCACGCCCCGCAGTTCATCAAGTCGGCTTCGAAGTCGTCGATGCAATCGCACCCGCTCGGGCCCGGATCGCACTGACAGATGCCAAGGGCGCACCGCTCTCCGGGAGCGCACGCCTTCCCGCACTGACCACAATTCAGGCGGTCCCTTTCCAGGTTGATTTCACAACCGTCGGCGGTGTTGTTGTTGCAATCGGCCCACGGCTGAGTGCACTTGTGATTGTTACACTCCCCCTCCTTGCAGCCCCAATACGCATTCGCCCCGGCGGAGGGGAAGCCTGCCGGAAATCGCGGGCAAGCGTTGTTGCACGCGCCGCAGTGGAAATCGTCGGCCATCAGGTCCGCGCACTGCGTGTCACACAGCACTTCGTTCGCCGCGCAACCGACGCACTTCCCGTTGAAACACGTCTGACCGTCCGCGCACTTGTCGCCGCAGGAGCCGCAGTTCTCCTTGTTCCCAATCGTTGTCTCGCAGCCGTCCTCGATCATGCCGTTGCAATCGGCGTAAAGGCGACTCGGATTGCATACCATCGTGCAGCCGCCGCCGGCGCAGGTCCAACTGGCGTGAAGGTTGGTCAGGCGCCACTGGTCGGTCGGACACTTATTTCCACACGATCCGCAGTTATTGGAGTCGGTGTCCAGGTTGATGTCGCAGAGGTACTTCGATGTCGAGCAGGTCTCATACGGAGCCGCGCACGTGCTGCTCACGCACATGGGAATGTCGCCGCGCGCTCCTCCATCGGCGGCGGAGGAGGTGCCTGCGTCTTCCGGCGGGACGAAGACGCCGGTCCCTGCGTCAGCGCCTGCCTGTAGCGGCGGCGCGTCGAGGGTGACGTCGCGCGTGCAGTGAGGAAGTACGACCGAGAGCGTTGCGAGGGCCAGCACTTGGCCAAACGTGCTTCGTAGGCGGCTCATCTCTTTACCGAAGAATGTTCGAGCGCGGACTCTTGGATCGCTCGAACGACACGATCAGCGCTGCGAAGGGCGTTGGCTTTCCGATGACGGAGCGCCAGGTGATGCGAGGAGCGATCGGAGCTTGCGTGCGAAGGCACCGTTGGGGCGCTCGACGAGAAGTCGCGAGCCGAGCGTATTGGCTTCACTCGTGCGCCCCACCTGAAGCAGAGCTTCCACGCGCGTCACGGCAGCTTCCTCACGCATCGCGCCGTGGCTGCCGAAACGGTCGTCGTACTGATCGATCTTGCGAAGTGCTTGCTGAGTCCGGCCAGCGGAGAGGTCTTCACGCACTGATCGCAGAAGCGCAGCCTCCTCACCGAGGCTGTCGACGGGAGCTGCGGCAGCTGCCGTCGTGCGAGATCCATGGCTCGACGTCGTCGGCGTGCTCCCCAGCTTCGCGCTCGCGACGGGAGGTCCGTCCTGCAGCTCTCTCGTCGTTGGCGTCACGGCAGGGAGATCGTGGACAGACAGCCCGACTTCGGGTGGCTGCACGGGCTCCGAGGAAGCGTGCGCGCCCTCTCCCTGTCGCGAGCTCACCGTATCGGTATGCGGTCGCGCCGGCCCTTGCTCGTCGCTCGCCACCATCGACACCGCGAACGCCGCGACGACAGCCAGGGAGGAAAGTCCGAGCGCTCCCTTGATGAGAAGACCTCGCGGGGCGGACGGTGGAGCGGGCGGGACCACGGCCGTGGGTGCGAGGACGACCTCCGCGATGCGATGCTCGGCATCGGCCGAGAGCGACTCCGCGCGTGCCTTGCGCAGCATGGCGCCGAGACGGGGCTTCGTAGGGTCGTCGGCCAATCGACGAAGTGTCATCACGTACTCCTCGCGGCACCGCCGGCCGAGTCTTGTTTGATGCCGTGTCGTCGTGCTTCGCGCTCGAACGCGCGTCGTGCACGAAGAAGGCGGGACTTCACCGTTCCGAGCGGGATGGCGAGGACGTCGGAGATCTCGGGCAACGTCATTTCTTCGATCTCGTAGAGAACGAACGTCATCCGCAGATCCTCCGACATCGCGTCGAGGATCTTTTGCAAGAGCTCGAGCTCGTCGCGTTCGGCAAGCTCACGCTCGGCGTTGTGTGGCGTGCTGAGCTCGTGTGCAGCGTCTGGCAGGACAACCTCCCGGCGCCGCGCGGCCCGTCGCGCGTTAGCCGCGAGGTAAGCCGCCGTTCGGAAGAGAAACCTCCGCTCTTCGCCCGGCGTAACGTCTTCGATTCGTGACCGGAAGACGAGGAACACTTCTTGGGTCACATCCTCGGCGTCGCCACGCTCCAAACCGAAACGGCGCAGCAGCGCGAAGACCCATCGCGCCTCGCGGCGAAATACGGTGGAGAGCCGATGAAGGCCGGCGGCGCCGAGCTCAGTCATTCCGGGTTGAACCGACGGCGCGTCCGGCTCGGGCCGGTCACGGCGCCGCCAGACGGATTCTGGGGGGAGAAGTCGCGCGGAAAAATCATGTTTCGCTTCTGCGCGCATCCGAGGGTCCGTCCGTGGTGAAAGGAACATGTCCTGACCCCTTCGGATGGATCGCTCGATCTTACGGCCGCAACGGCGGGAGCCTCACTTCGAGGCCCACGCCCACCTGGGCGACGGCGAGCGGAGCTTCGTACACCGTGACCCCAGGATGAAACCTCAGCCGTTCGCGGATGAACGGGAGGGCGATTCGTCCCTCGACGACGAAGGCGAGCCCTTCGAGCAGAGGTAGCGCAATGCGGGGTGCGGCAAACGCTGCGAACCAGGGTCGTACACGGTCCGCGGAACGGATGACCTCGAAAGACGAGCTCATCAGCGTGCCGCCGTTCACTCCGACGCACGCGGCGAGGATCGAGAGGACGCCGTCGCGCAAGGGGGTGCACGCGGCGAGGCCGCCTTCGAGGAGTCGTGCACGGTAGCTGCCGACGCCCGTCCGGGCGATCCCGCTCGCGCCGTAAGCGAGCTCGGCGCGGAGCATCGGATACCAACTGTTCCGACGAGCCGCCGAAAACCACGCGGACTGCATCCAGACCGGTTCGGCGACGATCCCTCGCCGGAGCGCGATGCTGTCCCCCACGTGAAGCTCGATCGGCCCGATGCGCGATGCTTCGCGCGGACGCACCGGATGCCCAGACACCGGGATCTTGGCGTTCACGGGCGAGGGCGTCGGCGCGGGCGCGGGAGTCACGGGCTCGGGGGGGTGAGCGGCGACCGCCTCGTCGCCGGGCGGTGGGGAGGATCTCGTGGTGGCGGCACTTGCTGCCTCGGCGAGTGCGTCGTCGACGGCAATCGCCGCCGAGACGGTGAGCGCGTCGACGACGGAAAGGCAGGTCGTTGCCCGAAGCTCCCGTTCGGCCGCTGCATGATCGAGGGCGTCGAGCTGCACGACGCCCAGACGACCGACATACAGATGGTCGAGTCGATCGATGCGGATCCGAACTTCGACCGGGTACTTCCACTTCTCCGGCGGTGTTCGCACCAGCGAACGCACACGCGCACGTACGCCAGCAGCATCCACACACTCCGAGGGCGCCTCGTAGACGAGGTGGAGCGCGGTGTCCGGTGACGCCTCGCTGCCGGTCTCGCCCGCGCGTGCGTCGACCGCTAAGAGCGCGAGGCCCAATCCGGTGAGGCATGTGGCCCAGGTGCGGCGAAGGACCAAGGGAGCTACGTGCTCGATCTACCGGCGGCCGATGGTCGACCGGAGCTCCGCAAAAATACCGGGAGGGCGGACAGAATCAGGGAACCTCCGCCCTACCCGCCTGGTCGTCGCGTAGCGCGGAAGAGAGGATCGTGCCACGTCTCTCCGAGACTACCGAGCCCGCGCGCAGCCCGCCACGCCTACGCGCAGGGCCGCGTCGTCTTCGAGCGAGTGGACGACTTCCCTGACACAGACGCTCACGAAGATCCTCGTCGCCGAGCCGCTCGAGCTGCCGATTCCGCGCTGGCTCGCAGGCCCCGTCGCTCAGCGCGTGATCGGCTCGAGGTCGTTGAGCGTGCGAATCGCCGAGCCGCCCGGGTACGCGTAGCTCGCGGCCGAGTCGGTGCCCCAGACCGTGACGGCGAACGGACCACGGCTCTGGAGCTCACGACGGCCGGCGCCGCACGTCTTGGTGCCGACCCTCTGCCCGACGAAGCCGTCCGTCAGCGCGACGCGGACGAACTCGTACTTGCCCGACGTCCCGACCGGCTGCCAGCCCTCGAGAGGCCCGGCACAATCGAGCTCCACGGGCTCGAACTCCTTCCCCTCGGGGCGCGCTCGAACGATGACGATGTGAGAATTCCGGAAGCTCGGATCGACGAAGAAGACGTAGCGATCGAGGTATTGATCGGGCGGCACGACGAACGTGAACTCCGGATCGCCGTCATCGAGATGCGCCTGCGCGAACATCTCGCTGGACATGTACGCGTACACCGCGAAGGGATGGGCATCGTCCTGGCTCTTGACGACGAACGGGTCGCGCGTCGAGAAGACCACCGAGCCTCCTCGCGCGAGCGTCGGCGGGGCGCCCGTCGGTCGGTCCGGCTCGTACGTGAGCTCTGTGCCATCCGCCGCTGCGACGACGCGGTAGAAGTAGTCCTCTGGCTGGCCCGAGACGCGTCGGGAACGGTGCGGGACGGCCACGTACTCGTGTCCCCACGAGCGGACCGGAAACAGCTGGAGCTGCTCCCCGTCGCAGGCGAAATACATTTCCGTCGGGATGTTCATGCACTCGTGACCGCCGAAGACGGCGACGTTCTTGTTCGCGGAGATCAGACTGCCGACGAGCTGCTCCTTCTGGGCGAACTGGATCGCTTCGCCGCGCTTCAAGCGATACGTGTGCGGCTCGCCCTTGTTCGCGCCCTCGACGTCGTATCCGGGCTGGATCGGGACGCTCGGCGCGATCGTGACCTCCGTGTCGTCCTCCGCCGCGACGATCTGCGTCGACGGATTGCCTGCGGTCGACGCTGCTGCCCATGCGTCCGCCACGACGTAGCCGGTGTTCCACGCCGGAATGGGGAGGAGGAGCGTCGCCGACGGCGTGAAGCTGCTCGCGCCGCCGAACGGATAGATGCTGTAGGCGCTCACCGGGAGCGACGTCTTGATCCGGAACGAGCTGCCGCGGCCGGTCCTGCGGATGCTCGTGTCGGCGAGGACGGCCGGCGTCATGCCCGTTGGGCAGGGGACCCAGAACTCCGGTGTGTTCGTCGACGGATCCGGCCCCTCCGCTTGGCCCAGGAAGAGGACCGCAACTTGACCCGGCTCGAGCTCTCCGTCGAAGGGCGCATAGGTGATCGCGTCACCCGACATCTGGACGATGCGGCCCGATCGTGTGAGGTCGAGCGGAGCGCCGTCGTACTCGGCTTCGATGCGTGCAGGTGCCGCCCACGTGTTCGCGACGAACGCTGCGAAGCACGACCCCGCCCCTTCGCGGAAGCGAGCGGGCGGCAGCGCGGCGAACTCGCAGCCGACGGAGGCGCCGGAGCTCGCTGTTACGTTGCACGCCGGAACGCACTTCGCGTCGGCGCAGCCCTGGTCGGCAGGACACTCCGTGACGACCCGCGACTCGTCGCACGCGTCGACGACGGCGCGCAGATCGCGCGAGCATCGGAGCCCGCCTTGGCAACCCGAGTCGTCGATGGAGGCATCGGGGAACCTGTCTCCGCCGGTGGCAAAGGCGTCGCGATCGCTCGTGCACGCGAACGGCGCTGCAGCGGCGACGATCGCCGCCGCTGCCACGACCGCCCTCGCGGCGGCGCTTCGATCGACCGTCATCGGATCACCTCGGGCTCCGGATGCGGATCGAGGTCGACCGTTCCGCGACCGAGCTCTCCGAACGCATTCGCGCCCCAGCACTGGATCGTGCCGTCCACGAGCGACACGCACGTCGAACGGTACGTCGTCGCGAACGACACCACCTTGGACTTCACCGCGAGCACCTCCACCGGATAACGCGACTCGACCACGGTCTCGGGCGGCATGCCGAGGGTGCCCGCGGTGTTCGGGCCCCAGCGGAAGAACCGACCCGTCGACGAGACCGCACCGCCCTGCTGCTTCCGCATCAGATTCGCGCCCGAGATCCTGAGATCAACGAGGAGCTCGCTCGAGGGGATGTAGAGCGAATCGATGAGGATGCTGCCGAATCGGTTCCGCCATTGCTCGAGTAGCCCCTCGGTCGTGACGTAAGCGAACGCTCCAGCGAGCCTCACGCCCCCGAGCTCGAGCGGCACGGCCGGGACTTCGCCGACGAGGGACGTCTCGCCCACGGGGCTGTCGCCGGCGTTGGCGAGGACGTCGCCGTCGAGCAGCGCGACGATCGTGTCCTTCGTCTCCCATGTCCCGATCACAACGCTCTGGATCGGCGCGCGGAACGTGGCGATGCGCCGTGGCGAGAACGTGGTCTCGCCGTCGTCGTCGTCGAGCCCGAGGCCGGAAGTCTTCTCGCCCCAGCAGTAGAGGGCGCGGTCAGAGCCGATCGCACATGCCGTGTGGTTCCCGAGCTCGACATGATCGATCGGGGGCAGGCCGTCGACGCGCGTGGGAACGGGCAACGTCGGTTTTTCCGGAGACGTTCCGAGCTGGCCGAAGTCGTTCCGGCCCCAGCAGTAGACAGAGCCGTCCGACGTGCGCGCGCATGTCCCGAGGTTCGGTCCAACGCTGATCTGCGTCACGTTCGAGAGACCGACGACCGGCGCCGGAGTTGCAGCGGTCGTGCCCGAGACGCTCACGCCACGTCCGAGCGCGCCTTCGCCGAGGAGGGGACCGTCGTCGACCGCCCCCGGCGGAGCGATCGTGTCTCGTCCCCAGCATCGAACCATGCCGTCATGGAGGAGGCCGCACACGTGGTGGCCGGCGTTCCCGCTCACGGCGACGTAGCACGGGTCCTTCTCGCACTTCACGTCGAGCGCGCGTGGCTTCACCTGGGGCGGCGCGCTCGCGTCGCGAGCGGCGGTGTCGGGTGTGCCCGCATCCGCGGGCGGAGACCCACCATCTTCGTCGGTGCCGGCGGAGGCCTCGGGCGTCTCCGACGAAGAGCAGGCGAGCGCGGCCAGGCACGCGACCGAAACGACGAGCGCGGGAAGAGTCTTCGTGTCCCTCATGGCGCATCTCCCTCGCGCCGCGCCGTGAAACCCGTCTTCGGGGCGTTCGGTCCGCGGATCAGCGACTCGCCGACGATCCAGGCGTCACCGGACTTCCCTGCCCAGATGCCCTTGACGTACGCGCTCGGGATCCCGTTCGGCGAGACGGGCATCACGTCGAGCGCCGTCCCGTTCCAGCGATAGACGAGGCACCCGTTGGAGAGCCACGCCAGCGCGGGCGAGATCGCGACGCCGACGAGGTGACTGCAATCGTAGTTGTCCGGCAGCACCGTCTGCGTGTGGAGCGGCGCGCCGACGCCGCCATTCGCCTCTACCGGAACGAGCGCGACTTCGTGGCCCAGACCGAGCCAGAGCCGGCGCGGCTGGTCCGGATCCGTCGTGCCGACGATCGTCGAGACGCGCTCGCTCGTGTCGAGGATCGTGATCGACCAGGTGGCGCCGTCGTAGTGAGCGAGCGCTCCACGCTCTTCGCCACAGAAGATGTTCAGACACTGGTGGCCGCCGACCCAGACGTCGTTCGAAGCGAAGCCCCCGAGGCTCTCCCACTCGAAGTACACCTCGGGATCAGCGGCAAGGACCGGAGGCATGACGTCGTCGACGACCACCGACCCATCCGGGAGCTCGCGCATGCGACGGAGCTGGCCGCCGTAGCGCCCCAGGATCCAGAGCTCGTCCGCGGAGGGCGTCAGCCATCCGTGGTTTTCGTCCCACGGGTTCAACTCCGCCTCGGTAAGGACCTCGCGGAAGACCGCGGGGCCTCCGTCGGCGCTCGCATGACGGATGAGGAAGGCCTTCGCGTCGGCGACCGCGAGCGCCCAGATGTCGTCGCTCTTCGTCCCCCAGACGCCGAGGAGCTCGAACGCCTCCGATGTTCCGCCGTACTGATAGACGGTCTTCCAGGAGGTGCCGTTCCACCTCAGCATCACGTTGCCGCCGACCGCCCAGACGTCGTCGGCGCTCGCCGCGGTCACGGCGACGAGGGGCTGGTGAACCGGCAAGGGCTCACGGCAGAAGCCGCCTTCGCTGCAGTTGCCGGCATCGTCCACCGGCACCGTCACGTCAGCGTGCGAATCCGGAGCCGAGGCGTCGAGAGCGCTCGAGTCGAGCGACGCATCGGCAGACGCCTCGGGCGCCGCACCGTCGGTAGCATCCGAGCACGCGACGAACGCCGCCGGAGTGAGCGCCGCGAGGCCGCCGAGGAACGCCGCGCGACGAGCGATTGCGAGCGTCATGGTGCGTTCTCCGTGAAGTGCAACATCGTCCCGTGACCGCCGATCCAGACGTCGCCGGGCGAGCTGCCCCAGACGGAGAGCAGACGCGGCTTCTCGGTCGCGTCGTCGTACGGAGTCTCGACCTTCGACCAGGCCGCGCCGTCCCAGTGAAGGACCGTGCTCGCCTCGCCGACGGCCCATATGTCGTTCGGACCGAAGCCGAAGATCCCGTAGAGATCGGCATCGACGGGGCTCTTTACGATTTCGAACGTCGTCGTCTGCACCGCGCTCCTCTTCATGCGGCGGAGCGTGCCGGCTTCGCCGGCGAGCCAGACGACGTCGTCGTCCGCCCAGATGCCGTAGAGCAGCTTCGTCGAGCGGCTGTCGTGCTCTTCGAGCCGCCATGCCGGCTCGGACTCGCCGCCGTCGTCCGTGACGAGGCTTGCGCGCACGACGCGACCGGGATCGTCGACGAGCGAGTTGAAGCCGGTCGCCCAGACTTCGTCGGGCCGCGACACGGCGAGCGCCACGAGCGAGAAGGTGTAGCTCTCTCCGACCTCCTCGAGAGAGGCAGGGCCATCGTTCGCCCATTGCCCGAGCTTCACGAGCGGGGATCCGCCGCCGGGGCCCATTGCACCGCGCGCGAGCCAGAGATCGCTGCCGCTACCGCGGATCGCGGCCGGGGTGACGTCGTCGAGAGGGAGCTCGTAGAACGCCCACTCGGTCGCCGTCGGGCCCTTCCATCCCGTCGAGTGACGGAGGCGGTGTCCGTCGACGATCCAAACATCGTCGGGCCGCTCGAGCCAGACGCTGCGGAGCGTGAAGAGTGACGCGTCCTGCTCGACGCGGGCCGCCGCTTCCCACGCGTTGCCGTCGTAGTGGAGCACGGTGCCGTTCGTCCCCACGGCCCAGACATCGCTCCTACTGGAGCCCCACACCGACGTCACGTTGATGATGGGACCCACGGGTGCAGGCGCGATGCAGACGTGCGAGGCGCTGCAGGGACCTGCTTCCGAGGGGGCGTCGGCCTGCCCGGCGTCGCTCGTCGATGCCTCCGGTATTTCCACCGAGTCGTCCCGCTCAGGCGGCTCCGCAGGATCGGCTTCGTGCGCGCAGGCCAGAGGCGTGGTCGCGAGGGCAAGTACTGCCAAGATGACGCCGAATCCTCGCGCCCGGACGCTGCCAACGCTCTTGATCGCTCCGGCGGGCGACGTCGGTGAGCGCCTCATTGGATCCCACACTCCTTCATCGTGCATCGACCGTCGACGCAGGCCTGGCCCTCCGTCCCCATGCAGCGGATCCCGCAACCTCCGCAATTGACGGGATCGCTGCGGAGGTTCGTCTCGCATCCATTCCGACTGAGTCCATCGCAGTCGGCCCAGTCGACGTCGCAGCGGTAGTCACAGACGCCGTCATTGCAGACCGGGCCTCCATGCGCGGCATCGTCACGGGATCCGGGACACACCGAGCGACACGCTCCGCAATTATCGATGTCGGTCGTCACGTGGAAACAGCTGCTGCCACACTGGCATTCGCACTTGCCGTAGACGCAAGCCTCTCCTGGAGCGCACGCGACACCGCAGCCTCCGCAATTGAGTGGATCGCTGCCCGTGTCCGTCTCGCAGCCGTTGCCCGTCGCGACCCGGAGATCGTCGTTGCAGTCGGCCCACATGCCGATGCACGCCGGCTGGTAGTTGCACGCGCCTCCGTTGCACGCCGAATAGCGAGCGTGCCACTTGCTCGAGAGCGGAGGAAGCGTGTCCGGCTCCGGCGGGCACACGTTCCCGCACTGCCCGCAGTTCTCCCAGTCCGTCTTCAGGTTCGTGCAGTACGAACAGAACGTCTGGCCGTTGGGACAGCCGCACTTGCCCTCCGTGCAGACGTCCGAGCACTTGATCCCGCAACCGCCGCAGTTGTCCTTGTCCCAGAGGAGAAGCGCCTCGCAGCCGTCGTCGGTGAGGCCGTTGCAATCGGCGTAGTTGTTCGAGCACCCGAACCTGCACACGCCGCCGACGCACGTCGTGCGGACGCGAAGCCCGTCGATGACCGGGCAGGCGTTGCCGCACGCCCCGCAGTTCTCGTCGTCGGACGTCAACTCGACGCCGCAAGGGTATGGGCTGTCCGGACAGGTCGACCGGCCCCGTGGGCACTCGTTCGTCGGGCACATGCCGGACGAAACGCTGGCGTCTTGCGCCGGCGGCGCGCCCGCCTCGCGTGTCCCGAAGCCGCTTTCGTCTGGGCGTTTCGCGATGACGACGTCGTCCGTCGTCGACGCGCACGCGAAGACGAGCAGTCCCCCAACGAGCGCGAAGATGCAAGCGGCCGCGCGCATCATCATTTGGACTCCATCGCGGCGAGCAGCGAACGAACTCGCCCGGCATAGGCGCTGTCCGGGCTCTTCGCGAGGAACGCGTGCGCGAGCGTCCGCGCACGTGCGCGATCGCCGCGCGCCTGCGTCGCTTCGATCCGCATCACCTCCGCTTCGGGGCCGAACTGCCCGTCGTGGAATTCGGCGTCGCGGAGCGCGAGCGTAGCCAGGCACGCCTCCGCGTCGCCTTTCGTGAGGGCCGCTCGCGCGCGAGCGATGAGCTCGACCTCGCGTCGCATCGACGGTCGCCCGGAGGAGGTCGGAGCCGATGCCGCCTTCGCCGCGCGCGGACGCGCGGGCGCGCGGGCCGCCTTGGAGTCCGGAAGGTCTGCGATCGCGATCGAAGGGACCGCCTCCGCCGCCGGCTCTGCGATCGCGCTCGCCGGAGTACGGGCCGGCGGCTCCGTGACGACGTCCGAGCTTGCCGTCGCGGCGGGCCGCTCGTGAGGCCGTTCTAGCGCGATGAAGCTCAGCAATGCAATGACACCCGCGCCGGCGATCGCCAACCAGAGCCCATGCGGACGGAGACCGACCTGCACCCGCGCCGGAGCGATCGCCGAGGCAGCAGGAGATTCGAGCACGTCGAGCAACGACTTCAGCACTTCGGGCGGCGGCTCACGCCTATGGGCGTCGTCGACCAGCTCCGCGAAGAGCTCGTTTTCGTCGACCAGGCGTCGGGGAGCTTTCACTTCTCGCCTCGCATTCTCAGTTGATGCCGTTGCAGGCGGGCTTCGAACTTTTCGCGGGCACGACGGAGCCGGGACGCGACTGTTCCTGGCGAGAGGCCGAGAAGCGCCGCGATGTCGGCTATCGGCTCTCCTTCGATCTCGAAGAGGACGAACACGGTGCGCAGCTCGTCATTCAGCCCGTCCAGCAGGACCATCAGCAGATCGCGCTCCTCCTTTCGATCGAAGGAGTCCTCCGGCGTGGAGAGGAGCGCGGGCTCGAGCGACTCGTCGTCGGGATCCGCGACCAGCAGCTCGCGGGCGTGACGTCTGCGGAGCTCGCGTGCGACGTTGACTGCCGCGCCGAAGAGGAAGGCTCGCTCCGCTCCGGCGCGGATGCCTGAGAGCTTGCGCGCAGCGACGAGGAAGACCTCTTGCGCTGCGTCGTCGATGGATCGTGACGGCACACCGAGGACGCGGAGGAAACGCCAGACACTCGCGAGATGGTCCGTTGCCATGTCGCGCAGCCGTGTTCCATCCCCTGCCACGCGCGCCGGCGCGGTCTCCAGGACCTCGCCGGCGCTCGCAAGCTTGGACGATGCCGCCGTCATGAGGGTGAACGCAGCTCGGGCCCCGGCGCGATCACAAAAGTTCTCAAAATCGCCATCCGCCTCCGAGACCCATGGAAAAACCCGAGGCAGGCGCTTCCGTCACGACGCCATCCGGCTCGATCCGCAGGCGCTCGCGGGTGAGCGGGGCCCACATGGCCGCCACGCTCTCGATGAAGAGGTGAGGATGGACCTGCCATCGCGCTCCGACGATGACCCCATAATCGAACCACCTCCGGCGCGAGATCGCCGCCCCAGGAATGTCGAGAGCCTCCGCCGAGAGCTGCCCGAGGTTCGCACCGAAGCATCCCTCGATCGAGACACGTGGCCACAGCGCGAAGCGTGCGGGGCATGCCTCGAGGTACCCCGCGCTCCAGCCGATCTCCGCACGGGTCCTTCCGACGTAGGTCGAGCGTGTGAAGGCGTGGCGGACACCGCCGCGAAGTGCGGGGCGGAGCGAGGGAATGCGCGTGAGGACACTGGGGGACTCGAGCTCGGCGAAGATATCGACGACCGCGAGCACGCCCGATACGGCCCCGTTCGCCTCTGCACGGCCTCCGAGCGACAGCGCGGGGCGCGACGGTGTCCTCGTCCTCGGCGCCTCTCGCGCGGCGCGCCCGTCACGGTCGCTTTGTTCTTCTTCACGTCTCGGCGGGCGGGGCGGAGGCGGAGGCGGAGGCGGAGGCGGCACCTCGTCGGTCGACGGCGACTCCGGGCCGACCGCCGTGAGCGACGCGTGCGGATCGATCGCGAGCGCCACCGCGACGGAGAGACCGAGGGCGGTGTCTTCGCAGGTGTCGCCTTCGATGTCCCGACGAGCCGTCGCCCCCACGGCCTCGCGGATGTCCAGCTGACCGAAATACACGGCGTCGCGCCGAACGATCCGAACGACGAAGCGACGTGCATCCTCGTCCGGGCCGGCGAGCGTCCAATGTGTCGTGTACGCCGCGATCTGGCGAAGGACCTGATCGGCACGCGGACATTCCGGAGCCGCGGCGTACTCGAAGTGAATCGGCTCCTTCCACTCACGGGAGGGCGCCGCGCCCACGTCGAATGCAGCGAGCGCCAGCGCCACCGCGAGGCCAGCTCCGAAATACCGCGGCGGCGCTCCCACGACGGCTGGAGTCTATCCCGCCGCTGGTCGAGACAGCTCAGTCGAAAGCGCAGTGGACTTCGTCTCGGTTCACGGGGCCGGACGAGCATCGGATGGGGGCTCCCACGGGGAGGACTCCGACGCGAGGTACAGCGTCGCGACCGCCACGTCCGATACGATGGGCGTTTGCTTTGATCCATGGCTTCCTCTCTCGGTAAGTCAGACGGCTAGGCCCCTTCGAGGGCCTTGGTCATGGTCGGCTCGGGGGCCGCACGTGGGGTTCGTCTGCCGCGCATCGAGGGCAACATGGCGCCAGCCACGAGCAGCCAGACGTACCCGGTGAAGCGCGCGATCGGCAGGAAGTACGCGGCCGGGGCAAAAGCGATGGAGAGCGAGGAGGCTTCGGCGACGGTCGCGACGAAGAGCCCGGACCACATCACCCATCTCGGCAGCTTGCGGCCCAACCCGCCCGTCAGCGCGACGCCCGCGACGAGGAGTCCAAAGGGAACGACATACCCGGGTCCGCCGGTAGCGAATGCGAGGAGGTGAAGCGCTCGCGCCTCGGACCCGAGACTCGGCTGCGCGAGCGCCCATTGCGCGAGCGCCGAGAGGGCCCCCATCGCTGAGGCGAGGGTCCCGCCTACGAGCGCGATCTGCGTTCCCGCGGCTTCGATGCCGAGGAAGCGCAACCGACTCGACGCGATCGCGGCAAAGATGGCCAGGGGAACCGAAGCGCCGAACTGGAGGAATGCTCCGAAGCGAAGCGCGTCCGGGTTCTCGGCAAAGAACGCGTTCACCGCTGCCGTGGGCTCGAACGGCGACGGGAAGTGCCCACCATGCGTCATCGCGGCCACTACGACAAGGCTGCCAACGAAGAGCCCCGCGGACACCGCCGCGACGAGGAGAAGGGACGGGCCGCGATGGCGCGCCCCGCGCCCGGTCTCGGTGCCCACGTCTGATGAACTGAAACTCATGAGCGCGCTCCTTTCGACCCGGCGTGGGCC
>JAEXCN010000357.1 GCA_023402175.1 Pseudomonadota bacterium | reverse complement strand
GGGAACTGCTCGACGAAGCGGCGCGCCGCGGTCCGTGCCTGCTCGCTCTGTCCGGAGCGCCCGGCGATCTCGATCGCGACGACCTCCGCCTCGCGCCGGAGCCTGCCGTTCGGGAACTTCGCCTGGTAGGTCGCGAGGTGCTCTCGAGCGAGCCCACAGCGGCGCTGCGAGAGCGCTCTCGATGCGCGCTCGATGCCCTCGATCTCGTCGCGCAGCGATTCGCTCCCATGGGCCGTCGTCTCGCTCGCGAGCGCGGGTGACCGCTCGGGTTGCGCCATGCGATGGCTCGTAGGCGGCGCCGCCTTCCTGGCCTCGGCCACCTTCGCGGGATGCGGCACGGTCGGGGGCTCGGCGGCGTTCGGAAGCTGGTCCACGGTGAGCACCGGAGCAGCCGTGTCCGCGCTGGTGCCCCTGTCCGCGCCGGTGCCCCCGACGAAAGCGGCGGGCGTACCGACCGGCGCGCTCACGAAGGCGGCCGGCAGGGGCTCTTCGAGCGCCCGGAACCCAGCGCCGCTCGCCGCGATCAGCGCAACGCCGATCGTCCACCACGGCCAGCTCGGGAAACGACTCGCTACCTGTGTGGCAGCACCCGCCGACGCGTGAGCGCTTGCGCCCGACAGCCCGAGCGCCGCCAGCGTCTGCGCCTTCCCTTTCCCCGAGCGGGGGCGGTCCGCACGTGCCTCGGAGAACGCGCGCATCAGAAGAGGATCGAGCTCGCTCATCGCATACTCCTCGTGAATCGAGTCATCCCCGCCGAGAGCTCCGCGCGCGCGCGGCGGAGGCGCGAAGCGACGGTCCCTGCGGGCAGAGAGAGGATCTCCGCGACCTCGGTCATCGTCATCTCTTCGAGGTCGCAGAGGATGACGACCGCGCGAAGCTCGTCGCTCAGCTTCGCGAGAAGCGAGTCGAGGACCGCCAGCGTCTCCTGCCGCTCGGCGTCCTCTTCGACGCTCGGATGTTCACCGTCACCTTCGAGGATGGCTGCGCTCTCCTCGAGCGTGCGCAGTCGACGATACTTGCGTTGTGCATGCATCGCCGTGTACGTCGCCGTCCGGAACAGGAACCCGCGCTCGGTGTTGGGCTCGATCGTCTCGAGCTTCCGCGAGAAGACGAGGAAGACCTCCTGGGCGACGTCGTCCGCTTCGTCCTCCGGCACCCCGAGCCGCCGGAGCGACCGCCACACGAAGAGGTAGTGGTCGTCGACGGCTCGTCGCAGCCGCTCCTCGCGCGCGACGCCAGCGACGCTCGCGAGAGGAAGCACTCTACTTACATTGGCCGACATAGCAGGGTCCGCGCTCGTCTCCCCCACTCGCCTGTTCCCGCTCGCGCGCGGACCGATCACCAAATTCGAACTTTCAACTCGAGGCCGGCCTCGGCGACCACGCCCGGCGCGCGGAAGACCTGGAGGTCGCCAAGTGCGAGCTCGTGGCGGACGATCGGCACCATCGCGCCTGCGAAGACGCCGACGTAGAAAAGACGGCTGAGCTTCAGCGAGACGCCTGCCTCCGCTCCCGCGGCGTACCAGGCAAGGTCTTTCGTTCGATTGACCGCGTAGCCACGCGATGCCGCTCGCAGGCCGCCGCCTTCGGCCCGGGCACACGCCCAGGGCTCGATCCAGGGATCACCCGCGCGCTCCGCGCGGCCCGAGAGGTCGAGCCCGGCGCACGCGCGTCCGAAGACCGCGCCCCAACCGAGCTCGAGATGACCGCGTCCCTCACGATGTACGGCGTACGGCGCCACGTCGATCCCGACGCTCCCGTAGGGCCGAAACATCGACGATCCCCAGCGCGGCCCGAGCTCGATCGCGAGCGCGCCGCCCGGGACGGTGTCCGGCATGCGACCCGTGACGCCGTGCGCCCTCGCGAGGAGCTGCCACGCGATCGCCCTCGCCTCCGGGGATCGCGGCGCTGGGGACGGCCGCAGCGCTCGCACGTCGGCGGGCGCGCGCGCGTCGGCGGTGGCCGGCGCAGGCGGCGCATCGGCAAGCGTGGTCGGCGTCGCATGCGGGTTCGATGCCTCGGCTTCGAGCGCGACGGCGAGGAAGAGCGCGAGGGCGAGGACGACCTCTTCGCAGTCGGCGTCCTGAATCGTGCGGACACCGAGCGACGTGCCCGTCGCGTCCTCGAGCAAGAGACGACCGGCGAAGCCTCCGCCCTCCTGTTCGGTCCGCACGCGGGCGACGAGCTCGCCGTGGTCCTCGATCGTGGCCCACGGTCGGATCCGCTCGCGTGTGAGCTCGACGAAGCGCCGCTCGTCCGGGCAAGTCCGCGCGCCCTGGTAGTCGACGCGAAGCGAGCGCGACTCTGCACGGGCGCTTGTCACTGCACCGAGCACGAACGTAGCAGCGAGGAAGGCGGTCCTCCGCACTCCGCCGAAAGCGTAGGCGATTCGAGCGAGCGATGGTGGTCGAACGAGACGCGCGCCCGCGCTCGCTTCGCCTGCGTGAGCTGGCCAGCGGCTGAGGTTGTTCGAACGCGATTCCAGTGGCGCGTCCTTTCGCGCCGAGCGATCACCGGCCGGCAAGCATGTGCAGATTGCAAGTTGTTCGTCCGCCCGCGGTGCACGAATCGAACGGCAGCGCGAGCCCAAATGGAAAAGTCGCCGCTCAGCCGAACTCGGGATGCCGCGGACGGGACCATCCTCCTACAATCGAGCCCCAGCGAGCATGGAGCTCGGTCCTCTCCTCCTGTCCTTCGAGGTCGCCGCGATCGCGACGGTCGTTGCCGCCGTGATCGGCGTCGCGGTCGCCGCGATCCTGGCGAACTTCCGGTTCCCGGGTCGCGACCTCGTCGACGTGATCTTCACTGCGCCGATCGTCATGCCGCCGACGGTCCTCGGGTACTACGTGCTCGTCCTCCTCGGCCGGCGGAGCTTCCTCGGCCACGGCTTCGAGGAGCTCTTCGGCACGTCGATCGTCTTCACGAAGGTCGGAGCGGTGGTCGCGGCGGTGCTCGGAGGGCTGCCCCTCGTCGTGAAGAGCGTCCGAACGGCGCTCGAGGAGACCGATCCGACGCTGGTCCTCGCCGCACGGACGCTGGGCGCGACGCGGTTACGCGCATTCTTCACCATCCAGATGCCCCTTGCGTACCGCGGGATCGTCGCCGCCTTGATGCTCGCGTTCGCGCGGTCGCTCGGCGACTTCGGTGTCACGCTCATGGTCGCGGGCGACATCCCGGGGGAGACGCAGACTGCTGCGCTCGCGATCTACGACGCGATCCAGGCGCATCGCGAGCGCGAGGCGAGCGTGATGATCGCCGTCCTGACGGGCGTCGTCATCGTGCTCCTCTACATCGTCGGCAAGCTCACCGCGCGGGAGCGGAGCTCGTGAGCGAGGCGTCGCTCTCCGTCAGGATCGCGATCGACCCGAAAGGCGACCCGAGAGGGCTGCATCTCGATGTCGCGTTCGAGGTCCCGCCGGGCGTCACAGTCCTCTTCGGGCCATCGGGCGCCGGGAAGAGCCGGACGCTCGCTTGCATCGCGGGGCTCGTGCGACCCGATCGTGGCCGCGTCGCGCTCGGCGACGACGTGTGGTTCGACCAAGGGCGCGGCCAAGAGCGTCCGATCCACGAGCGTCGGACCGCGTACGTGTTCCAGTCGCTCGCGCTGTTCCCGCACATGACCGCGGCCGAGAACGTGGCCTACGGGATCCCTCGCGACGTACCGGCGGAGGAACGCCGACGGCGCGCGCTCGAGATGCTCGGCAAGATGCACGTACCGAAGCTCGCCGATCGCAAACCGCGCACGTTCTCCGGCGGAGAAGCGCAGCGGGTCGCGCTCGCGCGCGCATTCGCGATGAAGCCGCGGGCGGTCCTCCTCGACGAGCCGTTCAGCGCGCTCGATGCAGGCGTGAAGCGAGAGCTCCTCCGCGAGGTCGGCGAGCAGCTCGCGAAGGAGCGCGTTCCGGCGATCCTCGTCACGCACCAGCCGGAGGACGCCGAGATCCTCGGCGAGCGCGTCGTC
This sequence comes from Pseudomonadota bacterium, assembly GCA_023402175.1. Classification (GTDB taxonomy): domain Bacteria; phylum Myxococcota_A; class Polyangia; order Polyangiales; family Polyangiaceae; genus Labilithrix. Next base: position 19,606 of record JAEXCN010000357.1, on the reverse strand, counting down.
TTCCTCGAGAAGGGACGCGTCTCGAAGACGAAGTCGATGAGCGACGCGCCGTTCCGCTGAACGCCCGTGAGCTAGCTCACACGAGCGGCTGCGCGCTCGCGGAGGAGCGGCAATATCCCGAGGAACGCGAACGCGGCGCCGGTCGCACAGACCGCCGGCCACTTGCCCTGCGACCAGGCGATCGACGCCGCGAACGTACCGAGCGCTCCGCCGGCGAAGTACGAAACCATGTAGAGCGCATTGAGCCGATTCCGGAGCTCGGGACTCATGCCGTAGATCACGGTCTGGTTCGTGAGGTGACTCGCCTGCACGCCGGCGTCGAGGAGGACGACGCCAACGCCGATCGCGACGAGCGATCTCGCGCCGAGCAGGAAGACCAGGAACGAGAGGGCGGCGACCGCGAGGCCGAGCACGTTGAGCCGCGTCGGATTCGGGCCCGTCGAGAGCCTTCCCGCAACGGGAGCGACGAAGACGCCGACGACGCCGATCGCGCCGAAGATGCCGGCCGTCGCGCTGCCGTACCCGAGGTCCGCCAGGTGGAACGACAACATCGACCAGAAGATGCTGAAGCTGCCCATCCCGAGCGCTCCGACGATCGCGCGCCTTTGGAGCCTCGGCTCCGAGACGAGCACGCGACCGAGCGAGCGGAGGATCGTCGCCCACGGCAAGCGCTCGGTAGGCTCGCGACGCGGCATGGTGAGGCGAAGGACGATCGTGAGCACGGTCATCGCGCCAGCGGCGATGAAGTAGACGGCCCGCCAGCCGAGCGCGCTGCCGAGCGCGCCGCTCGCCGTGCGCGAGAGGAGGATCCCCGTGAGGAGCCCAGCCATGATGTGGCCGACGATGCGACCGCGCTCCTGCGGACGGCCGAGATCGACGCCGTACGGGATGATCATCTGCACGACCGACGATCCGACGCCGACGAGCAAGCTTGCGACCATGAGCGTCGCGAGCGAATGAGAGCACCCGAAGAGGAGGAGAGCGAAGACCGACGAGGCGGCCGTCACGACGATGACGGAGCGGCGTTCACGCCCATCACCGAGCGGGACGAGGAGGATCATCCCGAGCGCATATCCGAGCTGCGTGATCGTCATCGCCGTGCCGATCTCCGCGACGTTCGCGTGCAGATCGCCGGCGATCTGCGCGGCGAGCGGCTGCGCATAGTAGAGGTTCGCGGCCGTGACGCCGGTGGCTATGGCGAGCAGATGGAAGAGCGCACGCGAGACGCGATCCCGGGACGACGATTCGATCGACAACGGGCGCTCTATATCACCAGACGACGTATACGAGCGCGCAGCGAGAAGCCGAATCGCGGCAGAGCTTCGGTGGAACCGATCGCGTCAGGGCCGCGGACCGCGCCGAGGGAGGAGCTTGGTCAGCTGCCACGTGCGGATGAGGAACGCCGTCTCGACGGCATCGAGCCGGTCGCGAAAGCGCGCCGCGTATTCCGCCGCGAAGAGCACCGCGAGCAGGTGGAAGACCGTCACGACGAGCATCGTCGTCGCGTACGACGGTGACGAGAGAGCGCCGTCTGCGAGGATGATGCCGCCGACGACGTCCACCGTCGGGTACGCGCGGACCCACGCGAGGACGGTCGGAACGACGATGACGAGCGACCCGAGCGCGATCGTCGCGTATCGCCAGCCACGTCCCACCACGAGGACGAAGCTCATCGTGATCACCGTCGCGATCACGGGCGTGACGAAGAAGGGGCCCGAGAGCATTGCGGTCGTCATCGCCGCGAACATGGTGGCGAGCATCGGCCACGGGAGACGGATCGGCGCGCGCCGCACGACGGAGCAGAGAAGCGCGACTTCGCTGAGCGCCCACGAGAGCCAGACGACGATCACCGGAACGACGTGCTTCACACCGAGCAGCCACGCGACGACCGGATAGAGGACGAGCGCGAGACCGCCGAAGAGGAGGCCTGCGAGCGCGGGCCCTCGCGCCCGCTCCTGCCGGAGCCGCTCCACCTCGTTCATCACGGCAGGAGGCGGATGCGGCGGGGGCTCGGTGATCAGCCGGAACAGCAGCTGCGTCGCTGCGGGCTCGTCGGGGTGCAAGCGGACGGCACGGCCGACCTCGCGAAGCGCCTCGACACGAGCATCGGCTTGCACCTCGAAGGCCTCGCGCGCCGCGAACGCGCGTGCAGCCGCAGCGCGTGCGCGTTCGAGGTGCGTCCGCGCGAGCGCGCGCCTGACCTCGGCGTCACGATCGCCGGAGAGGAACGCTTCGATCGATTCGTACAGCGCACGAGCGCTCGGCGGCGCTCCGAAGCTCGTCGCGCGCGAGCACGCGACGTCGAGCTCCGGTGGCGGTGCGCCCCCGAACGCATCGAGGATCGCGCGGAGCACCTCGGCGATGCGCCATACGTCGAGCTCGGCTTCGGTCGTCGTGCGTGAGCTGCGAGGCGCCGTCGCGAGCCACCCCTCGAGGTAGACCTCGCCGAAGCTCCCGAGGACGATCTGCTCCGAGGTGATCGCGCCGTGCACGATCCCTTGCTCGTGCGAATGAGCGAGCGCGAGACAGACCTGGCCGACCGCAGCGAGAAGTCGACGACGCGCGCGCTCGCGAGACGTCGCCGGCATGCGAGCGAGCGCCGCGATCGCTTCGTCGAGCTTGATCCCTCGAACGAGCTTCGCGGTGAAATACGCCCGCCCGGTCGTCGTCGTCCCGACATCGTAGAGCGGAGCGACGACGGGATGCTCGAGCCGCCCGCGCATGCGTGCTCGTTCGAAGATCGGCTCGTCGCCGACCTCCGTTCGCGCGAGGTACAGCTCGACCTCTCGACCGAGCCGGCGATCGTGGCAGGTCCACACCTCGAAGAGCTCCGACGAGCGCACTGGCGCGATCCGGGTGTAACGTCCGTTTCCGGTGAGCCCACCGTCCCGATCCGGCGGGGGCGCCGGTCGATTCGGGACGAACGCTTCCGCCGCGTCCTGCTCGAGGATGATCACGGATGCGCGCCGGCGAGCGGCCCCGTCGGCCTCCGGCACGAGGTTCCGGAGCTGCCACGAGAAGAGCGCGTTCTCCATGACGCGCGCGTCGAGCACGTCGCGATAGCGCGCCGCGAAGCGCGCGCCGAAGATCAGCGTCCCGAGGTGACACACGGTGAGGCCGCCGTAGAAGACGGCACGCGACATACCGACCGCGCCGTTCACGAGCACGCTGTCACCTGCGACAGGCGAGTAGACGTCGAGCACGCCGCGGTACGCTAGGTAGACCGGCACCGCGAGCGCGAGCGACTTCAGCACGACGATGTGCAGCCGCTGCTGCTTCGTCGCGACGAGCAGCTGCCCGAAGACGATGGCCACGGTGAGCCCCGGGACGATGAACAGCGGGCCCCACACGAGCGAGGTGGTCGCGATAGCGATCGACGCCGCGATCGCGGTCCAGCTCACGCCGCCCTTCTGGTGCTTGCGCATCCAGTGCATCGAGAGGATGACGAGCGCAGTGGCGAGCCAAGCGGCAGGGACGAGGAGCGCGCCGGTCAGCTCGCGAACGCCGCCGGCGACGAGCATCAGCGGATAGCCGACGAGCCAGCCAATCGCGTAGATCGCGGCGACGACCCGCTGCATCCGCCGGATGCGCGCCATCTCCTGTTGCGCGCGGCGCTGCTCGACCTCTGGAGGCGTCGCTCTCGGAGGCGCGTTCAGGAGGTGAACGAGGTGTGCGCGAGCATCGGCGTCGTCCGGGGCGAGCGCGAGCGCCGCGCCGAGCTCCTCGAGCGCGAGCGGCCGCGCAGCGTCGCCGACCTCCGGCGCGCTGAGCGCTCGCGCCTTTGCGACGTGTGCGGCCGCGAGGCGCTGGAGGCGTGCTTGCTCGTCGTCCGCCGCCAGGAATGCGTCGACGGCTTCGTGGAGCGCACGCGCGCTCGCGAATCGATCTGCGGGATCGGAAGCAGTCGCGCGAATGCAGATGGCATCGAGCTCGGGCGGGATCCCGCGATCGGGCGCACGCACGGAGGCGCGCGCGTCGATCGTGAATGCGCGGCCCGCGCGCGCCGCCCGGATCTCTTCTTCGCCGAGCAGCGGCTCGAGCGTGAGCAGCTCGAACAGGATTGCCCCGAGCGAAAAGACGTCCGCACGCCGGTCGAGCGGTCGTGCCGCGGCCTGCTCGGGAGCCATGTATCCCGGCGTGCCCATCGCGAAACCGCGCTCGGTGTTCCCTGGATCGATCGGAACGCCGTGCGATGCGATCGGCTCTTCGCCGTCGTGCTCGGCGCCGATCTTCGCGAGCCCCCAGTCGAGAACGTAGACCTCACCGAACGCGCCGAGCATCAAGTTGGCGGGTTTGAGATCGCGATGCAGGACCCCTCGCGCATGGGCGTAGTCGACGGCGATGCACGCGCGAGCAAATGCCGTGAGCAGTCGATGGATCGGATGCGCGTCGACCACCCATCGTGCGCCCTCGCGAAGCGCTTGGATGACACCGTCGAGCGTCACGCCCTCGACGCGCTTCATCGTGAAGTACGCTCGGCCGTGGACGTCGTGCCCGACGTCGTAAACGGGAACGACCGCCGGGTGCTCGAGCCTCGCCTGGACGCGCGCCTCGCGGAGGAAGCGCCGTTCGATGTCGTCGACCTGGGCGGACGGCCGGATCACCTTCAGCGCGACGTCGCGACCGGCGGCTCGATCCCGACATCGACGTACCTCGCCCATCCCGCCTTCGCCGAGGACCTCGCTGATGGCATAGCGATCCGGATCGAGCGATAGGGCGCGGACCGCTCCCGAGCCGTCCGTCGGTGGCGCTACTGGGTCGAAGGCGTCGTCATCCTCGAGGCGATTTCCGGCGGCGTGCGGTCCGTTCGACCGTCCGAGCGTGGTGGCGTCCCACCGATCGCGCCGTGTTTCGCCCATTCATCAGGGCTCCACGCAAGCGTGGTGCCATGCTCGACATGCCGCAGTCTCGGCGCATTTCGGTATGCGTCACCCTGCGAGCTTGAGTCCGATGGGGAGCCCCTCCCCCATGATCGCGACCCGCTCCTCTTCGCCCATCTCGGCGAGCTCGCGGACCGCCCGGATCCACGACTCCTTCGCATTCATCGCGACGAGCCTCTTCTCGATCTCTTTGCGGAGCCGCTCGTTGACGTCACGCGCTCGGTCGCCCGTGACGCGGGCGAGCTGCACGGCGGCATGCTGAGCGGTCGCCACCTTCTCCCATTGAAGTCGCAGGAGCCGCTCGATCCACGCCTCGGCATACTTCACCGGCACGACGTGGTGGACGCTCGCATAGACCGGCACGCGCGCGCCGACGCGGCCGATCGCCGTCCAGAGCCGCGCGTCCTCGTTCGTCCAGGTCTTCTCCACGATCCACTCGCCGAGGATCGCGCGCCGTGCAGCCGATGCACGCTCGAGCGCGGCGAGCATCACGAGCGCCTCGCCGCCGTCCTCGGGCACGCGCTTCGGCGGCTTCAGCCCCGCTTCCTTGGGGGCGACGATCGGATCCATCGCATCGCGGATCGCCTCCTGCATCGCCTCGTTCAGACCGCCCGCCATTCGCCGCCATGCGATGAAGAACTGCGGCCATCCCTGCGCTTCGTTCGGAAACCCGAGGCGCCCTTCGAACAGCGGCCACGCGCGCTCGATCCTCTTCGGATCACCCGGGTCACCGAAGCCGGGTCGCATGCAGAAGCCGAGCAGCAACCAGAACGCGCGTTCGTGGTTCGGGCTCCGCCGACGCGCTCCGGTGTTCGTGAGCAGCCGATCGGCGAGCAGCCGGCACGTCTCCATCGTCCACGTGAGACGATCGCCGAGCGTCTTCTCGAGATCGCGAAGGACGTCCTTCACCTCGCGCGGAGTCGCGTCACCTTTCTTTCCGAAGACCTTGTCGATGATCTTCTCGGCTTCTCCGAGGCGTGACGGCGCGATGGGAGCGCGGACGTGCGTGGACGTCGGCGGCGTCAGCGAAGGCGCGAGCGAAGCGGGCGCGATCGGCCCGGACCGCGCTGCTCCTTCACGCAACGCAAACTCGAGACGAAAACGTCGACCCTCGTGACCGGCTTGCGCGATCTCGGCGCATGCGAGCTCGAGCTGACCCGTGGTGAGGAGCTCTCCGCCGAGCCGAACCCGAACGCTCTGCTCCTTGCTCGTCGCCGGAAGATGCGCCACGACCGGCGGCAGCCGCTCGAAAGCGTCGTCGTCGAGCGTGACGATCGTGCCGACGGCGTCGCGCGCGACGTCCGAGGCATAGAGATCGAAGCGCACGCTCCGGCCGACGACGAGATCGAATGTGCGTCCCTCCGCCTCGAAGCGCACGCCTTCCTTCGCGCCGCGCGGAAGGATGCATACCGCACGGTTCTCCTGGTGACCGTCGCCGACGCGGACGTAATAGCCGTGCGCAGCTCCGCTCTCGACGCGAACGCCGAGGCCCTTGCGCGCGAAGCCGTACCGGACCGCGCCGCATGCGACGGCGAGATCGGGATCGGAGATGGGCAGCATCTTCGGCGCCTTGCCGGACCACGTCTCGAGCGCCTTCTTCAGCGCCTTCACGATCGGAGCGGCATTGAAGACGCCGCCGTTCAGCAGCACGACGTCGGGCGCGCCCGTCGTGAGCTCGCTCGCGTGGCGGGCGATGAACTGGCGCACGTGCCGCGTCACGGCCGGATCCCGCTCGTACGGCAGGCCGAACGCCAGGATGCCTCCGCGCGGGCGCGCGCCTTCGATCTGGACGTCCGCGGGGAAGAAGCCTTTCAGGACGACGTCCTCGACCTCCTCGCGCGTCAGCGTGGTCCCGCGCGCTCCGCCGACGAGCTTGCTGCCGCGACCGAGCACGGTCACGCGCGCCTCGTTCACCTTGTTCGCGCGGGAAGAGAGGATCCGCTCCTTCGCCTCGCGACACGACAGGACGAGCTGCGCGAGCTCGCTCGGCTCGAGTCGTGCTCCTGCGCCCGTGATCCTGCTCTCGGCGAGATGCGCGAGCGCGAGATCCATGTTGTCGCCGCCGAGGAGGATGTGCCTGCCGACCGCGACGCGACGAACGGTGAAGCCGCCCTTGTCCTTCGGCGCGTAGGCGATCGCCATCAGCGAGAGATCGGTCGTGCCGCCGCCGACGTCGCAGACGAGCACGGTCTTCTCCTCTTCCGGAGAGCGCGGGACGACGTGCTCACGAATGGCGTCGACGTCGCGCATCGCATCGTAGAACGCAGCGGTGGGCTCTTCGAGGAGCGTAGGCTCGAGGCCCGCAGCCTTCGCGGCGCGGATCGTGAGCTCGCGTGCGACGTCGTCGAACGACGCCGGCAGCGTGAGGACCACGTCCTGCTTCGCGAGCGGAGCATCGGGATGCTCGCGATCCCATTCGCGGGCGATGTGCGCGAGGAGCCGCGTGCTCGCCTCGACAGGCGAGAGCTTCGGGACCTTGACGTCGTTCTCGGGCTCGTCCGGAACGCCCCATGGAAGGATCGACGCCGTACGATCGACGGCCGCGTGGGAGAGCCAGCTCTTCGCGGACGCCACGAAGCGGCCGGTGACCTCGGCCCCACGGCGTCGAGCGACCTCACCCGTGACCCACGTCGGGTCGCCCTCGATCTCGCCCGGGATCGGCGCATACAGGCACGACGGCAGAAGGAGCAGGGCCTCGCTTTCGCGCGGGGCGGTCAGCTGCGAGATCGGAAAGACCGTCGGCTCGGGCGCCGTCCTCGTCCGTCGGGCATCGAACGGCGCATAGGCCACGACCGTGTGCGTCGTGCCGAGGTCGATTCCGACGACGAAGCGAGGTGCCTCCACGTGAGCTCCTCCGCTCGCCACCGCGCTCATGCGACCCTCGTTGATGTTCGCGTCATTCCTCTCCGGCGGTGCGATCCGCGCCGTACCGCCGAGGCATTGTATGCGAGGTGCATGCCGTCAAGGGCGTCCGTGAGCACCGCTCGCGTCAGGAAACTTCATTTGCGGAGCTCCGGCCGCGCGCCCATACCGGAGTGACCGATGCGAGGTCGCACGTGCCTGACGAGCCTGTTCCTGACCGCTATCACCCTGGCGCTTTCTGCGGGGGGCGGCCCCGCGTGCAGCATCTTCGACGGCTGCGACAAGCGGCAAACCGAATGTGATGGCGACACGATCCGGACCTGCAAGCCCTCCTGCGAGATGGAGGGCACGCCCGACGAGCGGTGCAGCGACGACCTCCACTGGGAGAGCTCCGACTGCGCCGACGGGAGGACATGCCTCGCCGACGGCGCCGGAAGCGTCGCCTGCGTCCCGGCGGGCACGCAACGGTGCGCGGTGGAGACGCTCGACCCGCAGCGCGACAACGTCCTCACCGCGGACGTCGACGGTGACGGCCGCGCCGATCTCCTCGTCTTCGGGAGCAGCGTGGTCGACGTCCATCTCGCGGGCGGTGTCGTCGTGACGACGGCTACACCCGAGGGCGCGCTCGAAAACGGCATCCTGGTCGGCGATGTCGACGCGGACGGCGCGCCCGATCTCGTCTTCAGCGTCGGGGAGATGCCCCAGGTCGCCCGCGGCGACGGACACGGAGCATTCACGTTCCCGGCCTTGGGCCAGCGCGAGATCGAGCACCGGCTCCGACCACTCGCCGTGTCCGACATGAACCGTGACGGGCGAGCGGACGTCATCGTCTCCGACGTGGACGCAAACGTGACGGTCCTGTTCGCGACGGACAGCGCCGGAAGCTGGAACCGGGCGCCCACGCTGAACGCGTCGAGCGCGCTGAACACCGTGCTCGCGACGGCCGATTTCGACGAGGACGGCCTGCTCGATCTGTTTTTCGCGGATGGCTCGGTCCTCGCGGGCAAGGAGGACGGCCGCTTCGTGCCGCTCTCGTCGATCCCGCCGACCTCCAGGAGCTTGTTCTTCTCCAAAGGGCTCGTCGTCGCGCACGACCTCGACGGCGACGGGCACACCGACCTGACGACCGAGCTCGATTTCCGTGGCCGCGTCGTCGTCACCGCATGGTTCAACGACGGGACCGGACACTTCCGACGCGCCGCCGAGTGCGAACGAAGCCCGGACGCGCCTCGCTGCGTCCTCCAGCCGGACACGGGCTCGCACTTCTCCGCGCGTGACGTCGACGGTGACGGAAAGCTCGATCTCGTGGGTACGGACCCCTACAACGCTGGATCTTCGCCGTACACGATGCGCGTCCGCCTCGGGAACGGAGATGGGTCGTTCCGCGAGTGGCGATCGTTCACCATCCCCGGGAGTCTGAAGAGCGCGACGACGTACGAGGGCAAGCTGATCGTCGGCACGTACGATCGCGGCGTCTTCGTCGTGCCGCGATCGTGCTTCTGACGATCAGTCGCTTCCGCGGACGCTGAGCTCCACCTTCCAGCGCTCGTCTTTCTTCTTCGGCTCGAGCGGGACGGCCTCGAGGAGAAGCGTGCCGACCTCGGTGACGCTCGAGCGGAGCGTGACGGGGACGACGTCGCCCTTTGCGCGGCCCTCGGCAGGGAGATCGACCTCGATGGGCGCGAGCTCCTCGATCTCGTCCTTCTTCCAGCGCTCGATCGCGGCGCCCACCGGATCCTTGCGGCGAACGCTCGATCCGAAGAAGCGGAAATGAACGGGCTCACCGACGACGACGCCGAGCTCTCCGCCGGCGACGTCGGCGCTCGTGCCCTCCTCCATGCCGAACGGCGCGACGCACAGCGCGGTGATCGGCGGCTCCACGCCCGGAACTGCCGGGACGGCGCCCTCGATGCCGACGTAGTACGCCCGCGCGGTGCCGCCACGGATGCGGATGCCGCGACCATGACGCGCGAGCCCGTAGGCCGCGGCGCCTCGTGCGACCGCGAGATCGAGATCGGCGCCCTCGAGGACGCGTGCGCCCGGCGCGTTCTCTTCGCCGAGCCATCCGTCGATCGTGCTCGTGACGCGATCGCGGAGCAGCGGGCTCTTCATCACGCCGCCGTTGAAGAGGATGCGCGTGGGATGAAGCAACTTGCCCGGCGCTCCCTTCTTTCCAGCAGAGGCCGGCAGCGCGTCGGCATGACGAGCAAGCAGCGCGGCTAGGTGCTTCGTGACGGCCGGGTCCTGCGCGTACGGAAGACCGAGCTGCGTGAGCGCAGCGCGCGCCCTCGTCGCGGGACGGGCTGCGGAGTCGACGACGGGGAAGAAGCCGTCGACGATCGCCTGCTGCACTTCCTCGCGGGTGATCTCGGTGCGGAGTGTTCCGCCGACGAGCTTCGATCCCTTGCCCGCGATCGCGATCTGCGCGGTCTTCGCCTTCGCGTCGCCGAGGAGCTTCTCCTTCGCGCCGCGCGCGGCATGCTGCAGGCTGATGCGCTGCCAGCGATCGAGCTCGAGGCTCCGACCTGCCGCTTCGGCCTCGGCGACCATCTTCTGCTCGACCATGTGCGCGAGCAGCATGTCCATGTTGTCGCCGCCGAGCAGGATGTGATCGCCGACGGCGACACGCTCGAGCACGAGCTCGCCTTCCTTGTCGACCGCAGCGATGACCGAGAAGTCCGACGTCCCGCCACCGACGTCGACGACGAGGACGACGTCACCTGCGGTCACGTCCTTGCGCCACGCATCGCCTCTGGCGGCGAGCCACGCGTAGAACGCCGCCTGCGGTTCTTCCAGGAGCGTGAGGTCCTCGAGACCGGCGGCGTAGGCTGCTTCGGTCGTGAGCTCTCGCGCGGACGCATCGAACGACGCCGGGACGGTGAGGACGACGCTCTGCTTCGTCAACGCGAGCTCGGGATCGCCTTTCGCGACGACGTGATCCCAGGCCTCGATCAGGTGCTCGAGGTAGCGCCACGACGCTTCGACGGGGCTGATGCGCTCGACGTCTTCGGGGGCGCCGGGCGGGAGGATCGCCGAGCGACGATCGACCGAAGGATGACAGAGCCAGCTCTTCGCGCTCGCGATGACGCGCGCCGGTGCATCGACACCGCGTGCGCGTGCGTGCTCACCGACGACGTACGTGCGGTTCGGATCCCAGGGCAGCGCCTGCGGACCGTCGCTCTCGTGCGCGACGTAGAAGAACGACGGGAGCAGCTCGCGCGGCTCGATCGTCCCTTGAGCGACGAGCTGCGGGATGGAGAGGAGCGAAGGCGTCGGCGGCGCGGACGTGTCGTCCGTGGGGATGGGCGCATAGGCGAGCGCGCAGTGCGTCGTCCCGAGATCGATGCCGACGACGTAATGGGGACTCTTCACAGCTCCACCTCCGCCTGCGCGACGATCCGCGCGTCATGACCGGCGACGGCCGTCGGCAGCGAGACGCTCGTCGCGCGCCAGCCGCGATGCCGCAGGACTCCGGAATGAGGCCCTTTGCCTTGCACGTTCCCCGTGAGCTTCACCTCGTTCGGGCTCACCTCCGGAAGCGTCACCTTCGCGCCTTCCTCTTCGGAGCGAACGGGCTCGAGCTTCACGTGATCGCGGAGCGCCTTGCGGCAGCCGCTGTGGACGACGCGTGCCGCCGCGCCGATGTCGGCGTCGTTGAAGCTCGCGATCTCCTCTTCGAGGAAGTCGATGAGGCGGCCTTCGCGCTGCATGAGCGCGAGCAACTGGAGCGCAGCGTCGGTGGGCGGCGGACCGGGCTTCTCGACGACCTTCTCGACGACGCGCTCGACGACCTTCTCCACGACGATCTCGGCCGGCTTCTCGGCGAGCTTCGGCGTCTCGGCCTCCTTCGGCGCCTCGAGCTGAGGCGTGTACAGCTTCGCCGCGAACAGCCCGTCGAAGAGCACCTTGAAGAAGACGACCCAGGCGAACCAGAGGCGTGTGAAAAAGGGCAGCGGTGCCACGGGCGGCACCATAATCGACCTTCGGCCCTCAGCGAAGGGCAGCCACGATGATGCCGATGAGGACGAGGACCGCTACGGCAAGCGCTGCTGCGGCGATCACCGTCGGCGATGATTTCCGAGCGGATTTCTCGGCTGTGAGCGCGGTCTCCACGCCCGAAGGCGCGCTTTCCGGCTGGGCGCCCGGCTCCGCAGGCGCCGCCTTCGTCGCCGTCGCCTCGGCGCCCGCGGACGTCTTCTCTGCGCCGGCGACGTGCCCGGGATGACCGAGCGTTTCCTGGGCGGTTCGAGGCTCGGCGGCGCGGACATCGAGCGAAGGGGGCGGGCCCAGCGCCTCGAACGCGTCGAGTGCGAGCTCCATCGTGTCCCAGCGATCGTCGCGCTCCCTCGCGCGTGCGCGCTCGATCGCGTAGGCGATCTTCGCTGGGATGTCGTCGCGCTCCGTGAGCGGCGGTGAGCTCTCGTTCGGCGCCGCGCCCGTCAGCAGCTCGTACCCGACGACACCCCACGCGTACTGATCGCCGAGCTCGTCATAGAGCTCCGTCTCGATCGTCTCGGGGGGCGCGTAGTCCGTCTTCGCCTGTGGCGCATCGAGCTCCTCGAGGGCATCCATCGGGTCGCGCTCGGCGCCGAGATCGAGCTTCGTCCACTTCGCGATCCCGAGATCGACGAGGCAGGCCGTGCGATCGGGCCGCACGATGACGTTTTCGGGCTTCACGTCGCGATGGGCGACGCCGGCGCGATGCAAGGCCGCGAGCCCGTCGCCGATCTGTCGCAGCCAACCGAGCTTCTCGGCAACCGTGACGTCGGGGTCGTCGATCCATTTCCGGAGCGACTTCCCCTGCACCATGTCCATCACCATGAAGCTCGTACCTGCAGCCTCGCCTGCATCGTGAACCGCCGCGACGTGCGGATGTTCGAGGCGCGACACGAGGCGAGCTTCACGCGCGAAATCGCTCCGAGCGAAGGCCAGCTCGTCATCGGCAGCGTGCATGATCTTCACGGCGACCTTGGTCCCGTGCTGCTCGAGGTCATTCGCTTCCCAGACCTCACCGAGAGCACCGCGGCCGAGGAGGCGCTTCAGGCGGTACCGGCCGAGGTCCTCAGGATTTGCCATCTTCGCACGCTAGTCCGTCGCGGTCGCCCGTCAGAAGAGCCGGTCAGCCGTTCGGCCGTTCGGCCATCAGGCCGGCGGTTCGCCAGGCGCCGAACGAGGATGCTACAAGGTTGCCCCGGCCTTCGTCCTTCGCTAAACGAATGGAAGGAAGCCGGAAAAGGCTACTCATAGCGAGCCCTATCATGGCGCAGAAGCGAATCCATCTCATCGTGCGTGGCCGCGTCCAGGGAGTTTATTTCCGTGCCGCGACGCAGCGCGAAGCACGGCGGCTCGGGATCACAGGTTGGGTCCGCAACCGCCCCGACGGCAGCGTCGAGATGTGTGCCGAGGGTGACGAGGACTCGATCAAGGAGCTGGCCGGCTGGGCCAACCATGGTCCGTCCGCCGCCCGCGTCGACGCCGTCGACATCCGCTGGCGCGGGTATACCGGCGAGTTCCCCGAGTTCGCCATCGTCGACTAGCGACGGCGCTCTCCCGCGGACGACGCGCGGAAGCGAGGTCGCGAGTTGGCCGTTTCCCTGGATGGAGCGATGAGGCGAAGGCCCGATACCGAAACGACCGACGCGACCGAGCCGAACGTGACCTTGCCGCGACGCCGGCCGCGTGTGGCCGCCATCTTCCTGGCCACGCTCCTCGCGGCGACCTCGGCGTCACAAGCCGCGTTCGGTGCGGACGACAGCTCCGCGGCGACCGCCGCCGCAGCCCCGATCTCGAAGGACGAGGGCCTGACCGATGCCGATCTCGAGAAGATGCTCGCGCCGCTCGACGCGAACGATGTCGAGACGCGACGCGCCGCTGCAAAGTCGATCGAAGGGCTCGGGCAGGACGCCGTCGGCGCGATCACGCGCCAGCTCGCCGCGCAGCGCAAGGCGACGCCGGGCTCGGTCGCTTCGGCGATCAAGGTCGCCCGCGACGCGGCGGGGAAAGCGCCCGATCTCGATGTGTGCGACGCCCTCCTGGCGACGAAGAGCGAAGGCGTCGGTTACAAGCCCGCGGTCACGACCGCGACGCTCCTCCGAACACTCGCGCGCATCGGCACGACGCCCGCACTGCGACAGCTCATCAAGGTCGCCGGCGATCACAACGGCGCGTTCCGGCCGGAGATCGCCCGCCACCTGAAGGCGCTCGGCGACAAGGCTGTCCCGGCGCTCATCGAGACACGCAAGGAGAGCTCCTCGGAGCTGCGTCACTGGGCGGTCTCGCAGCTCGAAGGCATGGGCAAGCGCATCGCTGGCGATGCGGTGCAGACGAAGGACAATCAGGTCCTCGCCGACGTGCTCCGCGCGTTCGCGAACGTCCGCGACATCGATGCGCTGCCGGTGATCCTCTCGTTCGTGAACTCCGACCGGATCCAGGTCCGTGCAGCCGCGCGCGAGGCGATCGGCAAGTTCGGCCAGGATGCCGTCTGGAAGCTGCGCGAAGCGTATTCGAACCTGACCGGCAAGCCGGCTCCCGAAGGCTGGCAAGCAGCGCAGGTCGCGAAGGAGCTGTTCGCTGCCTACGATCGGCTTCGCCTCCAGGAGGTCTATGGCCTCCTCGACGAGGGCCTCGCGAAGGAGAAGGAAGGCAAGCTCGAGGACGCGATCGCTGCCTTCGACAAGGTCCTCGCACGCCAGCCGATGATCGAGCGTCGCGGCGAGATGATCACGGCGTACGTCGCCTACGCGGACAAGCTCGAGGAAACAGATGCGCCGAAGGCGCTCGCGCTCTACCGCAAGGCCGCGCGCCTCTGGCCCGAGAGCGCGCGGATGCCTCACATCGAGGCACAGATCGCATACCTCGAAGGCAAGGAGCTCCTCGCGCGGGGCATCGCCGACGTCGAGCCGTTCAAGCGCGCGCTCTCGCTGGATCCGGCCCACACGAAGGCCCGTGCAGAGCTCACGCGTCTCGAGTCGAACATCGAAGAACGTCAGGAGCGCATCCGCGCGCTCGCGGCGGCCGGCGCCGTCGTCGTCGTCGCGCTCGCCGGCATCCTCCTCTTCGGCGGCGGCCGTCGCCGCCCACGCCGCGCCACCAGCAGCTGATGCACGCGCCGTATCAGGTGCTAACGTCGAAAGATGGGCCACCCGCGTCTGCTGTTCGTGCTCGCAGCCGGGTTCGTAGCCTGCACCAGCTTCGGTAGCGCAGATTCGACTCGTTTTCGCTCGAGTAGCGCAGACGCGAAAAGGGCGACGAGCTCTCGCTCGCCGCCCTTGTTCGAAGCGGGCGTGACCTCGAACGAGGAGGTCACGCGCTCGCGCGATCAGCCCGCCGTGGCCTCGGCCTCGGGCTTGGCTGCCTTCTTCGACTTCTTCGACTTCTTCTCGCCCTCGGCGCCCGTGGCCTCGACGAGCTCGATGATCGCCATCGACGCGTTGTCGCCGCGGCGCTCACCCAGCTTGATGATGCGCGTGTAGCCGCCCGGGCGGCCCTCGAAGCGCTTCGCGAGGTCGATGAGCACCTTCTCGACGAGATCCACCTTCTTCGTCTCGCCGCCCTTCTCCGTCTTCGTGCCCCAGCGCGGGAGGAACGAAGCGATGAGGCGCTTGGTGGCAAGGCGCTTCGCCTTGTCCTTCTCCGAGAGCTTCTCGAACGGCGTGTACGAGGCCTCACCGAGGCGGCGCGCCTTGGTGATCAGGCGCTCGGCCACGCGGCGGAGCTCCTTGGCCTTCGCATCCGTCGTCTCGATGCGCTCGTTGAGGATCAGGTTGGCCGTCAGGTTCCGGAACATCGCCCGGCGGCTGGTGCTGTTGCGGTCGAACTTTCGACCCAGATTCTGGTGACGCATGGTGCCTTGCTTCCTGCTGCCCTTTTAACGACTTTGAGCTGTCGATCCGCTCGGCCCGTCGTCGACGAGCCGAGCGAATGTGGTTCGATTTATTGGGACTAGTTTTGAGCCTGCTGGGCCTTCCAGCGCTCGAGCATCTGGGGCCAGTTGTCGATCTTCATGCCGAGCGACAGCCCCATGTTCTGGAGGATCTCCTTGATCTCCTTGAGGCTCTTGCGGCCGAAGTTCTTCGTCTTGAGCATGTCCTGCTCCGTGCGCTGAACGAGCTCACCGATGAGGGTGATGTTCGCGTTCTGGAGGCAGTTGGCCGAGCGCACGGAGAGCTCGAGCTCGTCGACGGAGCGGAAGAGGTTCTCGTTGAGCGGCTCGTCCTCGGGCGTGCCCTGGACGTAGCTCGTCTCCTCGGTCTCTTCGAAGTTGATGAAGATGGTCAGCTGCTCCTTCAGGATCTTCGCCGCGTACGCGACGGCGTCCTGGGGCTTCACGCTGCCGTTCGTCCAGACCTCGAGGGTCAGCTTGTCGTAGTCGGTGACCTGGCCGACGCGCGCGTTCGTGACGGTGTAGTTCACCTTGCGAACGGGCGAGAAGAGCGCGTCGATCGGGATCGTGCCGATCGGCATCGTCGCGGTCTTGTTCTTCTCGGCGGGGACGTAGCCGCGGCCGACGTTGACCGTCAGCTCCATCGAGAGCGGACCCTTCTTGTCGAGGGTCGCGATGAGGTGATCGGGGTTGAGGACCTGGAGGCCGTCGACGAGCTGGATGTCGCGCGCGTAGACCGGGCCAGGGCCCTCCTTGTCGATGCGGACCGTGTACGTCTTCGCGGTCGCCGCCTTGAGGACGACTTCCTTGAGGTTGAGGATGATGTCGGTCACGTCCTCGACGACGTCGCTGATCGTCGTGAACTCGTGGAGCGCGCCGTCGATGCGGATCGCCGTGATGGCCGCGCCCTGAAGCGACGACAGGAGAACGCGACGGAGGCTGTTGCCGAGCGTGATGCCGTAGCCGCGCTCGAGCGGCTCGCACGAGAAGCGGCCGTAGAACTCGGTGAGCGTCTCCTGCTCGATGTGAATGCCGCGGGGGCGGATCAGATCGCGCCAGTTGCGAGTGACGATGTTGCTCATGTGCTTCCTCTTTCCTTCGTCGCGTTCACGCGGCGATCCCGTAGCGCCTTCGAACCCGCTCTCCGGTCGCTACCGTCGCCTGCCCGTGTGTTTCGGTCAGTGAGTCTTTCGAGATACGTCCGGGCCCAGCTCTCTCGTCGAGGAAGCCGGGCCCGGGGCAGTCATCAGCGCGAGTAGTACTCGACGATGTACTGCTCACGAATCGGCGGCTCGTTGAGCTCCTCGCGGACGGGGAGGCCCTTGAAGACGCCGGAGAAGGTGTTCTTGTCGACCTCGAGCCACGAGAGCTGCGCGCGGCGCTCGAGCTGCGCGAGCGAGGCGGCGATGAACTTGATGCCGCGGCTCTTCTCGCGGACCTCGACCTTGTCGCCGGCCTTCAGCAGGTACGACGGGATGTCGACGCGCTTGCCGTTGACGAGGATGTGCGCGTGCTTGACGAGCTGGCGCGCCTCGTTGCGGGACGACGCGAAGCCCATGCGGTGCACGACGTTGTCGAGGCGGCTCTCGATGAGGCCGAGCATCTGCTCGCCCGTACGGCCCTTACGGCGCGTCGCATCGAAGTAGTAGTCGCGGAACTGGCGCTCGAGCACGCCGTAGATGCGGCGGGTCTTCTGCTTCTCGCGGAGGCGGACGGCGTACTCCGTCAGCTTGATGCGGCCCTGGCCGTGCTGGCCCGGCGGATAGGGGCGGCGCGTGACCGAGCACTTGTCGGTGTAGCAGCGCTCACCCTTGAGGAAGAGCTTGATGCCTTCGCGGCGGCAAAGCTTGCAGACGGGTCCGATATAACGAGCCATTTCGTTCCTTCAGGCGATGTCTCCCCGGGGAACCGGGGAGCGGATCGGAGAACCGGTTTACACGCCCGGCCCTCTTTGGAAGAGAGCCGAGGCTTCCATCCCGGCTTGCCCCGGATCCCCCGCAAAATCGCGAGGTGGGGCGGGAGAAACGCTGGCTTTTAGTCGAAGGGGGCCAAAAGGCAAGTGGATCGGTGCGACGGGGGTGCTGGCCTCCACCCCCCCCCCGCGCGGATGAGCCTCGTCACCCAAACAGCCCGTCGGCGTTGGGCTGTTTCTTCGTAGGGTTCGCCTGGGAATGCAAGCAGTCGGGTTTGGGGAGCCGCTAAGAGGAACGAAGATGAAACCCGCGGATGCAAAGCTCGTCCGCGACCTCGTTGGTCGCGCGAAGACAGCGACGCTCTCGACGCTGGCGAGGCGCGACGACGGCGCCGTCCACCCGTTCGGATCGCTCGTCGCGATCGCAACCGACGCGGCCGGCTCCCCTCTCCTTCTCCTCTCTTCGCTTGCCGAGCACACGAAGAACCTCGTCGCGGACGCGCGCGCGTCCGTGCTCGTTGCCGATCTCGCCTCGGGCGACCCGCTCGCGAACGCGCGCGTCACCCTCGTCGGTGAGGTGAAGCGGGTGGCTGACGACGAGGTCGAAGCGGTCCGCACCACGTATCTTGCGCAGCATCCTCAGGCCGCGACGTATGCAGGCTTCACGGATTTCGCGTTCTACCGCCTCGTGATCGCCGAGATCCGGATGGTCGCAGGCTTCGGTCGAATGGGCTGGATCGATTCGGCGGAGTACGCGCGCGCTTCGTGAGCTCACGGACGACGCGCGGCGCTCTCTGAACAAGGCGTTCGCCGTTTCGTCTAACCTGTGTCCGCGCGCGAGCGCCGTTTCACCGTGGGTCGCTGCTCCCTTTCATCCGTCCTCGTTGCTCTCGCGAGCGTCTTCGCCGCAGGAGCCGCCGCGGCGCAGACTCCACCGCGGGCGCTTCCGCCTCCGTCGGTCCACGACACCGGAGTGACGCCAACGGTCTTCGGCCGTGTCGGTTATGCCTCTGGCTACCGCATCGGCACGAGCCTTGCCGTCTCGTATCGCACGACGACGTGGCCGTATCGATCGAGCTTCGGGATGGATCCGATGGAGCTCGCGCTGTTCGCGAACGTCGATCGCGCCGAGATCGGCGGGCGCCTGAGCCCATTCAATTTCTTCTTCTCGTTCTGGAGCGACTCGGTGTTCCAGGGCGGATACGGGCGCTGGAACCTGATCGACATCGGGATCGCGTACCGGCCTGACGGGACGTCGCTCCTCGAGGTCGGCTCGTCGTTCAGCGTCGGGTATTCGTACGAGCTGTCGGACGGAGTTGCGCTCCGCATCCTCGAGATCGGTCCGTTCGCGGGACTGTATGCGCGCTCGCGTGGAAAAGACGACTTCACGCCGTTCTTCGACTTCGGCGCGACGCTCTCGACGGGGATCACGTTC
Organism: Pseudomonadota bacterium; assembly: GCA_023402175.1. Classification (GTDB taxonomy): domain Bacteria; phylum Myxococcota_A; class Polyangia; order Polyangiales; family Polyangiaceae; genus Labilithrix. Next base: position 635 of record JAEXCN010000357.1, on the reverse strand, counting down.
CGATGAGCCGACGCACCATGGCGTTCGCCGTCGCTGCCTTCGCCGTCGCGTCGAGCGTATCGATCGTCGCGCGGGCGCAGTGCACCGCACCACCGCCGCCGGTCTACTGCATCCCGGGCACGAGCATCTGCATGCAGGGGAACGGGAACGGCGGGCTCGGCGGGAGCGCCGGCGGGCAGGTCGGCCCGAACGGCGCGAGCGGCAACGCCCAAGGCAACGGCGGCGCGAACGGGAATGCGAACGGAGGGGCGTCGGTGCCGTGTCCGCCACCACCACCACCGCCGCCTCCGCCGCCACATCCGCCTCCGCCGCCACCTCCACCTCCGCCGCCCACTCCTCCTCCACCGCCATCGCCACCGCGGCCACCGCCGGCGCCGACGAACGACCATCCGCTCCCTCACGGACCGTCCGGCGTGGGCTTCTCGGCCTGCGGCGGCGTCCGGATCGGCTTCTGGTCGGGCGTCCACTACGGCGGATGTCTGTTGGTCCCGTATCGGTCGCGCACCATCGGCATCGACATCCTCGAGACGCAGGTCACCGCTGGCGGCGAGCTACCGACGCTCGATGTCGTGGTGAGCCCCGTCTCGGGCCTCGTGAAGCTCCTGCCCGATGACGATCTATGGGGAGGCCTGTAC
>JAEXCN010000098.1 GCA_023402175.1 Pseudomonadota bacterium | reverse complement strand
CGCTCGCCGCGCTCTTCAGCCAGAGCTGGGACGTCATCCACGACAAGACCGCGATCACGCGCGAGCAGGTCGACGAGGCCGCGCTGCTCGGGCCGAGCCTCCTCGTCGCCTTGGCCGAGGAGCCGCTACCCAAGCCGGACGATGCGAACGACACGCGGCAGCGCGCGTTCTCCGCGCAAACCAGCGTGGAAGGTGTGGGTGGACTTCGGGCCCTACGGTCAGAAGAAGACCAGCGCACAGATCGCACACCTCTACAGCGCCGAGGCGCTTCTCGGCCGCCAGATCGTGGGCGTCATCAACTTCGCCGAGAAGCAGATCGGCCCGTTCCGCTCGCAGTTCCTGCTGACGGGTTTTCAAACCGCGGCCGGCGTGGTGATCACCACAACGGAGCGACCGGTACCCAACGGCACGCGGGTTGGCTGACAGCCATCGCCGAGTTGATCTCGGGGCAGTGATCGCGATTGCACCATCTTCGAGGATGGCTATCTCCACCCGGCGAGAAGCTGTCTGTACCTTCGCCGATGGACCTCACCTGCGCCGTCTCAGAGCGAGCAACGCACCGAGCGCGACGAGCGCTCCGCCGTTCGCTCCGGGCGCCTTCGACGGGACCTCACGGCAACTGCAACCCGCATCCTCCACATCACCCGCCCGTTCAGAGCCCGCGTCGTTACCGCCGGCGTCGTCGCCGCCCGCATCGGTCGCCCTCTCGCCTCCAGTGCCGCCCGCGTCTGCGTCTGCGTCTCCACCTCCGCCCGCATCGACTCGCGGCGTGATCGTGACCGTGACCGGCGACGACGTGCTGGGCGCGAACGCCCCGTCACCCGCATACTCGGCGATGATGACGTGGCCACCCGCGGTGAGCGTCGACACGCTGAGCGTCGCCTTCCCGCCGACGAGCGGTACCGCCGTTCCGAGGAGCGACGCTCCGTCCTTGAACGAGACAACCCCGGTCGCGACACCGCTGCTCGAGCTGACGGTCGCCTCGAACGTAACGGCCGTTCCCTCCGGTCGGGTCGTCGGGACCGCGACCAAGACCGTGGTGGTTTCGAACGTTTTGTTGGTGAGCGCGAAGGTGGCCGGGCTTGCGGCGCCGACCACGCTGGCCGCCACCTCGTAGGACCCTGCGATCCCGTTCGCTGTCGCCGTGACGCTGGCCTTTCCGGCGGCGTTCGTGGTCGCGCTGGTGGGCGTGAGCAATGCGCCGGCGCCGCTCGCGGGACCGACGAAGTCGACCGTCGCGCCCGCGACGGGGTTGGCGTTGCCGTCGACCACCGTGACCTCGAGGGCGAGGGCGAACGCCGTGTTCACGCCGGTGGTTTGAGGCGTGCCACCCGTGGCTGCAATCGTCGCCGGAGCCCCCGCCGTGTTGGTGAGCTTGAAGTCGGTCGATGTCGCGAGCCCGGAGACCGTCGCACCAATCACGTACGAGCCAGTCGTCGCATTGGCGGTCGCCCTGACGCTCGCATGGCCGGCCGCATCGGTGGTCGCGAGCGTGACGTCGAGCGTCGCGCTCGCCCCGCTCGCCGGCTTCCCGAACGTCACCTGGACCCCCGGCACCGCGTTGCCGAAGGCGTCGGTCACGTTCACTCCGAGCGGGACCGAAAAGGCGGTGCCCACCATCGCGCTTTGAGGCGAGGCTCCGCTATCGGCCACGACGCTCGCGGCGGCGCCCGCTGTGTTCGTGAGGGCGAAGGTCGCGGAGGTCGCCACGCCCGTCGCCAGCGCCTTGACCTCGTACGAGCCGGCCGTCGTGTTTGCCTTCGCCGTGACCGATGCCTTCCCCGAGGCATCCGTCACTGCTGTCGCCGAGCTCAGGATGGCGGTGGCACCGGCTCCTGGCGCGCTGAAAGCGACGCTGACACCGGCGACGGGATTGTTCGAAGCATCTCGCACGAGCACCTGGAGCTCGGTTGCGAACGAGGTGTCGACCTTGGTCGACTGCGGCGATCCCTGCACGACCGCAATGCTTCCCGGCGAGCCCGGCAGGTTGGTCAACGTGAAGCTGGCCGGCGTGCTCACTCCGGCGATCGTCGCGTTGACCACATACGTTCCAGCCACGGCATTCGCCGTGACCGCGAGGCTTGCCTTCCCCTCCGCCTCGGTCGTTGCGGTCCCCGTTCCGACGCTCGCCGACGCCCCGGTAGCGGGCGGGACGAACGTAACCACGACGCCGCTCACGGGATTGCCGTACGTGTCGACGACGCTGACGGTGAGCGGCAGCCCGAATGGCGTCCCCACCGTCGCGCTCTGGGCATCCGACACCGCGACCACGCTCACGGGCGGCCCCGGGAGATTGGTCAACGAGAACGTCGCGGGGCTGGTGCCGCCAGCGACGCTCGCGGTGACGGCGTAGCTGCCCGCGATGGTGTTGGCCGACGCGCTCGTGGCGGCCACGCCATTGGCGTCGGTCGTTGCGGTCGCGTTGAAGTTCGCCTTCGCGCCGGTGGCTGGTCCTGCGAACGTCACCGTCATTCCCGGCACCGGGTTGTTCGCTCCGTCGCGAACGACGACCTTGAACGGCTGACCGAACGACGTGTTTACGACCGTCGACTGCGGCGTCCCTCCGATCGCGCTCACGGTCGCCGGCGCTCCCGGCAGGTTCGTCAGCGCGAAGGTCGCGGGAGTCGCGACACCGGCCACGCTCGCCGTCACGACGTACGAGCCGGCGATGGCGTTCGCCGTGGCGGTGGTGCTGGCGTAGCCGCTGGCATCGGACGTCGCCGTGTCGGCGAGCACGGCGCTCGCGCCGCTCGACGGGTAAGAAAGCGCGATGCTCGCGCCACTCACAGGGTTGCCGTACCCATCGCGTACCGTGACCCCGAGCGGGTGCTGGAATGCCGTCTGGATGGTTGCGCTTTGTGGCGTCGAGGAAGCCTCCGCCGTCACGCTGGCCACCGCGCCCGCTGCATTCGTGAGCGCGAAGCTCGCCCCCGTGGCCACGCCGGCGACCGTCGCCGTCACGGCGTACGAACCAGCCACGGTGTTCGCCTTTGCCGTGACCGAGGCCTTGCCGCTCGCGTCGGTGAACACGGTCGTGGCGCTCACCGTCGCCGAAGAGCCGCTGGCTGGAACCGCGAACGTCACCTGAACGCCGGCGACGGCGTTGCCGCCTGCGCTGGTGACCGCCACCACGAGCGGCGAAGCGAAGTCGGTGCCGACGGCGGTCGTCTGCGGTGTCCCGGAGCTCGCGGCGATCGCCGCCGGCGCGTCGGCGACGGCGAGCGTGTACGTCCGCACGGCGCTGAAATTCTCGGCGTTCACCGCGCGGATCGTGGCGGTGAAGGTTCCGGCGGTGGTGGGTGTTCCGGTCAACGATCCATTCGCGCCGAGGGCGAGCCCGGGCGGAAGCGAGCCCGCGAGCACCGAGAACGTGAAGGGCATAGGCGCCGCTTGGAGGTAGTCATCGACCAGGAGCGTGGTGGAGTAAGCCGTCCCGACGGTTCCGTTCGCGAGCGGCGTTTGGATGCGGAACAGCGCGCGATTGTATCCCCAGCAGGTGAAGGTGCCGTCGGTGCGAACGCCGCACGTGTACGGGTTCGAGCCCGCTGTCAGCGTCCGGAACGTGCCCTCGGGTGCGTAGGACACTTCGTGGCTCGTGTCACTCCCCCAGCACGTGACGGTGCGGTCGACGCGAATCGCACACGCGTGAGCCAAGCCGACGGCGACATCGACGAACGCCCCGGGTGGAGGGGCTGACAGCTGGTAGCCCGGCCTCGTGTCTCCCCAACAGGCGAGCGTCCCGTCGGGACGCACCGCGCAAGCGTTGTAGTCGTTGACGGCGACCTTCGAGAACGTCCCAACGAGTGATGGGAAAGCGGTCGTACCGTTAGGCACCCTGCCCCAGCAAGCGATCGTCCCATCGGCGCGAATCCCGCAACCGTTGTACCCCCCGACACCGATCTGCCGGAACGTCCCGCTGGGAGGCGAGGCCTGGCCGATGGGGTTGGCTCCCCAGCACACGATCACTCCCGTGTCGCGCAGCCCGCACGTATGAAACGAACCGACGCCGACCCAGCGATACAGGCCGGCCAGCGGCGTCGCCTGCCCCTCAACGTTCCTTCCGATGCACACGACGTTGCCGCTCGCAGCGACGGCGCAGCTGTGGGTGTAGGAGCTGTTCCCAGCCGAGATCTGTCGATAGGTGCCGGCAGGATAGGCGGGAGCGTAGCCCGTGCCGTCACCGCGCCAGCCGCGAAGCGTGCCGTCGGCACGGATGCCGATCGTGTCGGAGTTCGTGGAGATCGCCGGATCGAGGAAGTCCCCAGCGACGCTGGCGGGGGCTTGTCCGTCGCTGTTGTTTCCCCAACAGGCGGCGCTCCCATCGGGCTTGAGGGCGCACGTGTGAAAGTATCCGGCGACGACAGCGATGATCGGTCCGGCGGCGCTCGCGGGGGCTTGCCCATAGTTGTTCCAGCCCCAGCAGGCCGCGCTCCCGTCGGGCTTGCGACCGCATGTGTGATATTGGCCCGCCGCCAGGCCAACGAAGGGCCCGGTAACGCTGGACGGCGCTTGTCCGTTCGTGTTCCAGCCCCAGCAGGCCGCGCTCCCATCGGGCTTGAGACCGCACGTGTGACTGTACCCGGCCGTCAGGCCAACGAAGGGCCCGGCAACGCTCGCGGGCGCTTGCCCGTTGACGTTTCCGCCCCAACAGGCCGCGCTCCCGTCGGGCTTGAGACCGCACGTGTGATAGCCTCCGGCCGTCAGGCCGACGAACGGGCCGGCAACGCCCGAGGGGGCTTCCCCCTCGACGTTCCGGCCCCAGCAGGCCGCGCTCCCGTCGGGCTTGAGACCGCACGTGTGACCGAACCCGGCGGTCAGGCCGACGAACGGCCCGGCGACGCTCGCGGGGGCTTGCCCGTCGGCGTTCAGCCCCCAGCAAGCCGCACTCCCGTCGGGCTTGAGAGCGCACGTGTGGCCGCCACCAGCCGTCAGGGCAACGAAGGGCCCGGCGACGCTCGCGGGACCTTGCCCGCCGCCGTTATTCCCCCAGCAGACGGCGTCCCCGCTCGTCGTCAACGCGCAGGTGTGGTAGCCGCCGGCCGCGAGCCAGCCGGCAGCGGCGCCAGCGCCGCGCAGCGCATCCGAGCGTTGCCCGACGCGCTCGGGCGGCTCACTCGTGCGGGGCGAGCAGCTCGCGCCGAAGAGAACGAGGAGCATGAAGACGAGCCAGGCCTTCAGGGTCATCGACCGCTGCATGGAAAGCCTTCCCCACGACGAGAAACCGAGGCTCATGATGCTCATCACATCACCGCGCCTCGCACCGCAACAATCAGGGGAAACCCTCCTATGGACATACGAGGAAGGTCGGCCGTCTGAAGTTCACCCGCCTCGATGGGTGACGCGTTAATCGGGCCATCTACGGCCGTGCCCACTCGATTCGAAAGACCGCTTCGATTCGTCGCTGCCTTCGTCCATCCGTCGTCGTTCGCGTGGGCGCGCGCGCCGCGTCAGCCTTGCCGTGCTGCTTGTCGGCTTGCGCGCGGAGCTTCGCGTCCTCCTTGCGTGCGGGCAGTCCCACACGCCCGGCACCGGCGTCAGGCCACGCAGCGCCCGGACCGCCGAAGCGCGTCTCCGGAGGGAACGTGAGCCCGAAACGCTCGTTCAGCGCGGCGAGGAGTGATGCGCGCGCCGTCTTCGTCGGCTCGCGCGACAATGAGGCGGTCCTTGAAGTGGGAGCGCGGATGCGTCGCCGTGAAGTGGTTCGCGACCTCCCGATCGATGAGCGGCATCTCCTCCAGCGTGAACTCGCACACGTCGCTCCACGCGTCTCCGAGCTTGGCCTGGTGGAAGTAGCGCCCGTCCTCGCGGACGATCCGCCGCGTCTCGTGCGGCGTCTCCTGCGCAGCGCGACGCAAACATGAGCGCGCTTGCCTTCGACGAGCGCTTCGCGCTCCTCGTCGACGCGGAGTACCACGCCCGAGACAACCGGCGCCTCGGGCGTCTGCTGAAGGTGCCGAGCTACGAATCCCCAACGCGTGTCTGGAAGACGTCGACGCCGCGAACGGTCGCGGGATTGCGACAGCTCTCAACGGACGTCTGGGTGAACGACCACCTGAACGTGCTCATCACCGGACCGACGGGCGTCGGCAAAAGCTCGCATCGGCGATCGGACAGGGCGCGTGTCGACGAAGGCGACGCGTGCTCTACCGACGTATCCCGACGCTCTTCGACGAGCTCGCGCTCGCACACGCCGACGGCGCTCGCACACGCCGACGGCGCTCGCACGCGCCGACGGCTCGTACGCGAAGCTCCTCGCGCGCCTCGCGAAGGCGGACCTCCTGATCCTCGACGACCTCGGCCTGGGCTCGGCGACGGAGTCCCAGCGACACGATCCGCTCGAGGTAATGGAGGATCGATATGGCCGGCGGTCGACCGTTGTCACGAGCCAGCTCCTCATCCCGAAGTGGCACGAATGGCTTGGCGATCCGACGGTCGCCGATGCCGTGCTGGACCGGCTCGTCCACAACGCCTAGAAGCTCGAGCTCCGCGGCAACTCGCGGCGCAAGGAGACGACTCAGACTACCGAGAAGAAAAACTGACCCCGAGACGTCGCTTCGCTCCGATCACGTGAGGCGATGATCACATCATCCGATCTCGGCGCTCACATCGCGCGAAACCCGCACCCAAGCTCACTGAGGGTCGAGCGTCGTCCTGCAGCTCGCGTACCCGGGCTCCGCGATGCAGGATTGAAGGTTCTGGTCCACGAGCAAGAGCTTGCCGGCCTAGTCGATGGTCCACGCGTAGGTATACGCCTTCATGGGGGCCGCCTTGTCCGACTTGAGTCCGCAGCTGCTCTCGTGAGCCGTTCCAGCGGTCTGGTAGTAGGTCAGCGTTTCGCCCGTCACGACCACCGTTCCCGTGGAGTCGGTGATGCCGCCCCACTGACAGCCGCCCGCCATGTTGTAGGCCGACGCGCTGTAGTATGCCGCGGTACCGTCTGCGTTGAACGTCCAGTCCTCCGTGTGCGCGTCCGGCGCGTAGTAGCTATGCCACTTGCCGACGAGCGCGCCCGGCGGAGCGCTCGCAGGAGGCACGGTGTCGACCGCTTCGCCCACTGGATCCTGCAGCGCGGCGCAGGCGCTGAGCTCGGCACTGCAGTTCGTCTGCAGGCAATCGCCGTCGTCGCAATCGTTCGCATCATAACAGGTGACCAAGTCGGTGGTCGCGACCTTGGCTTCGTCCGTGCCACGCGCGAGGCACGCATCCTCGCAGCCGGTGCCGGAGCAGTCGGCTGCGCACTGAAAGATCCCGAAGCACGTCAGCGGCCCCGAGGACGAGTCGTCCCCCATCCCTTCGTCCCCGGCCTCCGTGAGCCCGCCGTCGATCGCAACACCGGCGGCCGAGTTGGTCGTGGTGCACGCCGACGGGGCAGAGAGCATCAGACCAACTGTCGCAACGCACTCGACGACACCGACCAGCATCGGCCCTCGCCCACCGATGTCGGTCTCGCGGACGTCGTCGAGCTCGCCGTCGCACGGCGACGTCAATCGAACGTCAAGTCTCCGACACAGGCCTCCCGTCCTCGTTGGCGTCGACGACGAGATCGCGTTCTCGGAGATCATCCGCGACGTCTGCCGCGGACGCCGATCGAGCCGGAGTCAGTGAGAGCCGCAACCGTCTCGTTCGATCAGGGCTTGTTCGCCATCGGATCGCTGGCACAGTCCCGGCGTGGTCTACGTCGCTCTGCTCCGCGGCATCAACGTCGGTGGAAACAACATCATCAAGATGGTCGCGCTCCGAGAGGCGTTCGATCTGCTCGGGTTCACCGGCGTCGCGACGTACATCCAGAGCGGCAATGTCGTCTTCACGGCCACGTCGGGGACGAAGACAGGGCTGACGAAGAAGATCGAGAGCGCGCTCGCGAAGACGTTCGCCTACGACTCGAAGGTCGTGGTCATATCCGCGAAGGAGCTCGCGGCGGTCGTTGCGGAGGCACCACCCGCTTTCGGCGAGAAGCCCGCGCGCTATCGGTACGACGTCCTCTTCGTGAAGCCGCCGCTCCAAGCGCGTGCCGCGCTGGCAGAGGTGCCGACCGCGCCCGGCGTCGACGAGGTCCATGCGGGGACGCACGCGCTGTATTTCCGGCGGGTCACGGCGCAAGCGACCAAGAGCCGCCTGTCGAGGCTCGTCCAGAAGCCGATCTACAAGAACCTCACGATCCGGAACTGGAACACGACGGTGAAGCTGCTCGCGATGACCGAGGCGTGACCGCGACGAACGTCGCGCACCGTCGGTGCCTCGCGTCGGAGCCACGCGCGATCGTTCGGAAACAACGCCCACCGCGCGCCCGACGCGTGCAGCTGCCTCTCCGGGCACCCGGGCCCACTACGCATAGGGCCCAGTTGCTCGCACCAACGGGACGCGCCGTTTCGTTTTCGCGCTCGTGGCTCGGCGTCGGGATCGCGGGTGCCGGCATGGGCGATGCGCCGGTGCGCGCGCGCGTTCAGCGAGCGCTCGCGCGCAGCTGCCGCGGCCCTGATGAGCGGGAATAGTGCCGTGTTTCGAGGTCGGCTGCGCACGGACGCGCTGGCCCCCCTCTTGCCCTGCGGGCGTGGCAACGAGCCCATCGAGGCTCCTCACGAAGACAGGAGACCCATGACCACGATCACTCCCCGCATGCTCCGCGTGTTCCAGGCTTTGAGCGTCGCTGCCCTCGGCGCGATCATGGCGGTCGGCTGCGCTGCGCCCCCGGAGGACGGCGATGACGTCGACGAAAGCCAAGACGAGAGCACCGGCACACAGTCCCAGGAGCTTCAGGCGAAGCCTCCGCCCGGCGGCGGCAGCACCTGCGTGAGCCGTTATCAGAGCTGCTACACCACCTGCAGCGTCGCCTACCCCGACGGCCGGAACAGGCAGCTCTGTTTCGAGATCTGTGACGACATCTATCGCGAGTGCACCGGCGGCGGCATCATCTACATGCGCTAGCGGGTTGCCGAGCTCACGGCCTCGTCCGAGAAGCGCTCGTGCCTTTTGCGAGCGCTTCTCTCTACGTCGGTGGAAACAACTGGAACACGACGATGTAGCTGCTCGCGATGACCGATGCGTGACCGCGACGGGTCGGCCGCGGCTCAGTGGAGCTGGTAGACGTCGAACTTCAGGAGCGTGGAGGTCACCGCCACGCTCGACCAGGTCGGACGCGTCCCGTACTCGTCGGAGCCGCGGCTCTGGATGACCAGGTCGCCGTTGGCTCCCGTGGCGTGGTTCGTGATTCGTCGCAAGAGCCGCCAGTTCGCTGCACGAACGAGCCACTCACCAAGCCAAGGCACGAGTGCAACGAGGATGTACCAAGCCTTCCTGAACTGCTCCATGCCGGCGGTCGCATGAGCTCGGGCGTGGCCGAGGGACCTGCCGGGAATAGGCACTTCACACGGCGCATTCGTTAGGCGCCTCACGGGTGCCCCGGTTACCGCTACCGTCCTCGAACATGTGCATCCGCTTCGTGACTGCGGTAGCTGTCCTGATGGTCCCGTCGCTCGCTGCGCTCTCCGCTTGCACCGACGACACGAAGAGCGCTCCTGCCTTCCCTCCCGCGTTCGAGGCGGGGGCGATCGCTCAGCCGCCGGCAGTGGAGGGCGGAGCGGTGGACGC
>JAEXCN010000065.1 GCA_023402175.1 Pseudomonadota bacterium | reverse complement strand
GTCACGGCGTGTTCGAGGCCGCGGCCGACGCAAAGTCGCTCGCGATCGGCGTCGATGCCGATCAGTACGACGAGATGCCGGGCACGGTCGTCACGAGCATGGTCAAGCGCGGGGACGTTGCCGTGTTCGACACGATCCGCGCTGTCCTCGACGGCACGTTCGCTGGTGGTATGCGCGTGTTCGGCCTCGCGGACGAAGGCGTCGACTACGTCCACGAAGGGCCTCACGCGGCCGGGATCCCCGACGAGGTGAAGAAGACGGTGGAAGCGCTCCGCGCGGACGTCGTCGCCGGTCGAGTCTCCGTCCCGAGCCGGTGACCGAGCTCGACCCCGGCCTTCTGCCGCTCCGAGTAGAGCTTGGCGACAAAGAGCACGCTCTCGACCCTTCCTCCACCACGTACCGTCGTCTACCGTAGGTGGCCTCCACTCGGGCCAGGAGCTCATCACGATGGCGTTCGTTCACGGCGGTCGACTCGTCGCGCAGGCGCTGAAGCGTCACGGCACGACCCACCTCTTCACGCTCTGCGGCGGTCACATCCAGGCGATCTACGACGGCTGCATCGACGAGGGCATCGGTGTCGTCGACGTGCGCCACGAGCAAACGGCCGGACACGCGGCCGACGGCTATGCGCGCGTGACTGGACGTCCAGGCGTGTGCGCGGTCACCGCCGGACCAGGTGTGACGGACGTGGTGACGGCGATCGCGAACGCGCAGCGCGCGCAGGTTCCGCTCGTCTGCATCGGCGGCGCGGGGCCGAAGGCGCTCTGCGACATGGGCTCGCTGCAGGACATGGACCACGTCGCGCTGATGCGCCCGATCACGAAGTGGGCGGTGCAGGTCCCCGAGACGCGCCGCATCGCGGAGTACATCGACGCTGCTTTCCGCGTCGCGCAGTCGAACGTGCCCGGTCCGGTGTTCCTCGAGATGCCGCTCGACCTCCTCATGAACATGCACGACGACGCCGACCTTCCGGCGACGCGTCCGCTCGAGGAACCACCGCGTCCGGCGGGCGATCCGCGAGCCGTGACGAAGGCCGCGGACCTCTTAAAGACGGCGCAGCGCCCGTGTTTCCTCGTCGGATCGCAGGTGCGCTGGTCGCCGGCGCGCGAGCGGCTCGCTGCCGTGCTCGAGCGCTTCGCGGCCCCCGTGTTCCTCAACGGAATGGCGCGTGGGACGCTCCCGCATGCGCATCCGCTCCTGTTCAGCCGCTCGCGGCGCTTCGCGCTGTCGCAGGCAGACGTCGTGTTCGTGCTCGGCACCCCCTTCGACTTCCGCGTCGACTACGGGCGGTCGCCGACGTGGAACGAGGGCGCGAAGGTCGTCCAGATCGACCTCGACGGCGCCGAGCTCGGACGCAACCGTCGTGTCGACGTTCCGATCCACGGGGATTCCGGGATCGTCCTCGAGCAGCTCGCGCGCGAGCTGGGTGACACGAAGCTCGCCTTCGCCGATTGGGTCGGCGCCGTGCGCGCGGACGAGGACAAGCGCCGCGCGAAGATGCAGCTCGAGATCGAGTCGAACGACTCGCCGCCGAATCCGCTCCGCGTCTGCCACGAGCTCGGCAAGCGCCTGCAGCCGAACGACGTCGTCATCGGTGACGGCGGCGACTTCGTCGCTACGGCGGCGTACGTCCTCAAGCTGCAGCATCCGCAGCTCTGGATGGACCCGGGGCCGCTCGGGACGCTCGGGGTCGGTCCCGGTTATGCGATGGCGGCGAAGCTCGCGCGGCCGGATGCGAACGTCGTCCTCGTCTACGGCGACGGCAGCTTCGGGCTCCACGGCATCGAGTTCGAGGCGATGGCCCGGCAGGGCATTCCGGTGATCGCGATCATAGGCAACGACGCCGGCTGGACGCAGATCCGACGCGGCCAGGTCGAGATCTACGGTCCCGAGCGCGCCGTCGCGACCGCGCTCGACTACACGCGCTACGAGAAGATCGTCGAGGCATGTGGCGGCGTCGGCTTCTGGGTCGAGAAGATCGAGGAGCTCGGTCCTGCGCTCGACGCCGCGTTCGCGAGCAAGAAGCCTGCATGCGTCAATGTGAAGATCGCGAAGAGCGATTTCCGCAAGGGCGCGATCAGCGTCTGAAAGCCCCTCTCCGCGAGAGAAGAGAGGGGAACGACCACGCCGATTCGACGTGCGCGCTCAGTGCGGCGTCGGATTCGTGTGCGCCGAGAGCGTCATCGAGTCGGTGCATGCCGCCGAACGCGCAGCATCGCTTGCGCGATCGACGGCATCGAGGATGGCGCGTGCATGACCGAGAAAGGCTTTCCCCGACGGGAGGAGCTCCATCCCGCGCGGCGTCCGGACGAACAGCGGAGTGCCGATCTCGTCTTCGAGCGCCCGGATCTGACGGCTGACGGGCGGCTGCGCGACGTGGAGGCGCTGGGCGGCGCGGCACACGTTGCCTTCTTCGGCGACGGCGACGAAGTAGCGGATCTGAGCGAGGCTCACGCCTGAAGCGTGCCGCGGGCCTCCGCCGTCTGCAAGCGCTGCGAGCGACGGCTCCGGCTGCGCTAGATCGAAACGGTATTGGACGCCTCGGCGGTGGCCCGGCATTCACGGGTCATGGCGATCGAAATCCTGAGCGGCTCCGAGATCGAACGTATGCGCCGCGCCGGCCGCGCTGCCGCCGAAACACTGGCCTTCGTCGGCTCGAAGCTCCGTCCGGGGATCACGACCGCCGAGATCGATCGCTGGGTCCGCGAGGACACCGCGCGGCGTGGAGGCCGCCCGAGCCAGCTCGGGTACAAGGGGTTCCCGGCGGCGGTCTGTACGAGCAAGAACGACGTCGTCTGCCATGGGATCCCGAGCTCGCGCGTGGTGCTCGAGCTGGGCGACATCGTGAACGTCGACGTGACGACGAACCTCGACGGCTACCACGGCGACACGTCGGCCACGTTCGTCATCGGCGAAGCAAGCGCGGACGCGATGCGGCTCGTCGACATCGCGCGACGCTGCCGTGATGCCGGCATCGCGGTCATCCGCGAAGGCGCGCGCCTCGGCGACATCGGTGCGGCGATCGAGGAGCTGGCGAGGAAGGAAGGCGTGAGCGTCGTCACCGAGCTCGGCGGCCACGGCATCGGTCGTCGCATGCATGGCGACCCCCACGTCTCGCACACGGGCAAGCGTGGTGCGGGTCCGCGGCTCAAGGCCGGCATGGGCCTGACCGTCGAGCCGATGGTCAATCTCGGACGGGCCGACGTCCGCTTCCTCGACGACGGCTGGACGGTCGTGACGGCGGACGGGAGCCTCTCAGCGCAGTGGGAGCACACGATCATCGTCACGCGCGACGGGCACGAGATCATGACGCAGCTGTGAGCGCGAGCGAGCAGGGTCGATCGCGACGTAGCGCTCTCGTAGAGCTCGAGGCGCTTACGACAGCCACGCGATCGTGACGCCGTCGCCGCCTTCGCCGGGATTTCCGGCGCGGAAGTAGCGGACGTACGGGCTCGACTTGAGCTCGCGGCGGATCGCTTCCTTGAGTGCGCCCGTGCCGTGGCCGTGGACGAGGAAGCAGACGCGCCGCTCGTCGTTGATCGAGCGATCGAGGAAAGAGACCGCCATCGAGAGCGCATCGTCGGTCCGGAGGCCGCGGAGGTCGCACGTGTTGTCCGTCGTCTGGACGGCGACTTCGAGGCCCGGAGGATCGCCGCCGGACCTGCCGGCAGGCGCGGCGGCTGCCGCTTTTCGACGTGGCTCCGACTCGGCCGGAGTGACCGCGCGCACCTCGGACGGATCGACGACGAGCTTGAGCGGACCCGCCTGGACGCGGACGGCGCCGTCGGGAAGCACCTCGAGGACGTCCGCCTCGGCGCGCACGCGCGCGACCCAGACCCGCGCGCCCTTCTTGAG
>JAEXCN010000031.1 GCA_023402175.1 Pseudomonadota bacterium | reverse complement strand
GGGGACGGCCGCGAACGTCCCCATGACCTACCGCCTCGACAAGGGGCAGTTCTTCCAGGTCGTTCAATACGACGAGCTCTCTGGCAGCATCGTCACCTCGAACAAGCCGACGACGGTCTTCGGCGGGCACGAGTGCGCGTACGTCCCGTCGGAGTCCGGCGCCTGCGACACGCTCTGGCAGCAGATCCCGTCGTACGAACAGTGGGGCTCGGAGTACGTCGCCGTCGGCTACCGCCAGCGCACCGCCTCACCCAACGAGACGATGCCGTATCGCATCGTCGCCGCGCGCGACGGCACGCGCCTCGACTACGATCCGCAGATCCCTGCCGGCGCGCCGACCGAGATGAACGCCGGTGACGTCGTGACCTTCCCCGCGGGCGTCAACGACACGTTCGTGGTCCGGACGCAGGATGCCGAGCACCCGATCTACCTCGCCGCGTACATGACGGGGTTCCAGGGCAACTACTACGGCTCGGGCGACATGGGAGGTCAGGGCGATCCGGAGTTCGTCAACGTCGTCCCCGCCGGCCAGTGGCTGAACGCGTACAGCTTCTACGCCGATCCGACCTACAAGGAGACGTCGCTCGTCATCATCCGCGGCAAGCATTTCGGCAACTTCGAGGATGTGTGGCTCGAGTGCGCCGGCAATCTCACGGATTGGAGGCCTGTCGGTACGCGCGGCGACTTCGAGTACGTCCGCGTGGATCTCTCGCGCGACGGAGGTCCGGGGCAATCATTCGGGGACAAGACCTGTCGGACCGGCCTCCAGCGCATGAAGAGCGTCGGCCCGTTCACGGCCACGCTCTGGGGATGGGCCTTCGCTGCGAGCTACGCCTATCCCGGCGGCATGGCGCACCGGAAGCTCGTCACGACGCCGCTCGTATCGATCCAGTGACGTCGCTTGGTTCGAGGTCGCTCCGCAGAGCGGAAGCGGGGAGCGGCTGCCGTGTCCACGCTGGGAGGAGCGCCGCCGTTACGTTAGGATGACTCGGCTGTGGCTTCGGGGGCGAGCCTGGCCGAGCCGCCATGCGTCGTTCCAACCAGTGCCGGTTCCGTCCCCATGCTGGATGGGCGCGTCGCGGCGGGGGCATCGATCGGCGAGGCGTTAGCTGGCTCGTCGCGCTGGGAGCCATGCTCGGGACGCTGGCGACGGCGGCGACCGCGCGGGCGGAGTCGAAGTTCGCCTTCTCGTGGCGGGCCGAGCCCGGCGCGACGTGCCTGACGGAGGAGAAGCTCCGCGCGGCGGTCGAGAAGAAGCTCGGTCGCTCCGTATTCACGTCGTTCGACGAGGCGGAGATCGTGATCGAAGGCGAGGAGCTGCGCGATCGCCATCGCTTCCGCGCGCGGGTGACGCAGCACGACCGGGCGGGACACGAGCACGGATCGCGCGAGCTCACGGCAGAGACCTGCGCCGCGCTCGAGCGCATGACTGTGGTCTTCATCGCGCTCGTCCTCGAGCCGGGCGGCGCGCCCGCCCGGACCGAGCTGCCGGAGAAGACCGCCCCTCCGATCCCACCCCCACCGAAGGACGACGCGGCGATCGCGAACGCCGATGTCTCGCGCGCTCCGCGCCCGCGTCCCGGCGTCGGGGCGCGCGCGCCCTCTCATCGCGATCCGCGACTCGAGCTCCACGCCGGCGCCGGAGCTGGAGCTGCGGTGGGGATGCTGCCGAGCGTGAGCGCATCGGTGCGGATCATGACGCGGCTCGCGGCGCAGGGCAGTCGGCTGAGCGCCGATTGGTCTCTGGGGATGACGCTTCCGCAGATCGTGACCGAGGGCGCGGTCCGGGCGAGCTTCGCCGCCGTGGATCAACAGGCACGCGGATGCTGGGCGTGGCTCGATCGCGCCGCGCGCGTCGATACCTGCGCCGGCGCATTCTTCGGCGCGCTGATCCCGACCTCGACGAACCTCGACGATCAAGACACTCCGGCGCTCTCCGTGCTCGGACCCACGGCGTCGCTGGCCCTGCGCGTGGCCCACGGTCCCGCCACGTTCACCGCCGAGCTTGGGGTGGTTGCGCCGTCGCTCCGCCGCAGGATCCGCTACCTCGATCGCAGCGGTGAGGACCGAACGCTCCACGCGACGCCGACCCTGATGGGGCTGGCGACGCTGTCGACGACGTTTCGCGTGTTCTGAGCTCGCCGCGAGGCGACGCTCCGGACGGACCGGCCACGATGAGCTCTGCCGCGCGCGCGAAGTCCGCTCCTTCCCCCGGCGCCTGAAAACTCACCCGTACGACGGGATGTCGAATTCTCAATCTCGTCCACAAAACGGCAGCGGTCTCTGGATTACCCTTACGTGCGAAGTTTTTCCGGCAGCGCCGCCGGCGTGATCGCGGGAGGCGCGGAACACCTCGAGCGAGAAGTGACGACGCCGGAGGCACGCCCCGAGTTTGCCGCGATCTTTCGCGATCTGAGGCCGTACGTTCAGTCGGCCCTTCGGGGCTTGGGCGTGCCGGCAGCCGATCTCGAGGACGCCAGCCAGGAAGTCTTCGTCGTGGTGCACCGCAAGCTCGCCACCTACGAAGATCGCGGATCGCTCCACGCATGGCTGTACGGCATCTGCGTGCGGGTCGCGAACCACACGCGCCGGCGACGCGCCCGCACCCCCGACCTCGGGGGCGATGCGCTCCCGGAAGGCGTCGACCCGACGACACCTGCCGAGCAGGTGACCGCGTCGCAAGGGCGACAGATCCTCTACTCGATCCTGGACCAGCTCGACGACGACAAGCGCGCGGTCTTCGTCCTCTACGAGCTCGAGGAGCTCACGATGTCCGAAGTGGCTCGATCTCTCGATATCAATCTCTTCACCGCGTATGCGAGGCTTCGGGCCGCGCGCGCCGAAGTTCAGCAGGCCATCGTTCGTTTCTCTCGCCAGCAGGTCGTCCGATGAGCCGTGACCCGCAGCGCCTCGCCGACCTCGTGGCGAACGCCACCCCCGAAGAGCGTCTCCTCGCGAGCCTCATCGAGCATCACCGTGAGGCACGCCCCACCGCGGCCGGCCTGCGAGAGATCGCCAAGCGCGCCGAGGCGCTCGCTCCTCCGGGCGGAGTCGCCGGGCGCTTCCGCAGGGGCGCTCTCTTCGGTGTGGCGGCTGCCGCGTGTACGGCGATCGCCGTCATCGGTCTGCGCGTCACCGCCCCCTCGACTGCTCCGCTGTCTGCGCAGCCGGGCGCGCTGTTCGCTGTCGCATCCAGCGAGCCGTCCGAGCTCGCCTCGCCTGCGCCGAGCGAGGCGCCCGCGTCGGCTCACGACGCCGTGCCCGTCGACGTGCTCCCGAGCGAGCCCGTGCCCGCGGAGCGCCGACCGCCGGCGTCGCCGACCAAGGCCGCGTCGTCCACGCGCCCCGCGAGCGTCGCACGGAGCAAGCGATCGTGCGACGAGGCCGAGCTCATCGATCGCGCCGAGACGCTCCTGCGCACGGGTCAGGCGAAGGGCGCGCTCGAGGCGACCCGTCTCCACGCGGCGTGCGACGAGACGGTCCTCGATCAAGAGCGGGAGCGCATCGCCATCGAGGCTCTCGTGCTGCTCGGCCGAACCCCAGAAGCGACGACTCGCGCCCGCGCGTTCGAGGTGAGCTACCCGTCGTCGCCGCATCTCCGAAGGATCCGCCAGCTCGTCGGTCTCGGCGTCGAATAGACGCACGCGCATCGCGGCGAGCACACGCATGCAGCTCCGGGCGCCTTCGCTGTTCGAACGTCGATGCGACGACTCCAACGTTGTTCTCTGCCTCTCGCCGACGCGACAGGTCGAGGTGGAATCATGAAGACACGATCCATCATCACCGGACTGCTCGTCAGCCTCGTCGCCTTGGCATGGGGCTGCTCGACGGTCGACCACCGGCTCGGCGTCGAGCGAAGCGCCGAGCCCGGGCCGTTCGTCGCCGCGCCGGATGAGGCCGGCGCTCCGGACGCGAGTGAGCTCTTTACCAACTACTGCCCATCGAACAGGTGTCCCCCGGGCCACACGACCTGTCCCACGTCGCAATTCCTCTGCGACGTCGATCTCCTCACGGACATAAACAACTGCGGCGAATGCGGGAACAAGTGCCCGTCGAAGAATTCGATGTGCGCGGAGGGACGCTGCGTCCTGAGCTGCAACAACGCCAGCGAGCTCGACTGCGACGGCCTTCCGGACAATGGATGTGAGGCCAAGCCTCTTAGCAATGACAACTGTGGATATTGCGGGAACGTGTGTCCCGCAGATCGTCCGTGCGTCGACCGCGGGCTCCTCGCCTCTGACTATCAGTGTGGCTGCAAGCCGGGCGAAATCTACTGTGGAGGACTCTACGGCGTTCCCAGCATCGGAGAATGCCTCGATCCTTCCAGTAGTGACAGCCACTGCGGAGCGTGCGGCAACGCATGTCCGCCCGGTGGCGACGGGACCGTCGAGGCGCCGCCGAACATGTATTTCGGCTGCTTCGAGGGCGCGTGCGGAACGCCGAAGTGCAAGACCGGCTGGGGCGATTGCGATCTCGACCCCGAGAACGGCTGCGAGACACCTCTGACGAACAACGACGAGCATTGCGGGACCTGCGGGTATCGGTGCCAGGACGGCACGACGTGCGATCTGATGGCGTTGGGCATCGGTGCGTCCATCCCGATGTGCATGTGCTCCAAGGGAACGACGTTCTGCGGGGCCTCGATCGTCCAGGGGGGCGTCGAGGTCGAGAGGTTGGGTAACTGCCGCGATCTCACCTCGGACAAGGACAACTGCGGTGCTTGCAACGCCCCTTGCATGGCCCCGGCGCACGCCATCGCAGCATGCATCTACGGGAGTTGCGACTGGTCATGCAACGCCGGCTGGGACGACTGCAACGGCAGCCGCGATGATGGTTGCGAGACGGACATCTCATTCGACCCGAAGAACTGCGGTGGATGCGGGATCGCCTGCGACGGCATCGCGGGTCAGGCATGCGTGAACGGCCAATGCATGGTCGAGCCCTGCAGCGAGCTTCAGGATGCTGGAGGACCGCCGCGATGAAGACGATCTGGCTCACTACCGTCACCGGGACGGCGTGCACGCTCGCCCTCTTGGCAGCGTGCGCGACCGACGGCGAGACGACGACTGCACCCGCGGACGACGCGAGCGCACCTCTGCCTTCGCCTGCGTCCGACGCAGGCGCTGACGCGGAGCCCGGCGACGACGCCTCGAGCTGCGTCGAGGACTGCGAATATTACCCGGACGAGTGCACGGACGGTGCGCTCTGCGCGAGCCCCCTTTTCGGCGCGCTCGCGACGCAGGAGACCCTGGACGCGCGAGTTCACGTTCGAGCGATGGCCGGCCGCTCGCCGACCGATGCATGGCTCGTCGGTTCCGCCGGCGCCGCCGCGCACTTTGATGGCACGTCCTGGACGCCGTCCGCGACGGGCACGCAGTATTCGTTCCTCGCGCTCTGGGTCCGTGACGACGCCGAGGTCGCCTTCGAGAATCCGAAGCTGTTGCACACGCGCCGGCTCGATACCGATGCGGGAGCTCCCTCCGCTGGAGGGTGGTCGGTCTTCGGCTCCGCCAAGCTTCCTTCAGGCTGGTCCGATGGGCGCGTCTACTCGTCGTGGACTCACGCCGATTCGACCTCGCTCTGGCTCGGCACGACCACGCAGAGTCGCGGCGGTCTTTGGCGATTGCGGAGGGCGGTCGACGGGAGTTTCGGCCTCACGCCGGCGACGCTCGACAAGTGCTCGTCGAGCTCGACGATCCCATGCGCGTCGGTCTACGGAATCCACGGTCACTCCCCGGACGAGATCTGGGCTGTCGGGCCACGAGGCGCGGCGTTCCGCGTCACGGACGCCGAGGCAGACTCACCGACGCTGACCGCCTTCGAGACGGACACGCTCGTCGCGCTCGAGAGCGTCTGGGTCGCCGGACCGAACGACGTTTGGGCGGTCGGCTCGGCCGGAACGGTGCGGCGCTGGCGCGGCGATCCGTACGCGTTCGATGCTTACAAAGAAGTGCCGACGAAGCAGCACTTGCGCGCGATCGCCGGCTCATCGCCGAGCGATATCTGGATCGGTGGCGACGAGGGCACGGTCTTCCACTACGACGGCAACGCCTGGAATCGCGTGAAGGTCGCCGGCCTCGGTGGACGGCGCCCGCGGCTCGAGCGCATCTGGATCCCGTCGCCGGGAAAGGTCTGGATCGCGGGACGAGGAACGCTGCTGTCGCTCGGAGGAAAACCATGAGAACGTTCATCGTCCTCGCGTCCGCGGTAGCGACGGTCGCGATCGTCACTGCCTGCGCGAGCTCCGAAGACGCGCCCTCGGTCGGCTCCGATCCCCCGGCGCCGGCAGAGGTGCCCGACAGCGGAGGCGACGCCGGCGGCTCCCTCCCCGATGTCGACGTACCGGACAGTCGACTCCCCAACTGCAGCTCGGCCGGTTGGTGCATAACCGACTTCCCCGACGAAGACCTCGTCTTCCGCGACATCGCGCCGTTCGAAGAGGTGGCCTTCGCGATCGCCGAGAGCCGCGTCGAGGGCATCAAAGTCCTCGAGTGGACGAAGGCGACGAACGCGTGGAGCTACATCGACGACGGAACGCAGAACGAGCCGCCCATCGGCTCGTTTGCCGGTCGCATCTACGCTCCGAACGTCGACGACGTTTACTTCACGGTCGGCCCGTCCCACATCTTTCACGGCACGCGCTCCGGCGGCACGTGGACCTGGTCGAATCAGGCCCTCCCGGACAGCATCGTCGGTCACACGGATACCCATGGGCATCCGACCGATACGTACGGAAGTAGGCAGCCGGTCACGACGCTCGGTGTCTGGGGAACCGGCGCCGAAGATGTCTATGCATACTACAGCAATACGATCTTTCGTCGCGACTCGGTCAGCGGCACCTTCGTGTCCGACTACGTCGCCGACGACCTGGCGTCCGCCACCGAGCACATCTTCTTCACGTCAGTCCACGGGAACGGTCCGAGTGACGTCTGGTTCGTTGGCGCTCGCGTTTTGGGCTACTCCACGTGTCCGCTCGTCGTTCGGAAGTCGGCTGCCGGCTGGGAGCGCGTCGCGGTCAGCACCATCTCCTCGAACTTCTTGTCTCCATGCGCCGAACGAGCGGGAACGCTGTTCATCGGAGGCTCCGGGAAGAGCGGATGGCTCGTCGATGGCGCTTCGGTGTCGGCGACGGAGTTCGTCGCGCTTCACAATCGAGTGAGGGCCACCTCTCTCGAGGACGTCTATGCGGCGACGATTCGCGTCACGGACGACGGCTATTCGCTCACTGAGTCGCTCGTTCCCGTCACCATCGCCGACAAGGGTGACACGAGCCGCAGGACTGCGACCTCGCTTTGGCGTGGTGACGGCGAGATGTATTTCACCTCGTGGGGGCTCGTCCTTCGCGGGAGCGAGGACGGCACGTTCTCGGTCTCGACCCTCGCGCGCAGCGGCGCGCAGGTCAACGCGCCGTTCTACAGGATTCGCGGCACCTCGAACCAAAACCTTTGGGCAATCGGAGCCCGCTATGCGTATCACAAGACGACTCCTTGATGCGGAGTGGGCACGGTCCGGCGCCGCTGACCCGCGCTCACGCGAAACCGATCTTGCTGGGCGAGCGCGTCGCCTGATCGCCGCGCGTGTCCCCGCGCTGCTCGCGCTCGTCACGAGCCTCTCGACCGTGACCGCCATGACCGCGAGCTGCTCGAGCAGCGAGGGTGACGCGGGAGATCCGCTCCCGAGCGGCGCGGACGGTGGGGCGGACGCCGCCGTCGAGGCTGATCGAGAAGACGTCGACGACGCCGGTATCGCAGACGTCGTCGTCGTCGACAGCGCGCCCCTCACAGTCGTATGCGACGAGCCTCCGTGCGCGGTCGCGCTGACGACGACGCTCACGACGTCCACGCCCATTCTCGACGACGAGGGCTATTGCGCGCTGCTCGACGATGGCACGGTGGCGTGCTGGGGAGCGGACGCGGAGGGCCAGGTGGGTAACCCCGAGGCGAGCGGCTTCAGTCGGGTTCCGTTGCGCGTGCCGGGGCGGTCGAAGGTCACGGCGCTCAATCACACGTGCGCCGTGGACAGCGATGGCTCGGTCTTCTGCTGGGGACGAGGCCCGTTTCTCCAGAGCGAGGCGTCGGCGGAGACGGTGGAGACCTCCCCCGTGCGCCTGCCGCTCCCTGGTCCCGCGACGAGGGTCGCGTTCAACAGTGGTAGTGACGTCAGTGTCGGGTGCGCGGTCCTCCGCGACGGGAGCGTCGTCTGCTGGGGAGGGAATTCCTGGATGCAGCTCGGTGTCGACACCCCCCGATCCGTGAGGAACGCGCCGCCGCAGCCGATCCCGCACATTTCCGGTGCGAAAGACGTCGCCATTGGTCTCGCGACGTTCGTGCTCGGAGACGACGGTTCGCTGCTGAGCTGGGGATACAACGGCAGCATCGGTCGTCCGACCGCCCTAAATCAAACCGGTATTCCTGGTAGGGTGGCGCTCGACCACGTCTCGATGGTCGACACGGTGCAAGACGAGGCGTGCGCCGTGGCGAACGGCGTGGGCTGGTGCTGGGGTGGCAACGACGTCGACAACGCGGGCGCGTTGTCTCGCGCGCTGCCGAGCGCGGTCGACACTCCCGAGCCGATCACGCGCATCGCGACGTCGCGATCGGTGCCCGTGAGGGAGAACTCCATTTCGTACCTCGACAGGCGGCGCTGGTGCGCGACGGGGG
Organism: Pseudomonadota bacterium; assembly: GCA_023402175.1. Classification (GTDB taxonomy): domain Bacteria; phylum Myxococcota_A; class Polyangia; order Polyangiales; family Polyangiaceae; genus Labilithrix. The sequence goes on along the minus strand of JAEXCN010000031.1, from coordinate 4,485 downwards.
TGAGCGGCTCCGTGTACTGCTGGGGACTCAACAACGCCGGTCAGGCGGGGAGCGGCACGAAAGAGTTCGTCGTTTCGCCCGTCAAGGTAGCGGGGTTGCCGGCTCCGGCAGCCGAGGTGAAGGTCATGCCGTATTCGACGTGTGCACTCCTGACGACCGGCAAAGTGTATTGCTGGGGAAGCAACTTCTACGGGCAGCTCGGAGCCGGACTTCCGCGAGGGAGCGTGCTCGAGCCGGTGGCGGTGAAGCTCCCATGAGGCGCGAGCGGCTTTCTTTCGGCGCAGTCGGCGCCGTGTCTTCGGTCGTCATCGTCGTTGGGCTGATCGCCGCTTGCGGCGACGATCGCGGGGGCTTCACTCGGGACGATCACACGTTCGATGCGCCCGAGGCGGGCGCTGCTGACGCCGAAACGTGTCTCCGTCAGTGCTCGCTCGATGGACGGTCGATCATCGATTCGTGTACGGGCAATGTGATCGAGAAGTGCGCCGACGATCTCGCCTGCGGCGCCGCCAAGTGCCAGGAGCCGTGCTCCGCGGCGGAGGCCGACCGAAGCTCGAACGGTTGCGACTTCTACTTCACGAAGCCCAGGCACTACAGGCCGGACATCACTTCGTGCTTCGCCACGTTCGTCGTGAACGCGTCGAACAAGCCGGCCACGGTGACGCTCGAGCGGAAAGGTGAGGCGCTCGACGTGTCGCGCGCGCTCTTCCGAGCTGTGCCCAACAGCACCGAGCTCGAGCTGCTCGAAGGCCCCATTCCTCCGGGGGAGAGCGCGATCCTCTTCGTCGCGGACTGGGACCCGACGAAGCCGCGCGATCCCTACGACAGAGGTCAGCATACCTCTTGCCCGGCGGCGGCGACGCCCGCGCTCCGGGCCGATTTGCAGCTCTTCACCTCCGGTATCGGCGACGCGTTTCGCCTGAAGAGCAGCGTACCGGTCGGAGTCACGTGGATGTATCCGTACGGTGGCGCCGGCACGCACTACCCGACGGCGACGCTCGTCTTGCCCGTGAGCGCATGGACGAAGGAGCACGTCGTCGTGAACGGCTGGGAGACATCGGGCTTCGGAGTTCCGGTCACGCAGATCTTCGCGGCGGAGGACGATACCGAGGTCACGATCATCGGGAAGAAGGACGTCGGAAACGGAGACGGCATCGCGGGCGCCGTGGCCGGCATGCCGGCGAAGATCTCGCTCTCGAAGGGGCAGTTCGCGCAGATCGTCCAGAGTGAGGAGCTCACCGGCAGCCTCGTCTTCTCCAGCAAGCCGACGGTGACGCTCGGAGGACAGGAGTGCGTGTACTTGCCGACGGGCGTCGGAACTTGCGACACGCTCGCCCAGCAGATCCCGCCGTTCGAACAATGGGGTTCGGAATACGTCGGCGTCGGCTACCGACCGCGGTCGAAGAAGACCGACGAGGTCGTCTGGTACCGCATGGTCGGCGGACGCGACGGGACGGAGCTCGAGTACGATCCCGTCAAGCCGGCGGGGGCGCCGCTCAAGCTCCAGGCGGGAGAGCTGGCGCTCTTCACTGCGCGCACGAACGACGCGTTCGTCGTCCGCTCACGCGACGCCGACCATCCGTTCTACCTCGGCATGCACATGACGGGATGCCTGCCGTACGACAGCATGGGCGATCCTGAGTTCGTCAACGTCGTCCCGACGGGCCAGTACATGAGCTCCTACAGCTTCTACGCGGACTCCACGTACCCCGAGCACTCGCTCGTGATCGTCCGCAAGAGGACGCACGGCGACTTCAAGGATGTATGGCTCGAGTGCGCCGGCGACCTGCCGGACTGGAAGCCGATCGACAACGCGGGGCAGTACGAATACAGGCGTGTCGATCTGTCGCGCCGGTTCGAACCGGGCGACTCGTTCGGGGACAAGCAGTGCAGGACGGGGCTCCAGCGGATGCGGAGCGAGGGGGCGTTCTCCGCGACGCTCTGGGGCTGGGGCGTGGCCGCAAGCTACGCGTACCCGGGCGGCATGGCGTTTCGCAAGCTCGTCGAAACACCGCTCGCGCCGGTGAACTGATCGCTCCCCGGGGCGGCTCCACGGCCGACGCGCTGCGGGCCAGGACTGCCGGCGTTTCGTCCCGCACGGCCGCGCGCACGACGTGGATGGCTCTGCGTGAGCGCGATGAGCGACGGGTCACGCTCGAGCGGCGGCGGCGCTCGCCGGGGCGAGCGATCGCCGGCCGTTCAGGCCGAACGATCGTTTCCTCGCGAGGTCATTCAGTGCACCATGCGTTCCATTCGTAGCGCCCGCGACGATGGCACTCGCAGGTCCCGCCACAGGTGCCGTAACCAAAGCTGCTGCACGTGGATGCTCCGCACGTGAAGTCGTCGTCCCCGATCGCGGGCGCCTCATCCGCGGTGCAGATTTCGTGGGTAATCGGCGGCGGCGCCCCGCAGGGCGGCGCGGGCGGCAGCTCGGCGAGGATGTCCGCCGGGCACTCCGCCGAAGGAGCGAAACAGGGCGTGCTGCACCCGGGCGGAATCGGACGACCGGGGTTGCAGGGTTGCTCGAAGATCTCGCGATGAGTCGTGCCTGCGTAGACGTTTCCCTTTCCGCAGCCCATCGACGGTGTCAGCGGAGCTCGGACGCCGATCAGCTCGCCGGTGCTCTGGGAGAAGTACCAGACGCCGGACATCGGCTCGTTCGCCAGGGCGGAGAATACCACCTCATCCACCTCGCACACGCTCGCCAGGAGCACGCTCGCCGGCCGCGTGCACTCCTCGTTCATTCGAGACAACAGGTCACGACGGGTTTTCGGGCATGCGGGTTGACCGGCGCGTTCGCGAGCCGCGCAGTAGCTATCGAGGCTCGAGCTGAAGACATTCCTGTAGTCGTTCGTTTCCGGATCCAGTGCACACTCGGAGAGATCGGGCTTCGCGGCGACCGCTCCGGCGTCGCTCGCCGATTCGGCGTCCGTCGCGACGGCCTGCGGTCGGGTCTCCGAGCAGGCTAGCGGAACGACTGCAGCGCCGAGCGCAACAGCGCCGAGCGCAACAGCGCCGAGCGCACGGCCGGCTCGAGCCGCCCACGACGACGAGCTCGAAGCCCCCGTCCCAACTTCCACGAACGCCCTGTGCCCCGCGCCCTCCGCGCTACCCCGCGTGCAAACTCGTGTACCCACCACCCGAAGCTCTACTCCAGATTCGTAGCGAAGACACCGGCTCGAGCGCCCCGTCGTGTGGACGAAGGACGGGGAGCAGCGACTCGCTCGCGCTCCTCCCGGATCCGCGGGTGCATGGGAGCGTCACGCGCGAGCGGCGGCCCCCCTCGTGACACCGTTCGCACGTGTCGGCATCGGGCGCAGGCGGCGATGTTCCAACGGCAGAGGTCGGTGCTCCGACGGTGGGCGGCTCAGCGGCGTGACGCGCGGTCGCGATATTGTGCGAACCTGAATCGTGTGAGGCTCCGTCGGCGCGCGCAGAGATCGCGAACGAAACCGCGCGCGCGCCTGTGTGGAGCAGCGATGGCTGCGGTCTTCGCGATGGCCGCTTCTCCCGCCGAGGCGCAGCGCCCCGTCGCCGAGCGGGACATCCGCGAGGCAGTCGATGTCGTCGACGACCGGTGCCTCGATCACGCTGTCCTCGCGCCCTCCGTCAGCGCATGGCTGAAGCGCGATCGCCTCGACGCACGGATCCGCGTCGTCGTGCGTTACGAGGGCGACGCGATCTCGTACAGCTTCTTTCTGGGCGATACCTTCGTCGGCAAGAGGTGGTTTCGCGATCTCGCGCAAGCGTGCCCAGATGTCGTTCAGACACTGAGCCTCGCCATCGCCGTGGCGATCGAAGCGAACTTCCTCTCGGCTCCGCTCGACGCGAGCCCGGAGGCCCCGGCGCCTCCCGAACGCGAGACCGCGCCACGCGAGACCCCGCCACCTCGCGCAAAGAGGAGAACCGAACAAGCGCCGCCGAGACCGGCCCCCAAGGAAGCACCGCGGTGGAGCCTAGCGGCGGCCCCACTTTTCTTGTGGAACGTCCTGCCCAAGCCCACGTTGGGAGGCGTCGCGAGCGCCGACACCGCATGGTCGCGCTATCTCGAGACGCGAACGTCGTTCCTCGTCGCGGCGCCCGTCGGCCTGGCGATGCCGGCGGGGCGTGCGGAGGCGCAGCTGTTCGCTTTTCGAGCCGATGTTTGCATCGCGATCGCCATCTCTGCCGCGAAGGTCCGCGTATGCGGAGGCTACGCGACGGGGCTCGTGACGTCGCATACGACCGGCCTCCTCGACCACCGCTCACGGTTTTTCCCATGGTCCGCAGTCGCGGGGCGATTCGACGGGCGGCTGCCGCTGAAGACGTGGGGCGCTCCTCCTGCAGAGTGGACGGCCGGCGCCTTCGCGGCCCTCGATGCCTTCGTGGCCGTCCGCCGCCCACTACTTCTCGTCGACTACGAGCGCGGAGACGCCATCGACCGCGTGGATTTTCCGGTCCTCGGGGTCGCGCCCTCGGCTGGCATTTTTTTAGCGTTCCCGTGAT
>JAEXCN010000030.1 GCA_023402175.1 Pseudomonadota bacterium | reverse complement strand
AGCCGGCGCCGACGACCGACGCGAGCCCGTCTCGCCCGCGTTCCTCGCCCCGCCCACCGCCGCGTCGAGCTCGACCGCAGAGCGCCGCGGTGCCCGCCCCTCGCGAGGTGCGAACGCACGCCGTGCTCGCGGGCAGCTACGGCGTCCTCCCGAGGGCCACGATGGGAGCTTCGTTCGGCGCTTCGCTGAAGCTCGTCGATCGCTGGTCGGTCGGCCTCGAAGCTGGAGCGTGGGTGCCCGCTACGGTCGAGTCTTCGAGGGCGCGCGCCGGCGCGAAGGCGTGGCTCGTCTCGGCCGGGCCGTCGGCTTGCGCGCACGAGCGCATTGGGTTCGTATGTGCCATCGGCGTCGTCGGCGACTTCCGCGCGGCCGGGACGGGGCGTTTGCTCAGCCGCTTCAGCGACTCTACGTATGTCGCGCTGGGCGCACGCGTCGGGACCGAGATCCCCTTCGCTCGCCCCTTTTCGCTCCTGATCCATGCCAGCGCGCTCGTTCCCCTCCTCCGTCCTTCGCTTCGGATCGAGGATGAGCTCCTCTGGCGAGCGCCGCTCGTCGGGGGCGAGCTGGGGATTGGCGTTCGCATGTCGATTTTGTGACGGGCCGGACGAGATGCGCCCAAGACCCGGTGAAGGCGGTGGCCGCGTCGCGGTCACCGTGACACCAAGTGAACCAACGAAGCGGAGCTCTCACGTGGGGGGTCGCGAGGGAGCTTGCTCCTTCGGACGCCGATGACGTGCGCGACGACCGAGAAGAGCGGGTGGATTTCCACGTCGTCTTCCAGGCGCACTTTCGGTTCGTCTGCGTGACGCTCCGAAGGCTCGGTGTTCGCGACGGTGACATCGAGGACGTCGCCCAGGAGGTCTTCGTCCTCGTCCACAAGAAGCTCGACAGCTACGACGTCTCGCGTCCCATCCAGCTCTGGCTGTTCGGATTCTGTCTGCGCACCGCGTCCACCTATCGCCGCCTCGCACGCCACCGGCGGCTCGTCCACCAGGACTCCGATACCGACGTCGCACACTCCGATCCGCTCCCCGACGACCGGATCGCCGCTGAGCAGAACCGCCGGCTCGTCCTCGAAGCCCTCGACGAGATGGACGTCGATCGCCGCACCGTCTTCGTGATGCACGACCTGAACGAGTTCTCCGCTTCGCAGATCGCCGAGATGCTCTCCATCCCTGTCAACACGGTCTATTCGCGACTGCGCCTCGCACGAGAGGACTTCCGGAAGACCATCCATCGCCTCCGCGCGCGGAGCTCACGATGAGCGCGCGTCCCGATCCGAGCTCCGCCCCCGAGCCGCTCGATGCGTCGCTGCGCGCGCTGCTCGACGACGTGCGCCTCTGCGACGAGACCGATCCGGCGTTCGACGAGCAGGCGCGCACGCGTGTCCGCGCGGGGGTCGAGCGCGCGCTCGCCGAGCCGCCCGCCAAGGATCGCTCCGGCCTCCGCCTGCGTTCCGGCGTGATGATCGCGTCCGTCTGTCTGCTTGCGGCGTTCGCTACGTCTCGGATCATCGAAGGCCGGAGCGGCTCGCACGCGCCGACCTCGGTGAGCGCACCGCGCGCGTTCACAGAAGCTCCCGCCGAGCAGGCCGCCTCGGCCCCGCCGCTCGGAGATGATGTCCCCACGAGACACGTCGACGAGCTCCCGACGTCGGTCCCGAAGTCCGCACGTCCACGTCCGGCGCCGCTGCCTCGCGCGGAGGCAGCCAACGCGCCCGCCGCCGCACCGACCGGAAGCGATCTCGCGGAGGAGTACCGTCTCGTCGATGGAGCTCGCGCGAAGCTGACGGCCAAAGATCACGCCGGCGCGCTCGGAATGATCCGCGAGCACGACGAGCGCTTCCCCAACGGGCAGCTCGCCCAGGAGTGCGAGAGCCTGCACATCCAAGCGCTCGTCGAGACGGGGCGCATCGCCGAAGCGCGTGAGCGTGCACATCGTTTCCGCACGCGCTTCCCGAACGGGCTCCTCCTTCCGTCGGTCACGCGCGCGATCGCGAGCTCCTCTCCGGATCCCGCAAGTCCCTGAAGCTCGCGGCGTCTCGCGATCACCCCATCACGCTTTTCCTCCAGCTCGGTGCCCATGCGTTCCATCAAGCTCAGGCCGCTCGTCGTCGTGACCGCGTTCACCGCGACTGCCATCTCGCTCGCCAGCGGGTGCGCGGAGACTCCGATCGAGGTCGGTACGTTCATCGACGTCGACGCAGGCTCGTCGCCTCCGAGCTTCACGCCCGTCGACGCGGCGAGCGACGCGGAGACCTCGCCCCAGAAGCCGCTCGCGCTCTCATGCGTCGCGACCACGTGTCCGGCGCCGTTCGAGACGTGTGGCAAGGGCTACCGGTGCGACACGAACCTCTCGAACGACTCGAAGAACTGCGGCGCGTGCGGGAAGGAGTGCCCCGTCGAGTTCGGCTATCTGAACATGTCGTCCACGTGCGTGAACGGGACGTGCGAGCCGACCTGCGCCAAGCAGCTCCGCTTCATGAAGCCGGCCTGGAACTTCGGCGATTGCAACAAGGTCCTCGAGGACGGTTGCGAGATCAACCTCTCCACCGATCCGAACAATTGCGGCGTGTGCGGGAACAAGTGCGCCGACGGCGTGCCCTGTGTCGACGGGAAGTGTGGCTGTGGTCCGGGCCAGGCGGTCTGCGACGACACGTGCATCGACGTCCGTAGCGACAACTACAACTGCGGCGCGTGCGGCAACTTCTGCGAGTGGCCGGAGGATGCGGACGCGCTTCCGCCCAACATGGAATACGGCTGCGTGAATGGGCAGTGCGGCCAACCCCGGTGCTACGACGACGGCTTTGGCGACGCCTGGGCGGACTGCGACGACAACCTGGAGAAGAACGGCTGCGAGGTCTACGTCGGGCGGTCGAACTGGGGAGCACGGTTCGACCCGAACAACTGCGGCAAGTGCGGGAAGAAGTGCACCGGTGATCAGGTCTGCGCGGTCGCTTCCGGTGACTCCGTCGCGACGTGCACCTGCGAGAACCCGCAGCACACGCGCTGCGGAAGCACCGAGACCTACAACCTCGGGTGCTACGACCTCCTGAACGACCTCGAGAACTGCGGGACCTGCTTCAACAAGTGCACCGCGTACAGGGCAAATACGATCGCGGCCTGCCGCAAGGGCCTCTGCGAGGTCGAGTGCGCGCCGGGCTGGGGCGACTGCGACGACAACCCGAAGAACGGCTGCGAGACGAACCTGAAGGCCAGCGACGGCCACTGCGGCGCGTGCGGGAATCGTTGTGACACGCAAGCTGGCCAGCCCTGCGTCGACGGCCAGTGCGCGATGACGGAGTGCGACGCAGGAGCGGGACCGCAATGATCGGCCGAAGCGAGAACGAATCGCGCGCAGCCGCCGGGCGCTCGAGCGCGCGAGCGACGCCGCGTCCAGCGACGAACCACATGCCGAGGATTGCAGCCGTCTCGGGCCTCACCGGTCTCCTCTTGCTCGCCGCCGCTGTCGCGAGCTGCGCCGAGACCGACGGCGCGGTCGCTCCCGAGTCGCCGCCGACCGTCGTCCCCGAAGCAGGTACTCCGGAGGTGAAAGTCGACGCGTCCGCGGACGCCGATTGCTCCGACGCCGACGAAGAAGGATGCACGACGCACGAGCTCACGTGCGCCGAGGCCGACTTCTGCGCCGTGACCACCGGGATCGACGCTCGTTATGCCCTCCTCGGCGTGTGGGGCTCGTCGGCCACCGACGTCTGGGCAGTCGGCTCCGGCGGCACGGTCATCCACTGGGACGGCAATGCGTGGACGAACGTGCCCTCCGGTCGCAAGGACACGATGCGAGCCATCGGCGGCCGCTCCGCGAGCGACGTGTTCATCGTCTCGTCGATGAACGTGGTCCTTCACACCACGGGCATCCAGAACGGCACCGCGACCTTCACGGTCGAAGCGCCCGTCAATCGCGACAACCCGACGAACTTCATGGGCGCGACGCTGACGAAGGTCTGGTCCGCGCCGACCGGCGAGCTCTTCGTCGGCGGGCCGGCGATCCTCACCTCGCCGCAGAACAGCATGTGGCGTCATCATCCCGGAGTCAGCCCAGGTGACGGCCCCGAGTATCCGTGGGAGGCCGCATCCACCTTCTGCAAGGGCGGAACGTGCATCGGCGTCAACGGGATCTGGGGGACGAGCGCGAGCGACGTCTGGATCGTCGGCGACTACGGCGCGTTCCTCCGCTCCAAAGCCTCCCCCGGCGGCGGAGGCGGGGCCGAGCAGTGGAGCACGCTGAAGACGACGCTCACGAACGAGCACCTCCGCGCCATCTGGGGAAGCAGCGCGTCCGACGTGTGGAGCGTCGGCGACGAAGGCACGATCCGCCACTGGTCGAACGACGGCAGCGGGCACTGGGAGATCGTGCCCTCGCCGACGAAGGAGAACCTCCGAGCCGTATGGGGGACGAGCCCGAACGACGCATGGGCCGTCGGCGATGCGGGGACGATCCTGCACTGGGACGGCAAGACCTGGATGCCGGCCACCGCGACGCTGCCGCTCGGACCGAAGCCGCGCCTCTATGGCGTGTGGGGCAGTGGTCCGAACGACGTGTGGGTCGTGGGCGAGGCGACCGCGCTCCACTTCACCGGAGCCAAAGCTCCGAAGATCGAAAGCAACCAACGATGATCCTGTCCACGAGCCGGCGCATCTTCTCCTCCGCGCACCTCGCCTCGGTGCTCGCCGCGTCGGCGATCGCGTGCTCGAGCGATGACGACACGAACGGCAGCGGCCCGCAGCCCGATGCGAGCGCCCCCGACGCGCCTGTGCTGCCGGACGAAGACGCGAGCGATGCAGGAGCTCCGAACGTCGACGCGGACGCCGGCGATGCAACGCCGCGCACGTGCTCCGACGACTTCATCTGCCACACCGCGCTCCCGCCGAAGTCGTTCCTGAGAGACGTGTGGAGCGCCGGTGACGGCGTGGTCTGGTCCGTCGGCTGGAAGGATCCGCTCCTCTACGACGCGGATGGCGTCATCCTTCGGTGGGACGGCGCGAAGTGGAACGAAGTATTCACCGATCCCCTGCGCCTCCACGCCATTTGGGGGAGCAGCCCGACGGACATCTGGGTCGGCGGCGACAGCGGGCTCTTCCACGGGACGGGCCCGTCGCCGTCGGAGATCGCGTGGACGAAGATCCGAAGCGAGCCGATCGTCTCGATCTGGGGCTCGAGCGCGAACGACGTCTGGGCCGTCGGGCACACGAGGACGTGGCAAGACTCCTTCGACGGAAAGGTGCTCCACTACACGGGCGCAGGGGGTGCAGGCGCTGACGCCTGGGAGATCGATCCGATCTCGTCGCGCCCTGCGATGTTCCGCAAGGTCTGGGGATCGAGCGCAAGTGACGTGTGGATCGGCGGCGCCGAGTTCGCGACGTGCGGATACAGCTACTGCGACGGCACGCGTGCGTTCGCGCTCCATCGAGCTCCGGACGGCGACGGCGGATTGTCATGGAGCGAGGACGGGATGCCCGATTTCGTCGGCTTCGTTCCGGGTACGGGCATCCACCAAGGAAGCATGTTCTCCGGCGCCGGTTCGATGACGGCCGACTCCATCTGGATGATGGGAAGCAGATCGCCGACGGCGTACGACCCGATCTTGGGGAGCCCCGTCTTCGACGTGCTCTTCACGGGCACACGCAAGACCGACGGCTCGGGCTACACCTGGACCGACACCACGTTCGGGACGTGCAAGGGCCAGGTCTTCTGCAAGGGCGTCTGGTTCAATCGCGCGGTCTGGGGCAAGACCGCGAACGACGTCTACATGGCCGGTGACTTCGGTCAGCTCCGGCACTGGAACGGGACGAGCTTCGTGCACGTCAAGACCACGCTCGAGAAGATCCCGATCAAGAATTCGCTCTTCGGGATGTGGGGCTCGTCGGGCACCGATCTCTGGATCGTCGGCGACGAGATCGCGCTCCACAAGGTCGACAAGGGCGGCCTCAGCCAACTCTGAAGCGAGGGCACCGGGTCTCATGAACCGCCGAGAACGTTTCTTCTTCATCGCCTCCGCGCCTGTCGTCGCGGCGAGCGTGCTCATCGCCTGCAGCGACGACGATCCGCGGACGATCTTCGACGCTCCGGAGACCGGAGCCGATTCGACTGCGAACATCCCCGAGACTGCGGCGCCCCTCGACGACGCCGGCGTGCCCGACGTGCGGGTTCCGGTCGATGCGAGCGACGAGCCCGTGGTCTGCACCGCGAAGCCATGCGTCACGCAGCTCGTCGCAGGCGCAAATCACTACTGCGCGCTGCTCGACGACAAGACCGTCCGCTGCTGGGGCGGCGCGTTTCGTGCCATGGGCATCTTCGACGCGGGCGGCGATCCGGACCCGGCGCAGCCGACCCCGATGTCGATGGGGCTCGAGGACGTCGAGCAGATCAGCTCGGGCAACTCGACGACGTGCGCGCGCCTCACGAACGGCACGGTGACATGCTGGGGGTCCAACGGCGCGAACGAGCTCGGCCTCGAGCCGCCCAACTCCGATTACGGGCCCCACGGTCCCGCGCCCGTCGTGGTCGACGGCCGCGCGCTCGACGGCGTCACGCGGGTCGAGGTCGGCACCATCGGCGTCGTCTTCGCGATCCACTCGTCGGGGAAGCTCTGGTCGTGGGGCGACAACAGCGAGGACGTCCTCGGTCGCATGAGCGAAGGCAAGGGCTACCTCGCACCCGGGCTGGCCACCGAGCTCGCCGGCGAGAAGGTCCGGCGCGCCGGCGGCGGAGGCTCACGTGGAAGTAGCGGAGCGAGCTTCGCGATCACCGACGACGGACGACTCCTCACGTGGGGGACGTCGGCGCAGGCCGTCGCGTATCCAGGCCCGATCCCGGCCGCCGTCGCCGGCTTCGAGAACGTCAGCAGCGCCTCGATGGTCGCCGACAACATGTGCGCGGTCGCCGATGGCCGCCTCTACTGCTGGGGATTGAATGGCGAGAGGGCCTGCTCCGGGAGCCGCGATCCCGTGATGAGCCCCCTCGAGATCCGGACACGAGGAAGCGCCCACGCGCAGCAGGTCAGCGTCAGCTACAACAACACGTGCGTGAGGCTGACCGACGGCACGATCGAGTGCTGCGGGAACGATGCCCGCGGGCAGCTCGCAAGGGGCAACACGGACGCGGGAGCTCCGTCGTCCGAGGCGCTCTTGACCAAGGCCACGGCCTTCACGGGCCACGCCGTTCAGATCGCCGTCACGACGGGCGCCGTGTGCGCGCTGGTCCAGGGCGGGACCGTCCAGTGCTGGGGCAGCAACGAGCACGGTGCGCTCGGCCAGGGCACGCGGGACAAGGGGCAGCATCCGGTGCCCGTCACCGTGAAGCTCGATTGAGCGACGGAGAACCCATGATGCGCTCGCGCCTCGTCATCGCATTCCTCTCGATCACCTCCATCGTCATCGCCGCGGCGTCGTGCGCGGGACAGGACCGCGGCTTCATCGAAGAGCCGACCCCCGACCTCGTGCCGGTGGAGGCAGGTGCGCTCGACGGTCCTCCGTCGTGTACGGGCCTCCGTTGCTCGCGCGATCTGAAGAGCGTCGTCGATGGCTGCACCGACGATGTCGTCGAAGTGTGCGGGCCCGACAAGGGCTGCGCGAACGGACACTGCGTCGATCCGTGCCAGGCGGCGGAAGCGGCGAAAGGATCCGCTGGGTGCTCCTTCTGGACGCTTCCGCCGGACGATCCCGACTACGGCCCGGGCGCCTGCTTCGCCGCGATGATCGCGAACACGTGGGACCTGCCCGTGACCATCACCGCAGAGCACGGCACGACGCCGCTCGATCTGCGCGACTCGCTCTTCACGGTCGAGATGGTCGACACGACCCCGCAGTACACGAAGCTCGAGGGCGCGCTTCCGCCGGGGCAGGTCGCGCTCGTCTTCCTGTCCGAGCGGCGGACTTCGCCGACTTCCGGCGGCCGCATCGCGTGTCCGGACGGCACCGTTGGAGCGTTCGACGGCGATCCGATCGACCACGGCACGACCGTCACGAAGGCGTTCTCGATCAAGACGAGCGCGCCCGTGAGCGCGTATTCGATCTTCCCGTACGGAGGGGCGAAGACGTTCTTCCCGACCGCGACGCTGCTCCTGCCCGCGTCCTCGTGGAGCACGAACTACCTCGCCGTGAACGGCTGGCCGAGGTCGTTCGACAGGTACGAGAACCCGATCGGGACGCCGACGCTCCAGATCGTGGCGGCCTCCGACGACACGGAGGTCCGCATGCGGCCGAAGGTCGACGTCTACGACGGCATCGGCGTCACCGGCGGCGCCGCAGGAAAGCCACTGACGTGGAAGCTCGCTCGCGGGCAGGTGCTGCAGATCACGCAGCCCGACGAGCTCACCGGGAGCCCGATCGAGTCGACCAAGCCCATCGGAGTCTTCGGCGGCACGCGGTGCACGTACATCCCGAGGAACATCCAGGCGTGCGACATCATCCATCAGCAGGTTCCGCCCCTCGCTCAGTGGGGCTCCGAATACGCGCTCGTGCCGTATCGCGATCGATTCGGAGATGACCACGAGCGGCGGGAGGTCGTTCCGTATCGTCTCGTCGGTGCGGTCGATGGGACCGTCCTCACCTACGATCCGGCGAAGCCTCGCAACGCTCCGACGACGCTGCGTGCCGGTGAGGTCGCCTCGTTCATGAGCGACGAGCTCGTCGTCGTGAAGAGCCAGGACGCCGATCACCCCTTCTACGCGTCGGTCATGATGACGGGAGCGCTCTTCAACAGCGGCGCGGCGGCGGTGAGCGATGGCGATCCCGACTTCGTCAACCTCGTGCCGACGGATCAGTTCCTCGACCGCTACGTCTTTTTTGCGGACCACACGTTCCCGGAGACCTCGCTGACGCTCGTGCGCCGGAAGACGGCCAGCGGTTTCATGCCGGTCATGATCGACTGCATCGGCGAGGTGCAGAGCTTCCGCCCGCTCGGCGCGACGGGTGAATACGAGTACGCCTGGGTCGATTTGACGAAGGGCTTCCGTCCGACGAGCGGCACGTGCGGCGCCGGCCGCCGCGAGGCGAAGAGCGATGGACCATTCTCCGTCACCGTGTGGGGCATGGGCTACTGCGCGAGCTACGGCTACGCGGGCGGAGCGGGCAGCCGTCCGCTCACGAAGGTCGAGGTCCCCGTCACCGTCAACTGAGCTCTAGCGCACGTCGCGCTGGACGCGTTTCGCTTGCGTTGGCTCGGCCCTCTCGCCGACGCTCTGGGCGATGCACGACGATCGAGGGCGCGCTCCCTCCTCTGGCGTCCGCGCCCGGAGCCGACGTGCGTTCGCGCGCGCCATCGCGTGCGCGAGCGGGCTCGCCGCGGGCTCGATCGCCCTCGTGTCGCTCGCGCAGCACGCGATTCCGCCGGAGCACGAAAAGGTGCGCCTCGTGTGGATCCGCGGCACGGACACCGACGCGTGCGCGACCCGCGAAGAGCTGATGAAAAGCGTCGCGACGCGCCTCGGCTACGACCCTTTCTCCGAGCAGGCCTCGCGCCTGATCGTAGGCAGCGTGACCCACACGCGAGGTCGCTACGTCATCACGCTTCGTGCAGTGAGCGGCGACGACTCGAGCCCGACCCGGCAGCTCGAGAGCAGCATCGACGACTGCTCCTCCGTCGGAGGGGCAGCGGCGCTCGCGATCGCGCTCGATATCGAGGCTGGAAACGTCGCGTCCCGACCCGGCGATGCCGCCGTGCTCGAGACGTCTGCTCCGCCGGTCGAGGAGGGAGCGCTCGACGCCTCGACCGAGAGCGAGCTCCGCGCCGAAGCGGCCGCGTCTTCCGGCAAGCCGCAGGACGCCGGCTCCGTCGAAGCCCAAATTGCGGCGCCGACGCGCCCGTCTCGTCTCGGCGCTTCGGCATCCGTGGGCATCGCGGGTTCGGTCGGCCTGCTCCCGCGCGTGGCCGCCGGCGTCGACGTGGCGGGCATCGTGCATTTCGACGGGCCGCTGTCGTTGTCGGTGGGCATGACCCACTTCCCCGAAGTCTCCGCGGCCGATTCGAGGTTCTCCTTCGGCTCGACGCTCCTCCGAGCCGGAGCCTGCCTCGATCTTTTCCGTTCCGGCCCGAATCGTCTCGACGGCTGTGCTCACGCCGTCGTCGGAAGTACACATCCCATGGTCGAGCAGCTCCAGCCGATCCTGCTGGGTCCACGGCGTTTCGCAGGGCCGGCGCTCGATGTGCGGTATTCGCGGTCGTTCGGACCTCTCGCCCTCTCCGTCGGAGGCGGCGCGTTCGCGCCGTTTCCGCACTACCAGTTCGACGTGCTCGGCACGAACCGCGTGGCGTTCGCCCCGTCGAGAGTGGTTGGGCTTGCCGATGTGAGGCTCGGCGCCGGCTTCTGAGAGCGCCGATCAAAAATATCGAAGCGGAGCTGGGGCTGGCGACTAAGACAGTCCGTGAACACCGCGGTCGCCGAGAGGCCTCCGGTCAGCCATGCTGACGAGGTCCCAGCCGTGCCCGATATCGTCGAGCTCTATCGACAACACCGCGCCTTCGTGTGGGGATCCCTCGCGCGGCTCGGGGTTCGCTCCGAAGACCTGGAAGACATGCTCCAGGAGGTCTTCGTCGCGGTGCATCGACGCTTGTCGGAGTTCGATGCTGCCCGCGCGAGTCTCCGGACCTGGCTGTTCGTCATCTGCCGCGGCGTCGCGTCCAACTATCGGCGCAACCTGCAAACACGTCACGCCGCGGACGCCCAGAGCGCCGCGGAGCCTCCGCACACGGACGACCTGAGTCCCGAAGACGCCGCGGCGCGTGCTCAAGCGAAAGCTCGCCTCGACTCCATCCTCGCGGAGATGTCCTTCGAGAAGCGCATCACGTTCCTCATGTACGAGGTCGACCGGATGTCCACCGAGGACATCGCCGAGATCCTTGGAATCGAGCGGGGCACGGTGTTCTCGCGCCTGCACGCCGCCCGCCGGGATTTCGAACGGGGCGTTCGCCGACTGCAGCTGCTCGATCTCGTCAAAGAGAAGTCCACATGAAAGAACCCACCGAAGCACCTCCGCGCTACGCAGACATGGGCGCGTCCGAAGGACGGCTGCTCGACCTCCTGCGCACACCGGAGATGAGCGACGAGCAGATCGCTCGATGCGAAGGACGAATCGCCGAGCTGGCGAAGGCGGCCCCCGCGCCCGCTTCGACGGGGAGCGGTACTCTGAAGATCGCGGCTGTCGCGCTGATCGTCGCGCCTCTCGCCCTCTTTGGCCTGAGTCGAGCGACGAACGTAGAAGGGCCGCTGGATCCGCCGGCGCACGTCGAGGTCCCTGTTCCCGCCACGACTTCGACGCATGCCTCGACGGAGGAAGCGCCGGCGATCGACGTCGACAGCCTCCCCAGCGCGGCGGACAACGCGCAAGACGCGCCGAAGCTCGTCGCCCCGCGCACGTCGCTGCCGTCTCGCGCGCCGACCGACAGGCTCGCTCGCGAGCTCGCGCTGCTCGACCACGCGCGCACGGTGCTGCGTACGGATCCGAACGCGGCGCTACGCGACGTCGATCGACACGCGCGTGACTTCGCCGACGGGCAGCTCGTCGCCGAACGAGAGGTCATCGCCGTCGATGCTCTGCAACGTCTCGGGCGGACGAGCGAAGCTCGTTCGCGAGGGAAGGCGTTCTCCGAACGTGCACCCGGTACGTCCGCAGCGCGCCGCATCGACTCCTTGCTCGACGGGCAGCCTCACCGTCCCTGATCCGAAGAAGGAAAACAGATATGCATCGCGCCATCGGCATTCTCGTCGGCGGGCTCTCCGCTGCCGGGATCTTCACTGCCTGCGTGACGAGTCACGAGCTCATCGCGTTCGAGATGCCCGACAGCGGCACGACTCCCGCTCCGAGCTTCACGTCCCCCGCCGGCGATGGTGGCGACGCCGAGACGGCGACGAACCCGCTCGCGCTCTGCATCGCGACGACCTGCCCGGCACCGTACGACACGTGCGGAGCAGCCGACCGCTGCGCAACGAATCTCTCGAACGATTCGAACAACTGCGGCGCGTGCGGGAAAGTCTGCCCGGAAAACTTCGGCTACATGAACCTGACGTCCGCGTGCGTGGACGGCAGGTGCGAGCCGTCGTGCCGCAAGAAGCTGCTTTACCCCAGCGGCTTCGAGAACTTTGCAGACTGCAACAAGGTCCTCGAGGACGGGTGCGAGATCAACATCTCCACCGACGCGAACAACTGTGGCGCGTGCGGGAACAAGTGCGCGGACGGCGTCGCCTGCATCGACGGCAAGTGCGGCTGCCCTCCCGGCTTCATGCTCTGCGCGGACCCCTATGCGACCAACGGCAAGTGCATCGACGTCCGGAGCGACGACGCCAACTGTGGCGCCTGCGGGAATCGTTGCGGCACGCCTGCCGACGCCGGCGCGCTGCCGGACAACATGGTCTACGCCTGCGCCGATAGCCAGTGCGGCCAGCTCAAGTGCAAGGACACGGGTTACGACAAGTGGGCGGACTGCGACGACGACCTGACGAACGGCTGCGAGGTCTATGTCGGCGCCAACGACCGACTGATTGATCCGAACAACTGCGGCAAGTGCGGGAAGAAGTGCGCGGCAGATCAACTCTGCACCGACGTGAACTTCGACTCCGTGCCGGAGTGTCTCTGCGAGAAGCCGAGCGAGACGCGGTGTGGAAGCAAGGACTTCTTCAACCTCGGCTGCTTCGACCTCCTGAGCGATCCCGATAACTGCGGGACCTGCTTCAACAAGTGCACCGCGTACCAGGACAACACGGCGGCGGTATGTCGGAAGGGAGCCTGCGAGCTCGAATGCTTGCCGGGCTGGGGCGACTGCGACGGAGAACCGGGCAACGGCTGCGAGACGAACCTCAAGTCCAGCGCGGGCCACTGCGGCGCCTGCGGGAACCGTTGTGACACCCAAGCTGGCCAGCCATGCGTCGAAGGCCAGTGCGCGATGACGGAGTGCGACGCAGGAGTCGTGACGCAATGAGCGCCCCACGTTCCGAGAACGAGTCGCGCATGCGCGCGGCGATCGAGTGCCCTTCGAAGACGCCGGTGACGGTGATGCGAGGAATCGTGGCGGCCTCTGGCCTCCTCGGCCTTCTCGTGCTCGCCACGGCGGTCGCGAGCTGCGCCGAGTCCGACAGCGCCGTCGCTCCGCAAGAGCCGCCGACCACCGTCCCCGAGGCGGGGAGCCCGGAGACGGACGCCGCCGGGGATGCCTCTTCGGACGCCGACTGCCTCGACGCGGGCGACGGCGGCTGCACGACGAGCGAGCTCACGTGCGCCGAGGCTGACTTCTGCTCGGTGCCGACGGGGGTCGATCTCCGCTATGCGCTCTTCGGCGTATGGGGCTCGTCGGACAAGGACGTGTGGGCGGTCGGCTCCAACGGCACGGTCATTCACTGGGACGGAACCGCGTGGACGGGCGTCCCCCTCGGTCGCAAGGAAACGATGCGCGGCGTGGGAGGCCGCTCGGCGAACGACGTCTTCATCGTGTCGTCGCTGAACGTCGTCCTTCACAGCGACGGTTTCAAAAACGGGAGCGCGACCTTCACGGACGAGCCGCCTCTCGATCCCATCGACCCCACGAACTTCACGGGCGCGACGCTGACGAAGGTCTGGACCGCCGGTACGGGCGAGCTCTTCGTCGGCGGTCCGGCCACGGCCGGCTGGTCGCCACCGAACAGTCTCTGGCGCCATCATCCCGGCGGCGGCGGCGAGTCTTCCTCCTGGGAGGAAGCGTCGACGTATTGCGCGGAGTATCCGTGCCTCAGCGTCAACGCCATTTGGGGGACCAGCGCGAGCGACATCTGGGTCGTCGGAGAGAACGGCGGTCTCCGCCGCTCAAACGGCCCGGTCGGCAACGGCGGCGGCGCCGAGCAATGGACCAAGGTGAAGACGACGGTCACCAGTGCCAATCTCAACGGCATCTGGGGAAGCAGCGCGTCGGACGTCTGGATCGTCGGCGATGGCGGGACGATCCGCCACTGGTCGAACGACGGCACGGAGCGCTGGGAGATCGTGCCGGCGCCGACGACGGAGAACCTTCGAGCGGTCTGGGGAACGAGCCCGACCGACGCCTGGGCGGTCGGCGATGCAGGAACGATCCTGCACTGGGACGGCAAGAGCTGGAGCTTCGCCACCGCGACGTTGCCGCTTGGTCCGAAGCCGCGCTTCTACGGAATCTGGGGCAGTGGTCCGAACGACGTCTGGATCGTCGGAGAAGCCATTGCACTCCACTTCACGGGACCGAAGGGCAATCGACGATGACGATCCTCATGAGTCGCCGCATCTTGTTCCCTGTGCTCCCCGCGCTTCTCGTATCGCTCGTCGCCACCTCGGCGATCGCGTGCTCGAGCGGCGAAGACACGAACGACGTCATTGACGACGGACAGTCCGACGCAAGCGCGCCCGACGCGCCCGTGGTGATCCCGAATGAAGACCTCACGGCCTCTGACGGCGGCGCGAGTCCCGACTCCGGTGTCGAGCCGCCGCGAACGTGCTCCGACGACAACATCTGCCACACGGCGCTCCCGCCGAATTCCTTCCTGAGGGACGTCTGGAGCGCCGGCGACGGCGTGGTCTGGGCCGTTGGGTGGAAGGACAAGCAGCTCACCTCGGCCGACGGCGTGATCCTTCGCTGGGACGGCACGTCGTGGACCCAGCAGCACAAGGCCCCGCTGCGCCTCAATGCCGTGTGGGGAAGCAGTCCCACGGACATCTGGGTCGGAGGCGACAGCGGGCTCTTCCACGGGACCGGTCCGTCGTCGGCGCAGCTCACGTGGACGAAGGTGCGGAGCGAGCCCATCGCCTCCATCTGGGGCTCGAGCGCGAACGACGTCTGGGCCGTCGGTCACACGAGGACCTGGAAGGACTTCTTCGACGGGCAGGTGCTTCACTATCGGGGACCGAGCGCGAACGGCAGCGACGGTTGGGAGATCGATCCGCTCTCGTCGCGCCCGGCCGCGTACCGCAAGGTCTGGGGGACGAGCGCCCAGGACGTGTGGATCGGTGGACACGAGTTCTCCACGTGCGGTTTCACCTTCTGCGAAGGCTCGCGTGCATTCGCCCTGCACAGGGTTCCTGACCGCGATGGCGGATTCACGTGGAACGAGGCTACGGCCGACTTCGTCGGCATCGAGCCCGGGACCGGCAGTTCTCGCGGGAGCCAGTTCTCCGGCGGTGGATCGATCGGGACCTCGGATGTCTGGCTGATGGGAAGCAAAGCTCCGAGGACGTCGACGCCGACGTACGACGTGCTCTTCATCGGCACGAACGATGGAGCCGGCGACTACACCTGGTCCGACGGAACGTTCGGGACATGCCAGGGGACCGGTTGCGGCTTCGGGCTCTGGTTCAATCGCGCCGTCTGGGGCAAGACCCCGAACGACGTGTACCTGGCCGGCGACTTCGGCCAGCTCCGGCACTGGGACGGATCGACCTTCTCGCTGGTCAAGACCACGATCGATGCGATCCCCCTGACGACAGCCTTCTACGCCATGTGGGGGACGTCGAGCACCGATCTCTGGATCGTCGGCGACGAGATCGCGCTCCACAAGGTCTCTCCCACCAAACTCTGATGCGAGGCGCAGGTTTCATGAACCGCCGAGAACGATTCTTCTTCATCGCCTCTGCGCCGCTCGTGGCGGCGAGCATGCTCCTCGCGTGCAGCGACGACGATCGCAGAGTCTTCGATGAGGCACCCGACGCGGCGCCCGATTCGCGGCCGAACCTCCCCGACGCTTCTGCGCCGCTCGAGGATGCCGGCGTGATCGACGCGCGTGTTCCGGTCGATGCGAGCGACGAACCCGTCGTCTGCACCGCGAAGCCGTGCGTCACGCAGCTCGTGGGAGCCGGAAATCATTTCTGCGCCCTCCTCGACGACAAGACGGTCCACTGTTGGGGCTCGGCCGCTCAAGCGCTGGGCACCTTCGATGGTGGCGCAGCGTACGGGGCGGCGCAGCCGAGCCCCATCTCCATGGGGGTCGAAGGCGCCGAGCAGATCAGCTCGGCGAACGCGACGACGTGCGCGCTCCTGGCGAACGGCACGGTGACGTGCTGGGGCGCGAACGGCTCGAACGAGCTCGGCTACGATCCGCCGAGCTCCAGCTACCAAGCTCACGACCCCGCGCTCGTCGCGGGAGGCGGCGGCGTGCTCGACGGCATCAAGCGGATCGACGTCGGCGCCGGGATGGTCTTTGCCACGAAGGCGTCCAGCGAGCTCTGGTCGTGGGGCGACAACGGCGATGGCCTTCTCGGCCGCATGAACGAACCCGCGGACTACCTGAGCCCCGGCAAGGCGACGGATTTCGCCGGCGAGAAAATCTGGCGCGCCGGCGGCGTAGGCTTCCGGTGGGGGTTCTCGGGGATCGGCTTCGCGATCACGGAAGACCGACGACTCCTCACGTGGGGAAACTCGAAACAAGCGGTCGCGTATCCAGGGCCTGTCCCCGTTGCCGTTGCCGGTCTCGAGAACGTGAGCAGCGCTTCCGCGATCCAGGACCATCTCTGCGCAGTGGCCGACGGACGCCTCTATTGCTGGGGACGTAACGGCCTCAAGGCCTGCTCGGGGACCGCCGACGTCATCACGAGCCCTCTCGAGATCCGCACGCACGGCAAGGCTCCCGCGCAGCAGGTCGCCCTGCAATACGACAATACCTGCGTGAGACTGACCGACGGCACGGTCGAGTGCTGCGGGAACGACAACCTCGGGCAGCTCGGAACGGGGATCACCGACGCGGGCGATCCGGTGTCCGCTCCCGTGTTGACCAAGGCGACGGCCTTCACGGCGCACGCGGTTCAGATCGCCGTCGGCGCCACCACGATCTGCGCGCTCGTCCAGGGCGGAACGGTGCAGTGCTGGGGCGGCAACGCGGACGGTCAGCTCGGTCAAGGCACGCGCGACACCGAGCGCCATCCCGTCCCCGTCACCGTCAAGTTCGATTGAACGATTGGAGGCTCGCGCCATGCTGCTCACAGCGCGCCGAGCGAGGAAAGACGTCATGACTCGCTCGGGCTTCGCCATCGCGTTGGTCTCGTTTGCAGCCGTCGTCGCCGCGTCCGCTTCGTGCGCGGGACAGGGCCGTTCGTTCACTCAGGATCCGCAGACGGGTGTGCTCGGGACGGACGCAGAAGCGCCGACGCCTCCGCCGGATTGCCGAGGCCTCCGCTGCTCGCGCGATCTGAAGCGGGTCGTCGACGGGTGCACCGAAGAGGTCGTCCAGGAGTGCGGGCCTTCGAGCGGCTGCGCAAAGGGAGCTTGCGTCGACCCGTGCACCGCCGCGGAGGTCGCGAAGGGCTCGACGGGATGCTCCTTCGTCGCGATCCCGCCCGACGAGGCCGAGTACGGCGCCGGCTCGTGCTTCGCGGCGATGATCGCGAACACGTGGGACCTCCCCGTGAACATCACGGCCGAGCACGGCACGACGCCGCTCGATCTCGGTCAATCGGTGTTCACGGCGAAAACAGCCGGCACCGAGATGTCGTACACGAAGCTCGAAGGCCCGCTCCCGCCGGGAGAGGTCGCGATCGTCTTTCTCTCCGAGCTCCGCCCCGCACCGAATCCCAAGATCAACGACGTCTTCTCCGCCTGTCCGTTCGGTACCGTCGGAGCGTTCAACGGCGATCCGATCGAGCACGGCACGGCCCTCACGAAGGCGTTCTCGATCAAGACGGACGCGCCCGTGAGCGCGTACTCGATCTTCCCGTACGGCGGCGCGAAGACCCACTTCCCCACCGCGACGCTCCTCTTGCCGACATCGTCGTGGAGCGCGAACTACGTCGCCGTGAACGGGTGGCCGATGACGCGCGACCGCTTCGGCGATCCGATCGGAGCCCCGACACTCCAGATCGTCGCAACCGCGGACGATACGGAGGTCCGCATGCGGCCGAAGGTCGACATCAACGACGGCACGGGAGTCACCGGGGCCGCGGCCGGACAGATGGCCGTGTGGAAGCTCGCGCGCGGGCAAGTCGTCCAGATCACCCAGCCCGAGGAGCTCACCGGAAGCCCGATCGAGTCGAACAAGCCCATCGCCGTCTTCGGTGGAAACCGGTGCACGCTCGTCCCCGGGCCCGTCCAGGCGTGCGACACGCTCCAGCAGCAGATCCCTCCGCTCGGACAGTGGGGCTCCGAATACGCGCTCGTCCCCTACCGTGACCGATTCGGAGGCAAGGCCGAGCGCCGCGAGACCGTCCCATACCGCCTCGTCGGCGCCGTCGACGGCACCGTGCTCACGTACGATCCGGCGAAGCCTCGCGAGGCTCCTTCGACACTTCGCGCGGGCGAGGTCGTCTCGTTCACGACAGACGAGCTCGTCGTGGTGAAGAGCCAGGACAACGATCACCCGTTCTACACGGCCGTGATGATGACCGGCGCCCTCTTCAACAGCGGCGTGGCGGCGCCGAGCGACGGCGATCCCGACTTCGTCAACCTCGTGCCGACGGATCAGTTCCTCGACCGCTACGTCTTCTTTGCCGATCACACCTTCCCGGAAACGACGCTCACGATCGTGCGCCGGAAGACGGCCAAGGGCTTCATGCCCGTCGAGCTCGATTGCCTGGGTGAGGTGAAGACGTTCCGTCCGCTCGGCTCCGGCGGTGAGTACGAATACGCGTGGGTCGATCTGACGAAGAGCTTCGCATCGGCGAGCGGCACGTGCGGTGCCGGACGGCGCGAGGCGAAGAGCGACGGACCATTCTCCGTCACGGTCTGGGGCATGGGCTACTGCGCGAGCTACGGCTACGCCGGCGGCGCAGGCAGCCGGCCGCTCACGCAGGTCGAAGTCCCAGTGCGCTGAGCGCCGTGCCGGAGTCGCCACACATGGCCGAAAGGCGACCCTACCGAAACGCCTGCCGCGAGGCGGAAGGGAAGGTAGGCTCCGCGGGTGGCGAAGAGGCGAATCAACCCGAGCGCGGGCGCTCGACGGTTGCTCGTCGCGGGTGTCGTCGGGTGCGTTCTCGGTCGTAGCGCCTCGTCTACGGCCAGCGATGGCGAAACGGAGCCGGTTCATCTTCGCTTCGAACGCGAGGAAGCCCTCGCGCGGTCGTGTCCGGGACGCGAACGCTTCATCGAGCTCCTTCGCGCGCAGCGGCCACGGCTCGTACTCGCACCGGAGAGTGCACCGGCGCGGACGTTCGACGTTCACATTCGAAGAGAAGGAAACGCGATTGCCGGCGAGCTCGTGATCATCGAGCGCGATGGGACGACGAGCACGCGGTCGATGCGAGTGCCCGACTGTCCCGCGCTGATGTCAGCACTCGCGGTGATCACCGCGATCGCCATGGATGAGTCTCCCCCGGCTCCACATCGCGAAGATGTCGGCGAGCGCGCGCCGACCGAGATCGCGTCGGAACCGGAAGAAGCCGCACCAGCAAGACGTCCGGTCCCCCCGGCCCCCGTCGAGCACGGCGCATCTCGCGGCAAAGAAAGCGAGCGTGTGCGCACCGGTGTCGGACTCGGGAGCGAGCTCGTGCTCGGCGCGTTGCCACGGCCGACGATGGGGTATCGAGGCTACGTCGAACGGCAGCATCGACTCAGGAGCGTCACGCTCGATGGGCGCGTGTCGCTTGCGTTTGCGCGCGCCCCCCTGCCCGACACGAAGAAGTTGAACGTGGTCGTCCAGACCTGGACGGCTCGCGCCGAAGGCTGCGGAGGGCGCGAGCTCTTCCATACGCTCTCCCTCGAGGGGTGTCTCGGCCTCACGCTCGGCGCGCACCATTCGTACAGCACCCACGTGACGAACCCGCGACATGATCTACGGCCGTGGCTCACGCTCGACGCGGGGGCCCGCCTCCGGTGGCATTTGGGAACAAGCCCTTTCTTCGCGGAGACGTACGGTTACGTCAGCTATGTCACGAGGCCGTACACGACCGTCGCCCTCGACGGTGGTGCCGCGAGGCACGAGGCTCCGCGTGGAATCGGCGAGCTTGGCATCGGACTCGGACATTTTTTCGAAGCTCCGTGATCAGTCTCGTGACGGCAGACATTCTGTGTGGTGGGTTCCTTCGTCTCCCCCGCAGCCATGGCTGGGTTGAGCCCTAGCGTTCGGAGCGAGCGGGGTCGGCTCCGCGCCGTCGTCGATCGGCACTACGACTTCGTCTGGCGCGTCCTTCGGCGATTCGGACTCACGAGCGACGAGTGCGACGATGCGACCCAAGAGGTCTTCACGGTGCTCGCAACGCGCATCGTCGATGTTCACGCCGGCGCCGAAAAGACCTTCCTCTTTCAAACGGCACGAAACCACGCGTCCAACGTCCGGCGGGCGCGGGCTCGCTTGCCGCTCCACGCTGCGGAGGGCGAGCTCGAGGCCCATCCCGATCCGAAGCCCACTCCCGAGTCGGTCGCCGACGAGGGAAAGCGGCGCCGGCTCCTTGACATGCTGCTCGAGAAGCTCCCCGACGACCTTCGCGCGGTCGTCGTGCTGTGCGAGCTCGAAAGCACGACGCTCGCCGAGGCAGGGCTGATCCTGGACATCCCGCAAGGCACGGTGGCGTCGCGTTTGCGACGGGCGCGTGCCCAGCTCGCAACTTGGATGAAAGACGCCGGCCACCCGGTCCGAAAGGAAGAGCCGTGAGCCAGCACGACGAGAAGGTCTTCGACGACGGCGCGTTGGACGCTCTGTTCGATGCCGCTCGCAACGAGCAGCCACCCCGCCCGTGGACCCGAAGACGAGAGCTCTTTCGCCACCTGGCCCTCGGCGGGATTGTCATGCTGCTCCTCGTTCGTGCACGCGCGGCGTTCGCCAACCTTCCGCGCGCGCTGCGCGCGACTCTCGCGGCCATTGCCGTGGGCGCGGTAATGGCCGGAGCGCTCCTTTTCGTTGGCCCCACGCCACACGCGAACGAGCCCGTTCGGGCGTCCGAGAACATGGCGGAGCAGCCGGCTCTGGTGGTCCCGCCGACGGGCCCCGCGCATGAAAGCGAGACGCCAGGTCCGATCGTCTCCGTGGACGAGCTCCCATCCGTAGCGCCCCCGCCGGCCCGGAGCGCGCCTCCCCGCGAGCCCCGAGGGCGCGCGGATCGTGAGAATTCGCCAGCGCTCGATGATTCGCTCGCCCGCGAGACGAGGAGCATCGCCAAGATTCGAGGCCTCGTTGCTGCGTCCGACTTCCCGGGCGCGCTCGTTGCCGTAGCCGAACATCGCGTCGGCTTTCCCGATGGTCTGCTCGGCCAGGAAGCGACCGTCCTCGAGATCGAGGCCCTTCAAGGCGCACACGATCCACGCGGATGTCGTGCTGGCCGCACGTTCCTCGATGCACATCCCGGCTCCGCGCACCGCACCCGCGTCATGAGCCTCCTTCGCTCGTGCGGTGAGTAGGTCACGTCCCCCATTCTTTCCGAGGGCACTGTCATGCCGAATCGACATCGCCACGGCGCGTGTGCGGCGCTCGTTGCGCTCTTCGCACTCGTCGCTTGCGCGAGCCAGACCGTCACCTTCGCGCCACCCGAGGACAACGAGGCGCCGCTGCCGTCGTTCTCGCCCCCGCCTGGTGACGCGGGAGAGGGCGGCGTGTTGCCGAGCATCCCGACAAATCTGTGCATCGCCACGGCGTGCCCGGCCCCGTACGAGACGTGCGGAGAGGGCGACCGGTGCAGCACGAACCTGTCGAACGATCCGAAGAACTGCGGCGCGTGCGGGAGCGAGTGCGTGGCTGACTTCGTCTACCTGAACATGACGTCCACGTGCGTGAACGGGGCGTGCGAACCGCTCTGCATCAAGAAGCCCGTCGGCGGCGGCTTCGACACCTACGCGGACTGCAACAAGGTCCTTGAAGACGGCTGCGAAGTGTCGCTCTCGACGGACTCGAACAACTGCGGAGCGTGCGGGAACAAGTGCGAGCCCGGCGTGCGCTGCATCGGCGGCAAGTGCGGATGCGCGTCCGGAACCGTGGAATGCCAAGGCCGTTGCATCGACGTTCGGCACGATGACTTCAACTGCGGAGCCTGCGGCAATGTCTGCCAGACGCCCGCGGACGCCGGGGCACCACCGACCAACATGGTCTACGGCTGCGTCGACAACCAGTGCGGCCAGCCCAAGTGCATCGACGCGTGGGGCGAGACATGGGCCAACTGCGACGACAACCTGGCGAACGGTTGCGAGACCTTCATCGGCATCAGCCCCGAGACCGACCCGAACAACTGCGGAGCGTGCGGGAACAAGTGTGCTCCCCATCAAGTCTGCGCCGACATCGACTTCGACTTCGTCCCGGAGTGCATCTGCACAAAGCCGAACGAGACCCTGTGCGGAAGCGAGCCGTGGGACTTCGGTTGCTACGACCTCCTGAACGACGTCGAGAGCTGCGGAACCTGCTTTCGGCAGTGTCGCGCGAACACGGAGCTCAACCTGGTCGCGGCATGCCGAAAGGGCGTCTGCGAGCGCGAGTGCGCGCCGGGCTGGGGCGACTGCGACGGCGAGCCGAGCAACGGCTGCGAGAGCAATCTCGAGACGAACGACGTCAATTGCGGGGCATGCGGCAATCGTTGCGATACCCAAGCGGGTCAGCCCTGCGTCGAGGGACAGTGCGTGATGACGACGGAGTGCGACGCAGGAAGGGGCCCGCAATGAGGACGCGAGCCCTCGTGGCGACGTCGGGGATCCTCGTGCTACCGCTGCTCGCGGTCGCGATCGCGAGCTGCGCCGAGTCGAGCGCAGCAGCCGGCGATCCACCCGAAGGAACGATCACGGTCCCGGAGGCGGGCTCACTCGATGCGGTCGCCGACAGCCCGGCCGATGCAGCCTGCTCCGCGGACGACGGAGGCTGCACGACACGCGAGCTCACGTGTGATGAGGCGGACTTCTGCGCGGTCCCCACCGGAGTCGACGACCGCTACGCGCTCCTCGGTGTGTGGGGATCTTCGGCCGAGGACGTGTGGGCCGTCGGCTCCGCCGGCACGATCGTCCACTGGGACGGCGTCGCCTGGAGCAAGCTGTCGCTCGATCGAAAGGACACCCTACTCGGCGTCTGGGCGAGCTCCGCGAGCGACGTCTGGATCGTCTCGTCGCTGAACGTGATCCTGCACGGCCACGGTTTCGTGAGCGGCACGGCGACCTTCGCGGAGATGCCACCGATCGATCCCGACGATCCCACGAACTGGAGGGGCGCGATACTTACGAGCGTGTGGGGAGCAGGTCCGAACGACGTCTTCGTCGGCGGTCCGGCCGCGTTCACGCAGCCGCGGAACAGCATGTGGCGCCACGTTCCGGAGGCCGACGGAGCCCCCTCTCCTGCCCCCTACGCCTGGGAGGGCGCATCGACGTTCTGCAAAGGCTCGAGGTGCGTCGACGTCAACGCGATCTGGGGAACGAGCCCGAACGACCTCTGGATCGTCGCCAACTCCGGCACGGTCCTTCGCTCGAAGGGCGCCGTGGGCGACGGCGGCGGATCCGAGCAATGGACCACGATCACGACGACGCTGACGACCGCCGACCTTCACGGCATCTGGGGGAGCAGCGCATCCGACGTGTGGATCGTCGGCGACGGCGGGACGATCCGCCACTGGTCCAACGACGGCACGCAGCGCTGGGAGCTCGTCGCATCACCGACGAAGGAGAACCTCCGCGCGGTCTGGGGCACG
Organism: Pseudomonadota bacterium; assembly: GCA_023402175.1. Lineage (GTDB taxonomy): Bacteria > Myxococcota_A > Polyangia > Polyangiales > Polyangiaceae > Labilithrix. The sequence continues at coordinate 10,454 of JAEXCN010000030.1, read as the reverse complement.
GGCCCGAACGATGCGTGGGCGGTCGGCGACTCCGGAACGATCCTCCACTGGGACGGCAAGACATGGAGCATCGCCTCGACGACGCTCCCGCTCGGCCCGAAGCGACGTCTCTACGGGGTCTGGGGAAGTGGGCCGAACGACGTCTGGGTCGTCGGTGAGGCAGTCGCCCTCCATTTCACGGGAAAGAAGCCGACTGCGCAGGGAGAAAATCGATGAGCCTCGTCATCCACCGGCGCCTGGCGGTCCCAGCGCTGCTCGCGTCCTTCCTCGTGTCGCCCGCGATCGCCTGCACGAGCAGCGATGCGTCGAACACCATCGACCCCATCATCGACGACGGCGGCGCATCCGATGCGCCCGTGACTCCGAGCGACGACGCCGTCGACGCGAGCGCGGAGGACGTCGACGCGCCGCCGCGGACCTGCTCCCTCGACGACGTCTGCCACACGGCGCTCCCGCCGAAGTCGTTCCTGAGAGACGTGTGGAGCGCCGGCGACGGCGTCGTGTGGGCCGTCGGCTGGAACGATCGCTTCGTCACCGCTACGACCGGCACCATCCTTCGCTGGGACGGAACGAGCTGGACGGTGCACTTCACTGCGGAGAGCAGGCTCAACGCGATCTGGGGAAGCAGCCCGACGGACCTCTGGGTCGGAGGCGACGACGGACTCTTCCACGGAACGGGCCCGTCCTCCGCGGAGATCACCTGGAAGAAGGTGCGAAGCGAGCCCATCGCATCGATCTGGGGCTCGGGCCCGAACGACGTCTGGGCCGTCGGCTCGACGAAGACCTGGCGGTACTTCTTCGACGGCAAGGTCCTGCACTATTCGGGGCCCGCCGCGGACGGTGGTGACGGTTGGGAGATCGATCCGATCTCGTCACGACCCATCGGGTTCCGCAAGGTCTGGGGGACGAGCGCTTCCGACGTCTGGATCGGTGGACACGAGGACAACGACTGCGGTGACTGCTGGGAGGGCGCGCACGCGATCACCTTGCGGCGCGGCCCCGACGGCGACGGTGCCTTCACCTGGAGCCAGGACGCGCTTCCGGAGTTCGGCAGCGCCGGTCGGGGAAGCAACTTCATGGGCGGCGGCTCGATCTCACCGAGCAGCGTCTGGCTGATGGGCAATCTCTCGACGACCCAGTGGGATCCCTCCTACGACGTGGTGTTCATCGGCACCTCGAAGGCCGACGGCTCCGGTGACTACGCCTGGGCCGAGGCAACGTTCGGGACCTGTCGCTCGGCGAGCGACCGCACTTGCCGAGGACTCTGGTTCAGTCGCGCGGTCTGGGGATCGAGCGCGAACGACGTCTATCTTGCCGGCGACTTCGGCCACCTCCGGCATTGGAACGGGACACAGTTCTCGCTGGTGCGGACGACGACCCAGAAGGTCCCAGTGACAGCGGCCTTCTATGCCATGTGGGGAACCTCGAGCGACGATCTGTGGATCGTCGGCGACGAGATCGCTCTCCACAAGACCGCTCCCACCCACCCCTGAAGCGAGAGCGAGAGTTCCATGAACCGCCGAGAGCGATTTCTTTTCATCGGCGCGGCGCCGATCGCCGCGATGGTCACGCTCTTTGCGTGCGGCGACGACGATCCGAGGCAACGCGTCGAAGAGACACCGGACGCGAATCTGCCCGAGGCCGCCGCTCCGCTCGAGGACGCGGACGGCGGCGTCGTCGACGCGCGCACGACGGAAGACGCAGCCGACCAACCCTTGATCTGCAACGCGAAGCCGTGCGTCACGCAGCTCGTCGGAGGGCGCAATCACTTCTGCGCCCTCCTCGACGACAAGACCGTCCACTGCTGGGGATGGGGCTACCGAGCGCTCGGCATCTACGACGGCGGCAACGAGTCGGACTCGTATCAACCGCGTCCGATCTCGATGGGCCTGTCCGGCGTCGAGCAGATCAGCGCGGGCAACTCGACGACGTGTGCTCGACTGACGAACGGCACCGTGACGTGCTGGGGCGCAAGTCAAGGGAACGAGCTGGGCCTCGATCCCCCTCGCGCGGACTACGATCCTCATGGGCTCACCCCCATCGCGATCGACGGCGGCGTCGTCGACGGGTTCACGCGCGTCGATGTCGGCGCGAGCGGGGTGGTGTTTGCCACGAAGGCCTCCGGTGAGCTCTGGTCGTGGGGCGACAACGCCGACTACGTCCTCGGCCGGGTGAGCGAAGGGACGAAGTACCTGGGCCCTGGTCCCGCCACCGATCTCGCGGGCGTGAAGGTCACCCGAGCCGGCGGCGCGACCTTCCAAAGCTACGGCGGCATCGGGCTGGCGATCACCGACGAGGGACAGCTCATCACGTGGGGAACCTCGAGGCAGATGGTCGCCTATCCGGGCCCCGTTCCCGTTCCGGTCGCCAACCTCGAGAACGTGACCAGTGTGGCTGCGACGACGGCGCACGTCTGTGCCGTCGCCGATGGACGCCTCTACTGCTGGGGGCGCGATGGCGCCGTCGCCTGCACGGGGTCCAAGCACGCGGCGATGACCCCGGTCGCGATCGAGACACGCGGACGGGCACGGGCGCAGCAGGTCAGCCTCTACACTTCCAACACATGCGTGAGGCTGATCGACGGCACGATCGAGTGCTGCGGGAGCGATGATCGGGGGCAGCTCGGAACCGGAGAGATGGACGCCGGAGCAGCGCCGGCGCGTCTCTTGACCGAGGCCAAGGCCTTCACCGGGCACGCCCTCCAGATCGCCGTCGGCATCGGCACGGTGTGCGCGCTCGTCCAGGGCGGAACCGTGCAGTGCTGGGGCGGCAACGAGCGCGGCGAGCTCGGTCAGGGCACGGCCGACGGAGAACGACACCCCACCCCGGTCACGGTCGAGTTCGACTGAGCGACCCACCGTCGGAAGCTCGCGCCGCGTGGCTCACGCGGCGCCGAGCGAGGAGAAACGTCATGACTCGCCTGGGTCTCGCCATCACATTCGTGTCCGTCGCGGCGGTCGTCATCGCGTCGGCCTCGTGTTCCGGCACGGAGCGTCGCTTCCCCGAGCAGCCCGTCGAAATCGTCCCGTCGGAAGCAGGTGCACTGGAGGAGCCGCCGTCGTGCGAAGGCCTCCGCTGCTCGCGCGACATGAAGAAGGTCGTCGACGGCTGCACCGGCGACGTCGTCGCGGAGTGCGGACCAGACAAGGGGTGCGCGAACGGATCGTGCGTCGATCCCTGCACCGCCGCCGAGGTCTCGAAGGGCTCGGTCGGATGCTCCTTCTGGACGCTGCCGCCCGATGAGCCCCTTGGGGCGGGGTCCTGCTTTGCGGCGATGATCGCGAACACGTGGGATCGTCCGGTCAGGATCACGGCCGACTACGGCACGACGCCGCTCGACCTCGGTGAGTCCGTCTTCACGGCCGAGATGATCGGCTCCGAGCCGAAGTACACGAAGCTCGAAGGCCCACTCCCGCCAGGAGAAGTTGCGCTCGTCTTCCTCTCCGAGATCCGTCCCACTCCCAAGAAGCCCAACTTCTCTGCGTGCCCGGTCGGAACCGTCGGAGCGTTCAAAGGTAACCCACTGAGCCAAGGGACCGCGATCACGAACGCGTTCTCCATCAAGACCGACGCGCCCGTGAGCGTGTACTCGATCTACCCGTACGGCGGCGCGAAGACCTATATCCCGACCGCGACCCTCGTCTTGCCGACCTCGTCGTGGGGTGACAACTACATCGCGGTCAACGCATGGCCCCCCTCGCGCAACATCAGCTCGGGCGAGCTCGTCGGAGGCCCATCACTCCAGATCGTCGCGATGTCGGACGACACGGAGGTGCACATGCGCCCGAAGACCGACGTCTACGACGGCGCCGGAGTCACGGGGGCCGGAGCCGGAAAGACCGTGACGTGGAAGCTCGCGCGCGGGCAGGTGCTGCAGATCACCCAGTCCGACGAGCTCACCGGAAGCCCGATCCAGTCGAACAAGCCGGTCGGCCTGTTCGGGGGAGCGATGTGCAGCTTCATCCCCGCGAGCGTGATGGCGTGTGACACCCTCCAGCAGCAGATCCCGCCGCTCGCGCAGTGGGGCCACGAATACGCGCTGGTCCCGTTTCATAGCCGACTCGCGGGCGCAGCCGAACGGCGCGAGGTCGTGCCGTATCGTCTTGTCGGCGCCGTCGACGACACCGTGCTCACGTTCGATCCGAAGAAGCCACGCGACGCTCCGTCCGTCCTTCACGCAGGCGAGGTCGTCTCTTTCATGACCGACGATCTCGTCGTCGTGAAGAGCCAGGATGCCGATCATCCCTTCTACGCGGCGGTCATGATGACCGGCGCGGTCTTCAACGGCGGCTACGACGCGCAGACTGACGGCGATCCCGACTTCGTCAACATCGTGCCGACGGACCAGTTCCTCGACCGCTACGTCTTCTTCGCCGACTACACGTTCCCGGAGACGACGCTCACGCTCGTGCGGAGGAAGACAGCTTCGGGCTTCAAGCCCGTCGAGCTCGATTGCGTAGGCGTGGTGAACGGCTTCCAGCCGCTCGGCGTGGCCGGCGAGTACGAATACGCGTGGGTCGATCTCACGAAGAACTTCGCGTCGGCGACCAGCACGTGCAGGGCGGGTCGCCACGAGGCGAAGAGCGACGGTCCGTTCTCCGTCACCGTCTGGGGCATGGGTTATGCGGCGAGTTACGGCTACGCGGGCGGGACGGGCAGCCGGCCGCTCACGAAGGTCGAAGTGCCTGTAGTCATCAAGTGAGCGCGCAGTTCTCGCTGACGCTGGTGCGTCGCGGCCGGCCATGACGCCCTCGTGCTCACCGCGTGCGCGCATGGCCATCGAAATAGCGCGCGGGCGTCACGCCCATCGCTCCTTTGAATGCCTCGATGAACGAAGACACGTCGTCGTAGCCGACGTCGAACGCCGTGGCCGTGACGCTGTCTCCTCGAGCGAGGCGCTCGAGCGCAACGAGTAGACGGAGCTGCTGCCGCCAGCGCCCGAAGGTGCCCCCCGTCTCGGCGACGAACCGGCGCGCGGCAGTGCGCTCGGTCATTCCCACGCTCTTCGCCCATGTTTCGAGCGTGCGGCGATCGGCCGGGTTCTTCGCGAGCGCCGTCGTGATCCGAAGAAGGGCGGGCGACTTCGGATCGGGCAGATGGAGGAGCGGCGCGACGGCGAGCGCCGGGAGTCGATCGAGGATCACCTGCACGAGCCGCGCTTCGGGTCCGTCCGGCGGATATTCCGTCCCGAACGCGGCGGCGGCGCCGAGCAACTCCTCCACGAGACGATCGACGGCCACCACGCGGCACGTGTCGAACGGGGGCGCGGCGTCCGGCTTCACGTAGAGCGTGAGCAAGCGAAACGGCCTGCGCGAGGCGACCGAATGCGAGACGCCTGTGGGCACCCAGACCGCTCGCTGCGGAGGGGCTATCCATCGCCCCTCGGGCGTGCTCACCGTCACGACGCCTTCGGCGGCATGAACGAGCTGCGCGCGACGATGCGTGTGCCAGTGCCCCGCGGTCGGCTCGTAGCTCTCGTCGAGCACGAACGCCGCGCGCGGTGTCGCGTCGGGATCGATCCGCGGGCGCGGGCGCTTCGTTCGGGAGGCCGCCATGTCCGTTTTGCCCTATTCATTGTCCTACCACGGCGAGGCGGACAGCCACCGGGATCGTAGATTGGCTCACGTCGACGCGGCTCGGAGCCTCGAGCCGCTCCCACCCATCGAGCATGCGCCGCCGCGCGCGCGCTCTCGTTCGTCGGGGTCTGAGTACGTGAGGCCCCAAGGAGGCATCGCCATGCGTTCGTTCTTCACTGCGTTCAATCTCGCCCTCGTCTCGACGCTCGTTCCGGCGTGCGCCGCCGATGCGCAATCGTCCGGTCCGGCGGTGACCTCGAACATGACGACGGCGGGCGCGCCGCGCTCGCTCTCGACCTTCACGTCCGATGCGGGCGGCTTCGACACGCACTCGTTCTGGCTCGATACGGGACGCGAGGTCGTCGTGTTCGATGCGCAGTTCACGGAGGATCTCGCGAAGAAGCTCATCGCCGAGATCCGCGCGAAGACGCAGAGCCCGATCCGCTGGGTCGTCGTCACGCATCCGAACCCCGACAAGTTCAACGGCGCGCCGGCGTTCCAGGCGATCGGTGCGAAGGTCGTCGCGAGCAAGAGCACCGCGAACGCGATCCGGGGCGTGCACGCCTACAAGAAGCACTACTTCGTCGACGTGGCGAAGATGTTCACCGAGGAGACCTACCCGGCCCAGGCCAGGCTCGACGTGACGTTCAAGGGCGACTTCGACCTGCCGCTCGAGGGCGGAACGAGAGTGACGCTCCACGAGCTCGGGCATCGCGGCGTGTCGTCGACGCAGACGATCGCGTTCATCCCGCAGAGCCGCGCGCTCGTCGTCGGCGATCTCGTGCATCACAAGGCCCACGCATGGCTCGAAGGAGGCATCGTCGACGGCAAGCCGGCGCCCGACCTCGCCGCATGGAAGCAGGCGCTCGACGAGCTCCTCGCCTACGAGGGCGCGACGGTCTACGGCGGTCGCGGCGAGCCGGCGAAGGTCGAAGAAGCCGTCGCGGCCGAGAAAGCGTACCTCGATCGCATGAACGGGGTCGTGACCAGCTACGTCGCGGCGCTCGGCCCCGCGAAGTCGGAGCTGTCCGGCGCACGCGCGGGCGAGCACTACAAGAAGATCGCCGCGCGGGCCGAGAAGGAGTTCCCGGACTACAAGCTCGCGTACCTCGTCGAGTACGGGGTCTACGGCCTCGTCGACCAGATCGCCGCGAAGTGATCTGCGCAGCCCCCACGGCTCGGGCACACGGGCACGCCGGCGACGAAGCCGCTCGGCCGAGCGGCGTACCAACGTCCCGCCTCCCCGGCGTGAGCGCGATTCGCGGATCGGGCCCGAGCTGGCCAAACGTCCGTCACCAGAGGCCGTCGACGATCCACCCATGCATCGACTTGCGCAATTCGAGATCCCGGAGATCTCGCGTTTTCCGCGAAAGTCGAGTCGACACACGGGTGTAGACCCTCGGTATGCACGTTGCACACATTGACGCCAATGCTCGGCTCACGTGCTGCTCTCGTCGCTTTTCTCGCTGTTCCCGCTCTCGTCTTCGCGTGCGGCCAAGACACGGCTTCAGGCACCAGCGAGAGTGACGTCATCGGAGGTATCGCGGCGCGCGGTGGCCGTCTCGACGCCATCGGCAGCTTGGTGCGTCCGGTCGTGTCGCGCACGGTTCCTGTTCCGTCCGACGGCGGCACGTCGGAGGCGGGCACCTCGGAGGCAGGCACGTCGGAGGCGAGCGCTTCGGACGCAGGTGCAGTCGCAGAGGCTCCTCCGACCCATCGACCGTTCTGCACGGCGACGCTGATCGCGCCGCGCCTCGTGATCACCGCGAAGCACTGCGTGAAGAACGACAGCGACGCGATCTTCTTCGCGGTCGGAGGTGACGGTGAGCGCCCGAAGCGCACCGTCCGCGTCGCGCGCACGTGGCTCGCGCCTCTCGACGAAGGTGGCTTCGTGTCCCTCGGCGCCGACGTCGCGCTGCTCGCCCTCGAAGAGCGAATCACGGACGTCGAGCCGCTTGCCGTTCTGAGGAGCGCGATCCCCGAGGATCTCGTCGGAGGCCGGTTCTCTGCGGTCGGCTTCGGTCTCCGCGATCGCAAGCGCACGCTGGGTCTGCGCCAGGCGGCGACGCTCACGCTGCGCGCGACCCGCGGGCAGTTCATGAAATCGATCTTCGAGTCCGACGAGGCGCTCGTCGATTTCACCAACCGGACGTCACCCGAGGCGTTCCGCGAGAGCGACGTCGGACGGCTACGCGACTTCTGGAACCGCGAGCTCCTTCCGGAATACGAAGCGTACCTCGGCCTCGGCGACGGCGATGCGCAGCCGTGCAGCGGCGACAGCGGCGGCCCCCTCGTCGCGCGCATGGGCGATCGGCTCGTCGTGTCCGCGGTGGTCTCGGGCTCGTTCAAGCTCGGGGGGTCGTCCGCGAATCCGTGCAGCGTGCTCGGTGAGATGTACGCGACGCTCGGGCCGGTCGTGCAGACGACGCTCGACGAGGCAGTGGCGTTCGTCGACGGCGAGGGCCCCGAGCGCGTCGACGCGGCGCCGCTCTTCGCGGGCTCGAAGGCAACGTTGCCCGCGGCGTCGAACAGCTCGGACGGAGGAGCCGATCCGTGTCTCGGCCTCCCCACCCGTGGCATCTGCGTCGAGGGCGCTGCGCTTCGCTGTCTGGATTACAGCGAAGGCCCCGTGCACGCCACGCGCACCGACTGCACGCTCCTCGCTCAACGCTGCGTTGACGACGGCGACACGGGCGCGCGCTGCGAAGACGAGTGACCGAGGCGGTCTCGGTCGCACGCGGTTGCGCTCGCGAGCACCTCCACACGTTTCGCGAGACCATCGCCCGAGCGGGTCGGCGCGCCCGCGACACGCGCGGAGCGGTGACCTGCTACGGTCGGCTCGATGGTGCTCCCGCGCGCGAACGTCCGGCTCCTCACGATGGGCGACGAAGCGATCGCCGAGAAATTTCTCCTCACGCGACCCGAGACGACGATGATCCTGCGCTCGAACCTCGCGCGGGTCGGGCTGCTCAACGAGGGTCAAACGTATCAAGGTACGTATGCTGGGGCGTTTGCTGGTGACGAGCTCGAAGGGCTCGCGGCGCTCTACTGGAACGACAACCTCGTGCTCGCAGGCGGGCCGCACGCGGGCGCCCTCACCGACACGCTTGCGGCGCGCGCGCCACGCGGCTTCAGCGGGATCCTCGGGACGACGAGCGAGGTCGCCGAAGCGCGCCGCGTGGCCGACGCTCGGTTCGGCGCTGCGGTCCGGAAACAGCACCGCGATATCCTTTACTCGCTCGCCCTCGCTGACCTCGTGGTGCCCGAGGCGTTGTCTCGACTCGTGGCGAGGACGCCGAAGGACGACGAGATGGCGCTCGTCCTCGACTGGCGCATGCTCTACAGCGCGGAGCTGTCGGACGTTCCCGATACGCCCGAGGAACGTCGTCGTCAGCGCGACCTCCTTCACGCGTTTCACGCGGACGGGTACGACATCCTCTTGTTCGACGGCGCGACGCCCGTGGCGTACTCCGCGTTCAACGCGGCGCTGCCGGATATGGTCCAGGTAGGCGGCGTCTTCACTCCCCCGGCGCTCCGCGGACGCGGCTACGCCCGATGCGTGGTCGCCGCCTCGCTCGTCGCCGCGCGCTCGCGCGGAGTGGAGCGCGCGATCCTCTTTACCGGCGAGAACAACGTCGCCGCTCAGCAGGCGTACCTAGCGCTTGGTTTCCGCCCCATCGGCGACTACGCACTCGTGTTGTTCGAGTGAACGGCAAGAGCCGATTGCGATGACCCGAGGAACGCGTTAGAAGCGACATCAGGTCAAGAGTGCCAGCGCCAAGCCCCGGCTCGCTGGCCGACAACCCTCCGACCGCGGTGGGGTGTCCCGGGTGAGGACCAGGCCGTTCGCACGTTGCGATCGGCAAGCGCGGACTCCGGCGATCGCGGCCGGCGTCCTCTCCTACGAGGTTCCCATGCCGCTCGTCGAGTCACCGTCGCCGTCTCCCATCTCGCCCGCACCGACCGCGTGCGGGAGGCTTCCGCTCCCGGTCCTCGGAGCGGACCTCGTCGTGCCGCTCGTGACCGGGGAGCGCGTTCGGTACGTCAATCTCGACTGCGCCGCGAGCGCGCCGTGCTCGCGCGCGGTGCACGAGACCGTCACCGCCCTCCTGCCCTGGTACAGCAGTGTGCATCGAGGCGCCGGCTTTGCCTCCGCGGTGATGACCGAGGCTTACGACAAGGCGCGCGAGATCGTCGCCGCGCACGTCGGCGCTGGTCCGGAGGACACCGTCGTCTTCACGCGGAACACGACCGACGCACTGAACCTGCTCGCGTCGGCGCTGCCCGAGGACACCACCGTCGTGTGCTTCGCCTCGGAGCATCACGCGAACCTTCTGCCGTGGCGTCGCGGCAAGTTCGTGCAGCTTCCGGTACCGAGCAGTAGAGACGACGCGCTCGCGCGTGCGGAGGATGCCCTCCGCGCTCTGACCTCTCGGCATCGCCTGCTCGCGGTCACGGGCGCGAGCAACGTGACGGGCGAGATCTGGCCGATCGCAGAGCTCGCTGCGCTTGCGCGTCGGTATGGAGCTCGGATCGCCATCGACGCCGCGCAGCTCGCTCCCCATCGAGCGATCGACATGACCGCGCTCGGCGCCGACTACGTCGCCCTGTCGGGGCACAAGATGTACGCACCGCTCGGCGCCGGAGCGCTCGTCGGTCGGGCCGACTGGCTCGACGCCGCGACGCCGTACCTCGCGGGCGGAGGCGCCGTGCGCCGCGTCACGGTCGATCGAACGGAGTGGACGACCGGGTTCGCACGTCATGAAGCGGGGACGCCGAACGCGCTCGGTGCGGTCGCGCTCGGTGCGGCGTGCCGCGAGCTCGCGGCCGTCGGCCTGCAGGCGCTCGAGGCGCACGAAGCGCAGCTCCTTCGACGCG
>JAEXCN010000023.1 GCA_023402175.1 Pseudomonadota bacterium | reverse complement strand
GGCCACGACCGCGCCGGCGACGACGTCCGCCGCGCTCGCCGCGCTCACGCTCGGCCGCACCTGCCGTGCGCGGGGCCGGCGCGCGCGGGACCGGCTCGCCGGGTTCCGACACGGTGAAGCCGGGGAGATCGCTGTCGAGGAGATCGTCGTCCTCGTCTTCCTCTGCTTCGACGGTGACCGCCTCACGGTCGGCGGCCGTCATCGGCGCAGGGTGATCGGAGTCGCTCTCGGGGAGCTCGTCGAGCGTCGGCTGCGAGCTCAGCGAGTGCGTCGACGGCGCGATGCTCTCCGCGAAATCCGTCATCGACGCGTCCTCGTCGCCCTCGTCCTCGTCCTCGTCCTCGTCTTCGTCTTCGTCGACGAGGAGCACATGCGAGGACGCGCCGGCCACGTCGAGTTGGTCGACCGAGAGCGACGCCTCGCTCGCGCGAGCGGTCTCCGGCTCCGGCGGCTCGCTCGACGGCGGCGGCTCGCTCGTCGACGGAAGCTCACGTGCCGAAGAAAGCTCGCCGCTGCTCGGCGGCTCGGCGATGTCATCGGTCTCGAGCGCGTGGCGAGCGGTCGTCGATCCGTTCTGCGCGCGCTTCGACTCGCGCATGCGTGCCGGCGGCTCCGGCCAGTTCGGATACGAGACGGTCGCCTCGAGGTCATCGGCCCGCGGGGGGAGCACGACCGGCGAAATGGAAGGAGCGGCCTCGACGAGCTCGGTTGCGGAATCGACGGCGGACTCCGGCACGCCGCCGTGAGCCTCGACGATCGCGGCGGCGACCTCGCCGGCCTCTTCCGGACGCTCGCGCGGTGCCTCCGCGCCGGCTTCGGCCGCTTCCTCGGCCTCCGCCTCGACTTCCTCCGTCGCGACGCCTTCCTCGCCTCGTGCAAGCTTGCGGCCGCCCGCGAGGTACTCGTCGAAGTCGTCCGGACGAATCAGATCTTCGACATGGAGGAACGCCGCGCGCTCCTGGCCGATGTCGATGAACGCGGCTTGGAGGCCGGGCAGGACCCGCGTGACCTTGCCGAGATAAACGTTTCCGACCGTGCCGGACTGGCGGCCTTTTCGCTCGATGTGAAGCTCGGCGATGATGCCGTTTTCGATGAGTGCGGCTCGCGTCTCGCGGAAATCACAAGAGATGACGAGGATGTTCTTGGCCATGGACGGGAATTGCTTTCCCGCCCAAAAACGCAACGGTTGCGAGGAGGTCTCCTCCCTCGGTCGAGACACGAGACCGTCCGGCCATGCCCGCGCGAACGAGACCGGTCCGCTCGCTCTCGTGAACGAGAGGAGAGCCGGGGCGCGCATGGCGCGCATCTCTAGACGGCGGGCGTGATGACTCGGTCCTCATTGCGACGACCACCACCTGAGCACGTGCCGAGGTGGAGAAACCCGTTGCGCCTTCGGGCGCCGGCGGCGAAGGAGCGACGCTCATCCGCAGCCGTTGTGGGTGGGGGATGAAAAACCCCCAAATCGAGGCGAAAATCGGAGGCCCAGCACGGCTGGACCGAAAAAACCTGCGGAGACGAGGGAGCAGATGCTTCTCGTGCCCTACAGACTTTCGTACCGGAATCCGCCGGCGTGCGCCACAGAGAAACAGTGATCGTCCTCGTCTCCTGAAAACGAGGCGTCCTCAACGGCGTTTCGCGGCCGACCGGTCGGAGGGCGGGCCCGGATTCAGGCTCGACTGCCCGCGACGGTCGGGGCCGAAATAGGAAAAGGCCCTGTCACACCCTTCCGCGCTACCGTTGCTCCCTCTCGGGCCTGGCGGGGTTCACGTTTCCGAGTCGACAGGGCCACAATCAGATCACTGCCTCCGGACTGGCTGGGTTCCGGCGGCCGACATCTTGGCTGCGAAGGGGACGTAAGGCCTTCTCGTCGGCGCGTCGAGTCTTTTCTGTGGACCAGCTTCAGATGTTTGCCGGCCGGAGCTCCTCGATTGGGATGCTTTCGAGACCAAAACGCGAAATGGCCTAATTCCGCGTATTTGCAAGCACATCCGTCGTCGCGCGCCGGCGGCGTCCGTTGACCGACCCGAACGCGTGGCGGATACCCGCGCGGCGTTGCGGGATCCCGCAGCTCGGAGGACACCATGCGATCGATCTTCGGCCGGGCGGCGATCCCGTTCGTCACGCTCTCTCTGTTCGCGTCGATCACGAGCTCGGCGCACGCGAGCGAAACGAACACGATCACGCGTGGCGGCGCGCCGTGGATTCTTCTCGGCGGAACGTACGCCGGAGCGAAGACGACCGACGTCGAAGCGCGCGGCCGATCGATCATCGCGTCGCACGTGAAGGTCGTCGCATCGGCGCTCGTGACGAGCGGAGTCGATCGATTCGGTGACGGCGAGACGATCGTTCGTTACGCGCAGCTGCATCACGGCTTGCCCGTGATCGGCCGCGGCGCATCGGTCCGTCTCTCGGCGAGCGGAGAGCCGATCGCGACGGTGCTCGATCTCGAGCGCGATCTGCCTTCGCGCGCGTCGACGACGCTCACGTCGACCGAGGCGGCGAAGGTCGCGTCGACGGGCACGGCGTTCGGAGCGTCCGCGGGCGATGCGCATCTCGTCGTGTGGCCGACGCTCGATCGCGGAGCGCGCCTTGCGTACGCCGTCCTCCCGCGCGTCCCTGCCGGGATCCCGTCGCGGCCGCGCGTCATCGTCGATGCCGAGACGGGCGAGGTCCTCGAAGCGCGCGACCTCGTCACGTTCGTGAAGGCGAGCATGTTCCCGCTGAACCCGACGAAGACGCCGACCCCGAAGTTGACCGACTTCGCGATTGCGCCGGTGGGAAAGACGCTGTCGAACCCGTTCCTCGAGTCGTCGAACTGCATCGACAAGAAGACGGTGAAGGACCTCGACTTCGGCTTCGCCATGAAGGTCCACGTCTGCGATCTCGAGCAGGTCGCGACGGCGAACACGAGTGGAGAATTCGTCTACGAGCCCTCGGATGAAGAAGGAAGCGCAGCCGCGGCCGAGGATCCGTTCTCCGAGGTCTCGATCTACTTCCACGCGGCAAAGGCCTACGCCTGGTTCCGAGCGCTCCAGGGAGACACCGAGGCGCAGGTCGTTGATGACAAGCCGCTTCGGGTCGTCGCGAACCTGCGCATGCCGGCCGGGATGATGACCGGCAACATGCAGAAGGCTGCGGATCCGAACCTCGCGCTCGAGCCCTTCCAGAACGCCTTCTTCTCGCCGGCGAGCGGCGGGCTCGGCGCGGTCTTCCAGCAGCTCTACGGGTTCGACTCCGGCGCGCTCTGGTTCGGACAGGGACCGAAGCGCGACTACGCGTACGACGGCGACGTCGTCTATCACGAGTTCGGGCACGCGGTCGTCGACGCGACGATCAAGCTCGAGGCGTGGCACGTCGACGCGCGTGGCGCGATCGATTCGCCCGGCGCGATGAACGAGGGGCTCGCGGACTACTTCTCGTCTGCGATCGCGGGTGATCCCGACGTCGGCGAATACGCCTCGATCGACATGGGTGCAGCGCCCGGGACCGCCATCCGCACGCTCGCGAACCAGGACAAATGCCCGACGGCCGTCGCGGGAGAGGTCCACTTCGACTCCACGCTCTTCTCGGGCGCGCTCTGGCAAGCCCGCATGCAGCTGCCCGAGGCCGACCGCTCGACGTTCGACGCCGCTCTCTACAAGGCGATGCGCACGAATCCTGGCCGGGGCGATCTCGGCTACGACGATCTCGCAAAGCTGTTTCTGGCGACGCTGAAGACGGATTTCCCCGCAGGCGAAGCGGCGCTCGAGAAGGCGATGACCGACCGCGGCGTCCTCCCTGCGTGCGAGCGCATCCTGACGTTCGAGAGCGCGCCGATCACCTCGCCGTACGAGCACTTCGGCTTCGCTGCGCCCGGAAAACAGAGCGTCAGCGTGAAGGGCACTTCGCCTGGCATCATCCAGGTGCGTGCGGCGCTTCCTCCGAACACGGCATCGGTCACGGTGACCTTCAACGCGCGCTCCGGCGGTGGACAGGGCTCGTTCGGCGGAAACGCGAAGCCGTTCGCGCCGGTGGTGCTCGCGAAGCTCGGCGCCCCGATCACGTGGGCTCCGGCGTCGAAGACCGGCCACGACGCGGACCTGAAGGCGGCCGCCGAAGGCACGCGCGAGAAGTCTGCGACGATCGAGATCCCGGAAGGCACGACCGCCGACACGATTTACCTGCAGATCGCAAATACCGGCGACTCCGATGGCGCCTACGATCAGATCGCGCTCGCGTTCACGGCGAAGGAAGGCGCGGTGACGCCCGACCCCGCCGGCGTGCCGACCCCCGCCGCGACACCGGCCGCCGACAGCGGCTGCACCGCTTCCGCCTACAAGACGAGGGCGAGCACGACCGTCCTGCCGGCGATCCTTGCGGCCGCCGCGGCGCTCACGGCCGTCCGAAGGCGTCGCCGTTCTACCGAACGCTGACCCGGATCCTTCCCCGTGAACGGACGAGATCCTCGCGAGGGAAGCTCGTCTCGGACGGTCGTGCGGGGCGCCGGACAATCACGGCAGAGTGACCGCGGAGGTTTGCCACGCGGGCGCGGCCGTTCTACCGTTCCGCCCGATGAATCCGCTCGTCGAGACACGCTTCATCTTCCAGCGCGAGCTGCGAAAGAGCTTCCGGAGCATCAAGGGCATCATCCTGTCGGTGCTCACCGTTGCTGGCGGCGGTGGCCTCGCGCTGCTCTTCGCGCAGTCGGACGACATCCGGCAGAAGCGTCTCCACGAGAAGGAGATCTCCCCGGAGATGCTGCTCGAGGCGAAGAAGAAGTTCTTCGGCTGGTGGTTCATGGATGCGCCCACCGGCGATCACGTCGGCAACGCGCCCGGCCTCCTCTTCTTCCTGTTCGCGGTGTCGCTCGTGCTGATGCCCGCGGTCGTCCTCATCCTCGGCTTCGACTCCGTCTCGGCCGAGCGGCAGCACAAGACGGTGCGCTACTGGACGGTCCGCTCGCGACGCAGCTCGTACATCATCGGCAAGTGGCTCGGGCTCTGGGCCACGTGCGCCATCGTCGCGCTCGGGATGCACGCGCTCATCTGGATCGTGTGCAGCGCCCGAGGAGAAGCACCGGTCGCTCAGATCATGAGCTGGGGCATCCGCTTCTGGCTCGCGTCGATGCCGATCCTCGGCATGTGGTGCGCCGTCTCGGTGTTCATCAGCTCGCTCCTCAGGATCCCGATCCTCGCGCTGCTCACGACGGCCGGCATCTTCTTCGTCTGGTGGCTCGTCTACTTCCCGTTCTGGATCGGCGCGCACGGTGATCCGGAGCTCGGCGCGACGTCTCCCACGCCGATCCTCTACATCTTCCCGAACTTCTACGACCGCTTCATCCTGTCGCCGAACATCGGCCCGTTCCTGACGGGGCTCGCGGTCTCGTTCGGGTTTGCTGCCGCGATGCTCGCTGCGTCGAGCGCGCTCTTCGCCAAGAGGGACGTCTGATGTCGGACGAAAACGTGGTCACGACGGACAAGCCGACGTCGACGCCTGCGACGGCCGAGCCCGTGAACGGCGGTCCGAACGGCACCCCTGCGGTCGGTGCGCCGGCTCCCGGAGCTGCCGCAGGACCGACGGGCTACGTCCCCGCGCAGATCGACAAGCCGAAGACGCGCCGCAAGAAGAAGGACGTCGAGATCGCCATTCGCCTCACGAAGGTGACGAAGCGCTTCGGCGTGAAGACGGCGGTCGATCAGGTCTCGCTTAAGGTGAAGGCGGGATCGGTCTACGGCCTCATCGGTCCGAACGGCGCCGGCAAGACGACGACCTTCTCGATGCTCGCGGGCTTCCTCCGTCCGACGGACGGCGCGATCGAGGTGCTCGGCTACGAGCCGACGCAGGTCGACGAGCTTCGCTCGCGGCTCGGCGTCCTCCCGCAGGACGCGCTCCTGCCGCCCTGGGACAGGGTCGGCGAGTTCCTCATGCACATGGCGCAGCTTCAGGACGTCCCGCCGGATCGCATCGAGGCCGAAGCGCGCGAGGTCCTCGAGGAGGTCGAGGGCAGGGACTGGTGGAAGCTTCGCTGCGGGCAGCTCTCGCACGGTATGGCGAAGCGCGTTCAGCTCGCGCAGGCGCTCCTCGGCGATCCCGAGATCGTCCTCCTCGACGAGCCGACGGCCGGTCTCGATCCCCGCGTCGCGTACGAGGTCCGTCAGCTCATCAAGCGTCGCAAGGGGCGGTGCACGCTCGTCGTCTCGAGCCACAACCTGCAGGAGCTCGAGGAGATCTGCGACGCGGCATGCATCCTCGATCGCGGACGTGTCGTCGCGAGCGGGTCGATCACCGAGCTCACTGCCGCGAGCGAAGAGGTCCGCATCAAGCTCGGAGCCGGGCCGACGCCGATCGCGGTCGTCCGCGAGCTTCCGATGGTCAAGCGCGTCGAGTTCGACGAGGACCGCCGTGAGCTCGTCGTCTACTTCGATCGCGGCCACGTCGATGCCGAGACCGTCATCGGTCACGTGCTCTGGGCGCTGCTCCAGAACCAGGCGCGCATCAGCGGCGTGACGAAGGGCAAGGGCCTCGAGCAGCGCGTGATGGAGCTGACCTAGGTCGACCGGAGATGAAGGGGATGCAGTACCGAGGGCGGTGGCTGGTCGCGGCTCTTGGGCTCCCCATCGCCGTGATCGCGGCGTGTGGCGGATCGGTCGCGACGATCGACCCCGCGAGTAGCAGCAGCAGCGGCGGGTCGGGGACGGGTAGCGGCACGGGGCCGGCCACCGACGCCGCCACGGAAGCCGCGGCTCCCGACGCTGGAGCGATCGTCGACGCGAGCAAGCCGACGAAGGACGCGGCGTCGAACGATCCGGCATGTCCGAAGACGTTCGAGCCGCCGGTGGGCAACTGCCAGCAAGGGCTCACGTGCGCCTATCCCGAAGGCAGCTGTTCGTGCGTCGGATATTGCGGCGGCGCGCAGCCTCCGCCGGGCATCGACTTCAGCCACTGGGCGTGTGCCCCGAAGAACGACGCATGCCCGGACGAGCGGCCGAAGGAAGGAAGCCCGTGCAAAGGCGCCGTCGTGTGCACCTACGGGTACTGCTGCACGCAGACGTTCTCGTGCAGCAAGTCGGGCAAGTGGGCTGCCGGTCCGATGCAGTGCCCGCCGTGAGCGGCATCGGCGGGCACGCGTCGGACGTCACTTCTTGGCGGTGAGGACGACCGTCTCGCGGTCCGACGGATCAGGTCCACCCGCGGCCGGCGGCAACGTGCGGAAGTAGCGATAGAGCGCGCGGAGATCGTCGTCGCTCATACGTTTGAACGCCTGCCAGGGCATCGGCGATCCGGTGTGCACCCGGCCGACCTTCATGCGCGCGACGAAGAGGTCTTCGGACCAGTCCGTGATCCATCCCCATCGCGGGTCGGGCGTGAGGTTCGGGGTGACGAACTTCTTCCCCGAGCCATCCAACGCTTCGTGGATCGCGCCGCCGCCGAAGAAAGGTCCGCTCGGCTTCATCGTCTTGAGATCGTATTGAGTGTGGCAGCCGACGCAGTTCGCGACGTTGTGCGCGAGGTACTTCCCGTATTCCGGCGTAGGCTCCGGCTTGACGTTCGCGGCCGGCTGACCATCCGGCGCGCTCGGCTTCAGGACCCACGCCTTGACCAGACGTCCCGGCGTATTGAGCTCGTGAGGCGGAACGGTGTGTGAGACGCCCGGCTGCGAGCGCAGATACGAGATGATGGCCGACAGGTCCGCGTCCGAGAGGTTCGCGAAGGGCATGAACGGCAGCACGGCGTGCCCGTCCGGCCGCACGCCGTAGCGGAGCATGCGCGCGATTTCCTCGTCCTTGTAGCGCCCGATGCCGTTGTTCGGATCGGGGGTGATGTTCGGCATGTTGAACGTACCGACCGGAAGCTGCAGGCTGAAGCCGCCGCTGAGCGGCACGTCCTCGCCCCGGTCGAGAGCGGCGCGCTGATCCGGCGCCGCGTGGCAATCGGCGCAGTGCGCCGGTCCCCTCACGAGGTATCGACCGCGCTCGATCACCGCGGGATCGGTGCTCGCGTGGATGTCGACCGCGGGGGCATCGAACGTACGGTTCTGACGAGCAGCCGTGAGCCCCACCAAGCCTCCGGTCAGACCAACCATCACGAGGGCAGCGCGACCGATGACCTTCTTCCACGAGCGTTTCATCGTCTCGAATCTCCTTGCCCGTTAGATGTGGAGTCGAGGTCGCTTTCGTTACATGAAATGTGTCGACCGACGGAGCGACACCCGTTCGGGTGACAACGCCGAGAGCAAGGAGCGTGAGGTGATTGCCGGCCTCGACACGTCGCCGCGGGCGTAGGGCCCAGGCGTGCCCGCTCGAGTCGCGTTTCGCGCGCCTCAATCGTTGTGAGGCATGTGGAAAGGCGGGAGGTGCGGCTCGACGTAGGCTGCGAGCGCGACCCCGGCGAAGCCGCACGCGAGGATCGCGACGACCGTTCCTCTCCAGAGCCAGAGAAGGCGACGCGCGGCCGCTCGCGCGCTCTTCCCGCGACCGGCGGCGAAGAACACGAGTGGCGCATTGCCCGTCGCCTCGAGCTTCCCGCTCTTCGCATCACCTTCGCGGACGAGCGGACCGGCGACGAGGACGGAGCCGCCCACCGGGACGACCTGCTTCTCTCGCCTCCGCCGAGCATCTTTGCCCTGTAGGTGGGCGGTCACGGCGGAAGCCCACGATGCACCGCTGGGATCGATCTCGAAGCTCGTCCCCGACCGGTCGACGAAGAACGTCCCCTTCGACAGCACACGCTGCACGAAGATGTTCGGATCGGAGCCTTCGGTGACCGTCTCGTCGACGATATGAATGACGGCGGCGAGCTGTCCCTCCGCGCTCACCGGGGTCGGATCGCGGACGGTGCCCTCGAACGAGCCCCACGCCCGGACCGGACCCGAGGAGATCGGCGTGGCGGCAAGGAGTCGGCGAAGGAGCTTCGCCGAGCGGAGCGACAACATCAGGACCGCGACCACGAGCATCAGCGCGAACACGATGAGCGCGAAGCAGCACGCTGGGCTCCCGTTCACGGCTGGCTCGCCCGGCGAGTGGACGTTCCAGCGGGCGTTGAAGTCCGCGATGAACGGCGGCGCCCACACCACGAACGTCACGAAGGCCGCGACGATGAGCAGGTGGTACGTCCGCCGCTTCTCGACGTCCGGGACGCCTCTCTGACCGCCAACGAATCGTGGCACGCGTCGGAGCATCCACAGCGTGAGCCAAAGCGTGAGCGCTCCGATGCCGAGGACCGCGAGGTCGACCATCAGCGGAGAGAACGGCACGGCCGCGACGCCGACGATCGCGACCGCCGCCATCGCGGCGCAAAGCCGCCCACCAAGCCACGTCACGGCGCGCGAGCTCCGCGCGTCCCGCCTCCGCTTCTTCTTCGGAGTGTCGTTCGAGCCGAGGTCCGCGAGGATGCGATCCATGGCGAGGTCGGGCTCGTCGCCGCTCGCGACCGCCCGCGCCGTGATGCGAACGACCCTCCGCTCCGGGGCGCTTCGATGTCCGCCGCGTTCGTCGAACCCGTGCTCGACCTCCTCCGCCAGCACCTCGACGCGGGCCCCTTCATCGACGCGCTCGCTTCGGAGCTCCACGCGGACGCGCGGATGCGGAACATGTCGAGCGAGCTCGGCGAGCGATGGATCGTCGGCGAAGTCCGTCCAGCGTCCGCGCTGCGACGTGACGGGCTCGATCGCGAGCTGTTCGCCGATCTCCGTTCGGACACGTACGTCGTCGCCGACATCCAGGTCGAACGGCGCAAAGCGCTCGATGCGCCCTTCCTCGTGGCCTTCGACGAGGAGCGTGATGCGTTCGAGCAGAGGCCGAGACGCGGGCGCACCGGCGGGTCTCCGCGCGATCCCCGAGTATCGCTGCGGCTCTGAGGCTCGCGACGTTTTCGCCTGCATGCTCGAAGCGCTCGTCATCGGACCCGGCTCCGTCGACTCGACGTGCACCGAGGAGGGAACGAGCCTCGGCCGCTCCGACAGTCTATCCGGAAGAGCTGAACGAACGCGCGGGGAGCGTTGTTGACGTTGGGTGAGGTGCTCCGCGCGGTGCATGCGGCGGTGCGGCCGCGGGCCGGTGACCCTTGACGGCAGAGCACCCGGTCCCGATATAGTTCGCACGCTAAACTTTTAGCTCTCACGGAGTTCACCATGTCGGATCTGCGGTTTGACGGGCGTGTCGCCATCGTCACGGGCGCTGGCAACGGTCTCGGTCGCTCCCATGCCCTCCTGCTCGCGTCGCGGGGCTGCAAGGTGGTGGTCAACGACCTCGGTGGCTCTGCCACGGGCGGCGGCAAGTCGAGCGCTGCGGCGGACAAGGTCGTCGAAGAGATCAAGGCCGCCGGCGGCGAGGCCGTCGCGAACTACGACTCCGTCGAGGACGGCGACAAGATCGTCCAGACCGCGCTCGACACGTGGAAGCGCATCGACATCGTCATCAACAACGCGGGCATCCTCCGCGACACCTCGTTCAAGAAGCTCACGGACGACGACTGGGACCTCATCTACCGAGTCCACGTGCGCGGCGGGTACAAGGTGACGAAGGCCGCGTGGGATCACATGCAGGACGCCGGCTACGGCCGCGTGATCTTCACCGCCAGCGCCGCCGGCATCTACGGCAACTTCGGCCAGTCGAACTACGCGATGGCGAAGCTCGGGCTCGTCGGCTTCTCGAACACGCTCGCGATCGAGGGCAAGAAGAAGAACGTCCTGGTGAACACGATCGCTCCGATTGCGGGCTCGCGGCTCACGGAGACGATCCTCCCGAAGAACATCACCGACGCGCTCAGGCCCGAGTACGTCTCGCCGCTGGTCGCCTGGCTCGTGCACGAGAGCTGCGAGGAGACGGGC
The DNA here is from genome assembly GCA_023402175.1 of Pseudomonadota bacterium. GTDB lineage: Bacteria > Myxococcota_A > Polyangia > Polyangiales > Polyangiaceae > Labilithrix. Next base: position 4,340 of record JAEXCN010000023.1, on the reverse strand, counting down.
GGTCTCTTCGAAGTCGGCGGCGGCCTCTTCACGAAGCTTCGCTGGGAACGCACCGAAGGGAAGTTGTTCAAGCTCGGTCGCGAGATCAAGCCGGAGCAGGTGAAGAAGAGCTGGAGCGCGATCACCGACTTCGGCAAGGCCACGCATCCCGCCAACATCAACGAGTCGATGGGGCCGATCCTCGGCAACCTCGAGTCGAAGGCGCTCGGCGGCAACGAATTCATCGATGTCGACGCCGCGCTCGGATACGAGTTCTCGCCGCAGAAGTCGCAGTACGACGAGAAGGATCTCTCGCTGTATGCGCTCGGCGTCGGCGCCGGACAGAACCCGCTCGATGCGGGCGAGCTTCAGTACGTCTACGAGAACGCTTCCGACTTCCGTGCGCTACCGACGTTCGCGGTCGTTCCGGCACTCAGCATGGTCTTCGAGGCGCTGAAGCGCGGCGAGAACGCGCCCGGGATGCACTACGGCTTCGATCGCATCCTTCACGGCGAGCAGTACACGGAGCTGAAGCGCCCGCTCCCGCCGAGCGCGAAGCTGACGCACAAGGCCAAGATCAAGGAGATCTGGGACAAGGGCAAAGGCGCCATCGTCGTCACCGCGATCACCTCGTTCGACGAGGACGGCAACGAGCTCGCGTACAACGAGCTCTCGACGTTCGTGCGTGGCGCGGGCGGATGGGGCGGCGAGCGTGGGCCGAGCGCCGAGATCAACGTCCCGCCGAACCGCGCGCCGGACGCGACGGTCGAGGAGAAGATCAGCGAGGGCCAGGCGCTCCTCTATCGTCTCTCGGGTGACATCAACCCGCTGCACGTCGATCCGGGATTCGCGAAGGCGTTCGGCTTCGACAAGCCGATCCTCCACGGCCTCTGCACGTTCGGCTTCGCCGCGCGGCACGTCATCAAGGCTTTCTCGAACAACGACCCGCGCTTCTTCAAGAGCATCAAGGTCCGCTTCTCCGACAGCGTGTTCCCGGGCGAGACGCTGGTCACCGAGATGTGGAAGGACGCGGATGGCAAGGTCATCTTCCGCTGCAGGGTGAAGGAGCGCAACAAGACGGTGATCTCGAACGCCGCCATCGAGCTCTACAAGGAGATCCCGAAAGCGCCCGAGAAGAAGAAGCCCGCTGCGGCCGCCGGAATGAGCGGCGCGGCGGCCGTTCCTTCGAGCGGCGAACCGACGAGCGCGGAGGCGTTCGCGGTGATCGGCGACTTCATCGCGCAGAACGGCTCGCTCGCGAGTGAAGTCGGCAAGACGTTCCTCTTCAAGCTGTCGAACCCGGACAGCGCGTGGACCGTCGACTTGAAGAACGGCAAGGGATCGGTCAGCTCGGGCGGAACGAGCGCCGACTGCATCCTCGAGCTCTCGGACGCGGACTTCTGCGCGATGGTCGCGGGCAAGGCCGATCCGATGAAGCTCTGGACCGACAAGAAGCTGAAGATCGGCGGCGACGTGATGGCGTCGCAGAAGCTGATGTTCCTCAAGAAGATCGATCCGAAGCGCGCGATGGAGGTCGTCTCGAAGCTCCGTAGCGCGGGCGGCGCGCAGCAGGCTGCCGCAACCGCGGGCGCGTCGAGCGGCGAACCGACGAGCGCGGAGGCGTTCGCGGTGATCGGCGATTTCATCGCGCAGAACGGCTCGCTCGCGAGCGAGGTCGGAAAGACCTTCCTCTTCCGTCTCTCGAGCCCGGACAGCGCGTGGACGGTCGACTTGAAGAACGGGAAGGGATCGGTCACGCAGGGGCCCCACGTACCCGTGGGGACAGGACAGGCCGGGACGAGCGCCGACTGCGTGCTCGATCTCTCGGACGCGGACTTCTGCGCGATGGTCGCGGGCAAGGCCGATCCGATGAAGCTCTGGACCGAGAAGAAGCTGAAGATCGGCGGCGACGTGATGGCGTCGCAGAAGCTGATGTTCCTCAAGAAGATCGATCCGAAGCGAGCGATGGAGGTCGTGAGCAAGCTGCGTGGTGGCGGCGCCGCGACGTCGAGCGGAGCCGCGGCCCCGGCCGGCGGTGCGGCGGCCTCTGCTGCATCGAAGCCCTCGCAGGCTCCGGCGATCGTGAAGGCGCTCGGTGAGCGTCTTGCGAAGACCCCGAACCTCGCGACGGAGGTCGGCGCGAAGGTCGCCCTCGTCGTGGGCGACTCGGCCTGGCTCCTGGATCTCACGGGCGGCGGCAAGATCACCGAAGGCAAGTCCGCTGCGGACACCACGCTGACGCTTTCGGACGACGACCTCGTCGCGCTCGCGAAGGGCGAGTCCCTCCGCGATCTCTACCAGCACGGCCGCGTCCGCATCGACGGCAACACGCGCGTCGCGCACAAGCTCAATTTCTGGAAGGGCCTCGTCTGAGACCCGACGCACGGAAGCAACCAAGACCAAGGAGAAGAACCATGGCTCGTAGGGTCAATGTCATCGGCGTCGGCATGACGAAGTTCCAGAAGCCTGGCGCGAGCGACGAATACAACGTGATGGCGGTGAAGGCCGCGCGCGCCGCGCTCGAAGACGCGAAGGTCGACTTCAAGGAAGTGCAATCGGCCTACTGCGGCTACGTCTACGGCGACTCCACGTGCGGCCAGCGCTCCGTCTACGAGCTCGGGCTTACGGGCATCCCGGTCTTCAACGTCAACAACAACTGCTCCACCGGCTCGACGGCCCTCATGCTCGCCTCGCAGGCAATCGCGGGTGGCCTGTACGAGTGCGTTCTCGCGCTCGGCTTCGAGAAGATGGAGAAGGGCGCGCTCGCCTCGAAGTTCACCGACCGCACGAACCCGCTCGAGTGGCAGGCGAACCTGATGAGCAAGGTGCAGGGCTTCAACGCTGCTCCGCCGGCCGCGCAGATGTTCGGCGGTGCCGGCCGCGAGTACCGCTGGAAGTACGGCACCAAGCGCGAGACCTTCGCGAAGATCAGCTCGAAGGCGCGCAAGCACGCGGCGAACAACCCGTACGCGATGTTCCAGGAGCAGCTCACCGTCGAAGAGGTGCTCGCATCGCCCGACGTCTTCGATCCGCTCACGCGCTACCAGTGCTGCCCGCCGACGTGCGGTGCCGCCGCGGCGATCCTCTGCTCCGACGAGTTCGCGAAGAAGCATGGGATCACGAAGCCCGTGTACATCGCCGCCCAGAACATGACGACCGACTACGACTCCTCCTTCAAGGAGGACTCGATGATCAAGATGGTCGGCTTCGACATGGCCCGCGAATGCGCGAAGAAGGTCTACGAGCAGGCGGGCCTCGGCCCGGAGGACGTGCAGGTCATCGAGCTGCACGACTGCTTCACGACCAACGAGGTCCTCACGTACGAAGCGCTCGGCCTCGCGAAGGAAGGCGAAGCCGAGAAGCTGATCGACGAAGGGAACAACACCTACGGCGGCAAGTGGGTGACGAACCCGTCCGGAGGTCTCCTCTCGAAGGGCCACCCGCTCGGCGCGACGGGCCTCGCGCAGTGCACGGAGCTCGTGTGGCAGCTCCGCGGGAAGGCCGACAAGCGCCAAGTCCCGAACGCCAAGGTCGCTCTCCAGCACAACCTCGGCCTCGGCGGCGCGTGCGTCATCACGATGTACCGCGCCGACTGATCCGCCTCGCTCACCTCACGCGAGCAGGCCGAACGCCGCCGCCGACCACGAGTCGCGGCGGCGTTCGTGTCTTCATTCCTCGTCAAGATCAAGCGTCGGTCACACGCCTGCTGGGCGAGAGAGGGCGAATCGCCAAGGCGCCAAGGCTCTGAGCATTGGTCTCATCTCCCGCCATCGTCAGGCGAGAGCGCAGCATCCGCCGCTCAGAGAGACCTGACGCCTCACACGCTGTCCGCGATGTCGTCGCCTGCGAGATTCACAGGGGGACAGGGCGACAGGGAGCCGAGAGGGAGCGAGAGGGCCTCGTCTCTTTCTCGACCTGGACCCTCGTTGGACCCTCAGGAAACGCGAAGCGCTCGCTTCGCGAGCACTTCACGTTTCCTTCGGAATGGAAGCTCTCACTTTCGAGCTCCATCCTCGTTCCGCAAACGGTGCGCTCTCCAAGCTTTGTCCCGAGACCTTCGGGAGGAGGAGAGCGACTCGACTTGCCGACGCCATCCACGGCGGTCCAGCTCGCACGCGCGCTCTCGTGACGATGAATGAACACGCGGCCGCGTGACGCGGGCCGCTCTCCGTCCGAGTCCCGCAGCCGGCAAGGACGCCAGTGCCTGTGCGGAACAAGCTCGCCGGATGGCAGGGAGGCTCAAATTTGCGAGCAAAACGCGAAGCGCATGCGTGATCCCTTTAGAGGAGTAACGCTTGAAGTCGTTGAAATGAGTCTTCTCTGCCTGGCGCGCGCGCGCGGACTTCGAGGAGCAGCTGGTC
>JAEXCN010000017.1 GCA_023402175.1 Pseudomonadota bacterium | reverse complement strand
AGCCCACACACCGCGAGCACGCCGAACTGCCCCCACTTCGCGCTGAGCGCGATCGCGACCATCGCGAGCGCCACCGCCGCCATCCCGATGCCGCGCCCGGTGAGGATTCGCACGTGACGATCGACGGCGCCGACGAAGACGGCGAAGCCGCGCCGTCCTTCGGCGCGCTGGATGCGCATCTCGCGGCTCACCTTCACGGAGATCGCGACGAGCTGGAGCAAGAGGAGCGGGACGATGACCATCGCGAAGATGCTCGCGAACTGCCCCGACGTCTCGGACACTTCGCGGACGTCGAACGCCACTCCGGTGATGGCGCCCGTCAACCAGGGCAACAGGAACAGGAGGCTCGTGTGGAATCCTGCTCGGAGCAGCCTGAAGAGCGTCCTCATCCAGAGGGAACGAGGCTATCGCGGCAACAGGCCGTCCTCCAGCCCTTGACTCTCCACCTGGTGGAGACATCAATGTTCCACGCCATGGGCGGCACGGGAAAGAGGCTCACGATCGGCGAGCTGTCGCGACGCACGGGCGTGCCGGTGAAGACAATCCGCTTCTACTCGGACGAGGGGCTCCTGCCTCCGGCCGAGCGGTCGCAGAGCGGCTACCGGCTCTACGCCGAGGAGCATGCGCTCCGCATCGATCTCATCCGCACCCTGCGCGAAGCAGGATGCGGGCTCGAGGCGATCGGACGCGTCCTCCGGCGCGACATGAAGCTCGAGGAGGCACTCCGCCTCCGTCTCGGTGCGGTCGAAGCGCACATCGCTTCGCTCCAGAGGGTGGCCGCCGCCCTCCGCGCCACGATCCGGTCGGGAGCCTCGGAACTGGACCTGAGGAGGCTCTCCATGGTGACCAAGCTGTCGAATGAAGAACGAAGGAAGGTAATCGAAGGCTTCTACGCGAAGGTGATGGACGGCTATCCCGTCGCGCACAACTGGGTGAAGAACATGGTCGAGGCCAGCGTGCCCGATCTCCCGGACGACGCGAGTGCCGAGCAGCTCGACGCCTGGGTCGAGCTCGCGACGATGCTCGAGGACGAGTCGTTCGTCGCGAGCATGCGTGCCGGAGCATCTCACTTCTGGTCGAAGGACATCGATGTTCTCGCGCTCCAGAAGATCCAGGGCGAGTTCACGCGAGCAGCCGACGACGCGCGTGCACGCGGAGTCGATCCGAAGTCGGAGGAGGCGATGGAGTTCGTCCGCCACTTCATCGGCAAGATGGCGGCCGTCTCCGGCGAGACGGACGAGGCCGTGACGGCGCGAATGCGCGCGCAGTACGACCGTCGCGCCGAGCGCTACTGGGAGCTCGTCGCGATCATGAAGGGCCAGAAGAGGCCCGAGGGCCAGTTCGCTGGATGGCAGTGGTTCGGCGAAGCGATGCGCCATCACCTCGCGGCGTGATCACGTCCGGGGGCATCAGGCCGGCGCGGGAACGCGCTCGAGGCAGTGCGCGACGAGCTCGCGCCCGACTCCGGAGTCGCTCGTCATCACGCGATGACCGAGGACGTCGGGCGCGAGCGCCTTCACGTCCTCCACCGACACGAAACCACGGCCCGAGAACATCGCACGCGCCTGACACGCTCGCGCGAGGAGGAGCGTCGAGCGCGGCGACACGGAGCGGAGATTGCGAGCGTCGGTGCGGATCGCCTTGAGCACGGCGACGAAGTACCGACGCATCTCGGGCGACACGTAGATCTTCGGCACCGCCTCTTGCCAGCGGATGACGTCGTGCTTGGTGATCACGTGGCCGATGTTCGAGATCGCAGGCGCCTGACCGAGGTGCACCTCGAGCATCTTCGCCTCGGCCTCCTCCGGCGGATAGCCGACGGAGAGCATCATCATGAAGCGATCGAGCTGCGCGGCGGGGAGGGGATAGGTCCCTTCGTCGTCGAGCGGGTTCATCGTCGCGATCGCGACGAACGGCGGCTCGAGCTTGTGTGTCGTGCCTTCGACCGTGACCTGCCTTTCCTCCATGACTTCGAGGAGCGCCGATTGCGTCTTCGGCGGCGCGCGGTTGATTTCGTCGGCGAGCAGGACGTTCGTGAAGACCGGGCCAGCCTGGAACTGGAACGTCTTGCTTCGCATGTCGAAGACGTTCGATCCCGACACGTCCATCGGAAGGAGATCGGGCGTGAACTGGATGCGCTTGAACGTGCAGTCGACGCTCGCCGCGAACGCCTTCGCGAGCATCGTCTTCCCGACGCCGGGTACGTCACGGAAGAGAACGTGTCCCTGCGCGGCGACCGCCCAGAGCAACCGCGCGATCACCTCGTCCTTCCCGAGGATCACCTTGCGGATGTTCGCGGCGACTTTCTGGAACTGCTCCGGGATCTGCGGGTCGACGGCCTCGGGTGCGGACGGACCGGCTGCGAACGGACCGGGCGGGGAGCCGGCGGGCTGCGAAACGTTCTGCATCGCCGATCCACGCTATCCGATCGATGGCGTCGCCGAGAAGCTATCCGCGCTCGGCGTCGCTCCATCGCGCGGAGAGCACGAAGCGCCGGAGCTTCAAGAAGAGCTGCCGCGCGAGCGACGTATTCATCTCCTCGTAGCCCCACATCCAAAAGTCGATCTTCTCGTCATCGACGTCCCACGCGGTGGCATAGGCGCGGATCACACGGCGCTCGCTCTCGTCGGGCATACCGTCGACCGCTGCGCTCTCGCACATCAACTGGACGACTGCCTCGCGTCGTTCCTTCGGGACGAAGTGCGCCACCTCGGAAGGGTGATGAACCCGGAGCTCCTCCGGCGAGAGCGGCGCGAGTCCTTCGCTCTGCAGGAAGCGATCGACGAGCGCGAGCTCCTCCGGATGCACCTCGCCGTCCGCGACGATCACGCTGACGAGCGGATAGACGATCGCGCGCGGCGGTGCGGAAGGAGGCGGAGGACGCGACTCGCGCGGCGGCAGCAGCGGCGCTGCGAGCGGCTCGGTCGGAGCATACGCAATGTCTCGAGCCGTCTGCGTCACCGGGCTCGGCGACGCGCTCTGCCCAGGACGCGCGCGCGTCGCGCTGTCGACGGCGGCCTGCGCGTCCGTCGGCTCCGGCCGAGCGGCAGCGAGGGGAACACTGCTCGGGACGCTCGTCAGTCCGACGTCGGGCATCGGCGTTGACTCGTCAATCGTGGGCTTCGCCCGGGCGATCGCGTGCGGCGTCTCCGGCGAAGTCGACTTCGCGCCCGCGCTGGGCTGCGCGCCTGCGCCGTCCCGAGCGCTCCCGCCCGTCGTGCGCACCCCCATGTTCGCGAACGGATCCGCAAGGACCTCGAGGCGCTCCTTCCTTTGGAGCACGGCGAAGATCTCCGCGACGTCGGCGTGCACGAACGTCGCCTTCAGGAGAGCGTCGCGAGACGGGAACTTTTCGCGTTCTGCCCAGAGATCGAGCGCGCGTTCGAGATCCGCGAGCGTCGAGAAGTCGAGAGGAGGGCTCGTCTCCTCGAGGAACGCACGCGCCGAGCAGGTCGGGCAGGCACGATCGTCGACCGCCGATGGCGTCAGCTCGTGAAGGCAGGCCGGACACCGGTTCGCGGGGATCTCGCGCAGCGGCCTCGACGGCGTCCGATCGAACGCCCCTGCGGTTGCTGCCGCGCACAGCTTGCATCGCGTCGTCGCGGGGAGGCCGAAGCGGCACGCCGCGACGAGCGCGTCGTACACTTCGACCACGCCGCTTTCGAGCCCGCATGCGGAACAATCTGCCGTCAGCTCGACGGGCGCAAGGCCTGCCATCGGCCGACCATCGTACCGTCTGGATCGCGGGCGCGGGAGGACGTTCGTTCTGCGCCGATGTGATGCGCTCAGGCGCGTTCGCGGACGAACTGGACGAGCATCTCGTTCACCTTGTCCGGGACGTCGTTCTGGACCCAGTGTGTCGCCTCGGGGATGTGCACGACCTTCGCGTTCGGCACGAACCTCTCGGGCGGCTCGGCGAGCTCCTTGCCGAGGGCGAGATCGCGATCGCCCCAGATGACGAGGACGGGATGAGGGATCGGGCGCATCGTCGGTACGCGCCGAGTGAGGACGCGGCGGAAGCTCGCGCGGTAATAGCCCATCGCGGCCGTGAGCACGCCAGGGACGCGGAGCGCGGCGACGTAACGATCGACCTCCTCGCTCGGGAAGCCGTCGGCGCGGAGCATTCGGCGGATGAGCGCGAAGTCGTTCCTGCGAATGAGACGCTCCGGCAGGAACGGCAGCTGGAAGAAGAAGATGTACCAGCTCTTCTTCAGCTGGGCGGGGCGTCGCAGGCCACGGATCAACTGCAGCGGATGCGGGACGTTGAGGATCGCGAGCCGCTGGAGCATCTCGGGGTACTCCATCGCGAAGGCCCACGCGACCCCTCCGCCCCAGTCATGCCCGATGACGATCGCGTCCTTCCGTCCGAGCGCGCGGATGAGGCCCGCAACGTCGCCGGCGAGCTTCTCGATCTCGTAGGACGACGTTCCCTTCGGCTTGTCGGACTCGTTGTAGCCGCGCAGGTCGGGAGCGACCGCCCAGAAGCCCGCCTTCGACATCGCTGTGAGCTGGTGGTGCCACGACCACCAGAACTCGGGGAACCCGTGGAGGAAGACCACGAGAGGTACGTGCGTCGGAAGCTCCGTCGACTCGGCGGTCCCTTCGGGGCGCGCCTCGACCACGTGGAGGCGCACGTCGCCGACGTCGACCATGCGGTGGAGGAAACCATCCGAGCGGCGCTCTGCGCCCGTGTCTGCCTGTCGAGATGCACCGTTGGTCGCGCTCGAGATCATGGCCCCTCCTCTCCGGATGCGAACCGTCAGTCTACTCGAACGACGGCCGTGGCTCTGCCTCTTCGTGAAGCGTGCGACGTCGCAGTGACAACACGTCTCGCCGAGGTGGCGACGCGTCAGCCCTCGACGCGCCGTGCGACGACGGCCGCGATCTCGGTCGTCGCGGTCTCGACGGGGGCAGGCAGCGCACCGAGTGACGTGAGGGACTTCTCCGCGCGCGAACGGAGGAAGCTTCGCGGATCGCCGAGCATCGCCATCAGCTCCGGCACGAAGCGCTCGTCATCGGGAGCATTCTCGGCGACGACGGCGCGGACCTGATGGTTGTCCGACTTCAGGCCTTCGATGAGAACGTCGTTGCCTTCGGGCCGATTCAGCTTCGCGAGCGCGCGCACGAACGCGACGAGATGCGGAGGCGCGTCGTCGTATTCGTACGTCGATGTCGACGGCTCCGCGAAGAGGCGTGCCGTCGCCTCGGCGAGCGGCCTTATCGATCGTGGGTCCGCGATCTCGGCGAGCCGTGTCGCCACGTTGTGCCGGAAGATACCGAGCGGATCGCGGATCGCTTCGTGGAGCGCCTCGAGCCCGCCGGAGCGTTCGAGCTCAGGAAGCGCGAACGAGAAGTACGGGCGGGCCTTCGGCACCGGCAGTCCCCACGCGCTGAACGCCGCTTCGGCTGCCTTCCGTACGCGCTGGTCGTCGCGCGTGACGAGATGACGGATCGCCTCGTGGCCGAGGAACAGCACGTCTCCCTCGATCCGCGCGCTCGGCTCCGTCTTCGCGATCGTGGCGAGCTCCTCGAGCGCGCGCAGCGCCCAGGCGCGCCGGCGCGACGACTCTTCCTGCCGGAACGCGGGCTCCCAAAGGGCGCGATCGATCGCCTTCCGGAGCTCGATCGTCTTCGGAGCGTTCCGGCCGAAGCGGACCTTCGCGAGCGCAGCGAGACGCGTGACCTCTGCGCCGGGCTCGAGGCCGGGGAGACGATCGAGGAGCGCGGCCGCGGTGGCGCGCGCTTCGGGATGCGCCTGCCCGATCGCGCCGACGGCCCATACGGCTTCGCACGTCACGGGCTCTTTCGGCGAGACGAGGAGCCGCTCGAGCGACGAGAGCGCAGGCACGTAGCGCAGGCGACCGAGCGCATACGCCGCGACGGACAGGACCGTTCGGTATTCCTGGCTCGTCGACTCGAGGATCGAGAGCAGCTGCGGGGCGGACGCGTCGTCTTCGAGCTCGCCGAGCGCGAGCACCAGCTCGCGGACGAGCACCCCACGCTCGAGCCCCTCGCGCCACCCCGTCATCGGGTTCTGTTCGAGCAGCTTGCGGAGCGCAGGGAGTGCCTCGCGTGCACGCACGGCGACGAGCGTGCGAACGAACGCGGCCTCGTACAGTCGGACGCGGCTCGGCTCGCCGCCGAGCAGGCGTTCCAGATGAGGAACGAGGCTCCGGTCGCCGAGCGCTGCGAGCATGTCGACGGCGGCTGCGTCTCCTGTGAGGGCGCGCGCGAGCAACGTCGGAGCGATGCGCTTGTCGCCGAGCTCGGCGAGCGCGAGGAGCGTCTCATCACGTTCGGCGATCGCCGCGACGGACTCTGCGTTCGGAGCGAGCCTGTCGAAGCGCGCGACGATGAGGCGCGTCGTCTCCAACGCCTCGTCGGAGGCTGCGGCGGTCGGCTTCTTGGCCGCTCGAAGCGCGCGCAGCGCGACCTGACGACGGCGCGCGAGCTCCTTCGCTCCAGCCGAGCGCGTCCCGCCCCGGAGCGACGAGAGGAAGAGCGCGGAGGCCTCGCGCACGATCTCGTCGGCCGAGCGCGCGTGCGTGGTCAGGCGCTCGACGAGATCGTCGGCGTCCTCACGGAAGAACGCCTCGACGATGCCGCCGAACGCGAGCGGACTCATCCGCTCACGCGTCCGCTTCGAATGCGACGTCGCTGTCGACGCGGCCGCTCGCTTCCTGCGCGCGCGGCTCGGAACGCCCTCCGGCGGCGGCACGTAGAGCGGCTTCACCGCGAGCGCGCGCATGGCCGTCTTCAGCTGCGCATCGGTGCCGGTCAGCACCGTGGTCAGCATTCGTGCACGATCGACGAGCGAACGGACGCCCTCCTCCTCGGCGATCCCGAACGGCGGGGTCTCGGCTTCCTCTCCTGCCGCGAGCAAGCTGCAGATCACGGCGAGCTCCGCGGCGCCGCTGCAGAGCAGCCGTACGGTCAGGTGGCGGGGCTCGATCGCTGCGATCACGGCCCGCGCGGGATCGTCCGCGAGGAAGTAGGCGATGACTTCTCCGACGTGGTTCTCACCGATCGGAACCGCGCCCGCGAGGAGCGCCGTCAAACGAGCGAGCGCCGTCGGGTTGCGCCCGCTTCGTGCAGCGTTGACGAGCGCGGCCAACTTCGGGAGCGAAGGTCGCGAGATGAAGTCGGCGATGACGGCATCACCGAGCGCATCCATGAAGCGCGCGAGGTCGCGCGGGAGCACGACACGGAGGTCGGTCTGCGCGCGAGCCTTTCCCTTCGGGCGACGAATCGCGCCCGGGCGCGACAGGAATCGCGCGAAGCCGCGATCGAGGAACCGCTCCGGCGCCGCGGCCGCACGAAGCATCCAACGCGAGCTCACGAGGCCAAGGAGGATTCACGCGAAGTCACGATCGGTCAAGCCCCGCCCCGCTCGGTCGACGCGTTGATTCCGCTGACGTCGTCCTTCATCGGCACGCGGAGTGCCTTTTCCGTCGATGCGGCCCGCGCAGCTGAGCCATGACGTTGTCCGACATCGGGCCGTGCGCGCTCGTCTTGCGCATCACGTCATGAGCGGAGACGATTCGCTCGTCACGACCTCATGTCACCATCTTCGGCGGCAGGTGAGCGGTCTCGTTGTACGAGACGAGGCGCACCGCGCCCGTGTCCCTGACGAGGATGCGCGTGATGCTGCAATGATTGCTGTTCATCCGGGTCCAGCGCACGACGGGCACGGCGATGGCGCGGCAGACGAGGTAGCGGATCAGGTTGCCGTGACAGACGACGATCTCGAGGCGGTCCGTCCGGCTCGTGCGGAAGAATCGCTCGTACGCTGCATCCGCCCGGGTACGGTCCTCCTGGCGTTCGTTTGCCGGGATGTCGTAGCCCTTCACCTTCGAGTACATGCCTTCGCGCAGGAGCCCGACGGATCGAACGCGGGAGCTCGTGATCGAGCTCGCGACGATCGCCGCCGTTTCGCGTGCACGCGGCAGCGTGCTCGACCACACCGCATCGATGCGCTGCCCGTCGAGGTGCTGGAAGATCCACTTACCGGTGAGCAGCGCCTGTTCTCGGCCGAGCTCGGTGAGCCTGCCGCTGTCTTCGAGGCCGTACTGGCCGTGCCGCACGAGCAGCAATGTTCGAGTGCCCAACGCGGAAGACTCTACGTGACCCCTTCGACGATGAGGAGTCGGATCGCGATCATGCCGGGCGTTCCGTGTAACCGGGCGGGGCAACCGCGCGGTAGAGGCGTTCGACGAACGAGAGCGCCTCGTCACGGTCGATCGCGATCGACGCGCGCCTCGTACCGCTCCTGAGCCCGATCGACACCGGGCCGTCGCCGCGATCGTCGATGAACAAGCCACCGTACGTCTCGACGTAGCCGAGACGAAGTTGGTGGAGCCCGACGCGGAACAGCATGCGCGCGAGCCAGTACCGCGGGACCTCGGCGGCCATCGCACCGACCGTGATCGCGACCACCGTTCGGCTTTGCACGGCGACCTCGATCCCGCGATCCGCGAACGGTAGATCGCCCGGCGGAACATCCTCCCACGGGGCGAACGGCGGGCTCGGCGCGGCGATCCACGATGGCGGTACCGGATCGGGCTCGGTCGCATCAGAGGCGAGGACGAGCGCGCGGACGATGCCGCTCCCTCCGAGCGTAGCGCCGGGGGCGATCCGATAGAGGTCACACGCAGCGTGGCCGCTGTCCGGCAGTGCCTCGAGGACGACGACCCACCCGCCTCGCGGAGGAGCGATCGTCTCGGGGAGCTCGACGAGCGTGAGCGTCGTCGTGCCGACCGTCGCGAGCGGGCGAGGCTCGCCGCGCATCGAGGCGAGCACCATCGGCGGGCCCGGCTCGCGATACACCTTCACGTCACCCGCACGCCCTGGCGGGACGGGCAGGGGACACCACGTCGGCGGCGTCGGCGCGCTCGCGCAATAGACGAGCGAGAGCCCGGCGCGCCGCATCCCTGGTGGAAAGTCGAACGGCTCGTACGGCGGCCGAAGGCGGCCTGGCCAGTGGAGCCAACGTTCGGGATGGAGAACGAGGTCACCGATGCGGTGGTTGTAGCGACCGACGTCCTCGCCCGTCGTCGGATCGGACAGGAACGTGCGAAGCGGAAAGCGATCGACGAGCTCGTCTCCGCTCGGAAGCGCGAGCGCGAATTCGTCGGACACGTTGACGTGCGCGAAGTACAACGGTTCGGACGCCGTCGTGATCTCGAGCTGCGCGCCGCCGACGCTCGCGCAGACGACGAGGTGATGCTCGAACCGATCGGGCCGCGCCGCGAGCTCGCGGAGGTTCGTGCGTTCGATGCCATCCTCGGGAGCGCTCCGTGAGGCGGACGGGAACGCCCAGCCGCGCGCAGCATCGTGACGGAACGCTGCTTCCGGAGGCGCATCGCCCTGCGAGAGCGCGTCTCGGCGCTCGTCGAGCCGCGTCCAGCGTCGGGCTGCTTCGGCGACGCGGCGGCCGAGGAGAGCGGCCGTGCGCAGATCGCCCTCGGGGACCACGCCTCCACCGGGACGCGACTGCGCCATCGCACCGAGATGGCTGCCGAGACGGTTCGTGTCGTCGGCTTCGATCTCGACGCCGGCATACGTCGGGGGCAGGCCGAGCCCGACCCAGACCATCCCGTGCTGCGCGGCGAAGACAGCGAGCTGGGTCAACGTCCCGAGCTTGTCCCCGCTCGGAGCGGCCGAATGCGTGAATCCTGCAGCGAGCTTGTCTCGCCAACCCTGGAGGGCCCAGACCGCGCTCGTCGAGTCCATGAACGTCTTGAAGGCCGCCGATGCGCTGCCCATGTACGTCGGGCAGCCGAAGATGATCGCGTCGGCGGCCGCGAGCACCGCGTGGAGCCGCGAGCCGTCGTCGACGGACAGGAGGTGCGTCGTCGTCCCGTCGATCTCCCGCGCTCCGCGCTCCACCGCTTCCGCGATGGACCGCGTCCGCCCGGTGGCGGAGTGATAGACGATCGCAACCGCGCTCACGACACCCGCACCTTCTCGTGGATCCAGGGCACGACGACGTCCATCAGGCGCTCGACATCGGGGCATTCGCGTTCGCCCGGATCGGGCTCGAAATAGTGCCGCGCCTCGAGCGTCACGGCGAGCTTGTCGGGCGAGGCGATCGCTCGTTCGATGGCGAGCGCATCGGACGGGAGGATCTCGCGGTCCTTGCTCGGCGTCACGAGCAGCGTCGGCTCCGTGATCCGCGCGACGTTCGCGACGAGGTCTGCCTTCGACGACAGCGCCGACCATGTCGAGAGCCACGCGCGCGGCGTGCACGTGCGAGCGAGGCCGAGCGCTGCGTAGCCGAGGAGATCGGGCCGCTCGCTGAGGAGCGAGCCGTAGTCGCGACCCGACGGGTCGATGCGGCGATCGACGTATGCCGGGTTCGCCATCGTGCGGTACACGACCATGATCGGCTCGACGACGCGCCGCCGGAGGACCTCACGGCGTTCCCGCGCTGGCAGGCTTCCGAAGCCAGGCTCCTCGGAGGCGCGCGTCGCCTCGTCGTGACGGGCAATGATCTCGCGCGCAGCTCCATCGAGCCGCTCCACGCGGTTCCGCTGCGCCGCTCGATAGCGCGCGAGGAAAGCGTCGTCGTATTCGCTCCACGCGGGCGGCTCGCGGAAGCCGTTTCGCTCGTCGTACATGTCGAGCGCAGGGTCGCACGAGAGGGGATCCGTCTCGTCGACGACGGAAGGATCGATCGCGTCGAGGAGGACCTTGCCCTGCCCGCGATGCACCGCGACGTACACGATCGCGTCCGCAGGCGTCATCGGCGCGCTCTCGAACCGAGTGGGGCTCCCGCCGGGGGAGCGCTTCGTCCGCTCCGCTGGCGAGAGACGCGCTTCGGCCTGGTAATACGCGAGCAGCGAGCCGCCGCCGCAGTTGCCGAGCAGGACGACCTTCTCGATGCCGCGCCGTTCCTTCAGATGCCGGACACACGCGGCGACGTCGAGGACCATCTCCTCGTGCTCGGCGAGCGTCTCGCTATTGCCGTGACGTGTGCATGCCGCAATCACTCCGAAGCCGGCGTCCACGAGCCGCGGGATCGTGTAGTGATGCGTGAAGTCGATCCGCGGATGCATCAGGACAACGCCGATCTTCGGCGGAGGATGCTTCTCGTTCGTCCAGTAGACGGCGCGCAGCTGCCTCATGTCGTGCGCACGCAGCACGAGCGACTCGCTGACGGCGTGCTCGGGCGCGCGCCGGAACCAGAACGGCATGCCGGTCCAGTACGTCTTCGAGACGAGGAGCATCCCATCCCGAGCGTCGCACCACGCCCGCCGAAGGGTCAACGCGCGCGGTCGGCGGTCGGCGCGTGAGATCGCGAGGACCGTGACGCCCGTCCGCCCCGCACGATCCGCGGGAGGTCATGAGGAGCCGTGACGCGAACAACGAAGCGATTGACGCTCAGGCCGCCCGGACGTCGATCAGCTGGAACGCGTCGACGTCCATGAGCCCGCGATCCGTGAGCTTCAAGCTCGGGATGACGGGCAGGCTGAGGAAGGCGAGCTGGAGGAACGGCTCGGGCAGCACACAACCGATGGCCTGGCTCGCGGCACGGAGCTCCTCGAGCGACCGCGCGATCGACGCAGGCTCTTCGAGCGACATGAGCCCGCCGAGCGGGAGCGGAAGCCGAGCGAGGACGTTGCCGTCGCGAACGACGCAGAAGCCTCCGCCGACCTCGGCGAGCGCTGCAAGCGCCGCACGCATGTCACTCGCGTCTTTGCCGACGACGACGAGGTTGTGACTGTCGTGGCCGACGCTCGAGGCGATCGCGCCGTCGATGTCACCGAACCCGGAGACGTAGCCGTTCGCCGGTTTGCTCCCCTTGCCGTACCGCTCGAGGACGCTGAGCCGGCGGACGCCGGGCGCGTCGTGCCGGGCGACGTGACGATCGGTGAGGATGCGGCCGGCGCGCACGCCGATGACGTGCACCATTCCGGTCGGTCCTTCGAGGTCGCGCGCCTCGGGGATCGCCGCGTGGATCGTGTTCGCCGGACGAGCGATCGCCGGGCGCTCCGTCTCGATCTCGCGAACGAGCTGTCCGGCGACCAGAACGTCGCGGATCGCGCACGTCCCGACGTCGTCGAGGACGACGAGGTCCGCACGGAAGCCGGGGGCGATCGCGCCGATGCGCTCCGCATTGCGCGCGGGGCCGGCAAGACCGTAGTGGCGCGCGACCGACCACGACGCTGCACGGTAGGCGACCTCCGCGGTGACACCCTTCTTGATCGCCGATCGCACGAGCCAGTCGAGGTGGCCTTCCTGCGCGATGTCGAGCGGGTTTCGATCGTCGGTGCAGAACCCGATGCTCGTCGACGTCGCGAGCGTGAGGAGCGGCGCGAGTGCATCGAGGTCCTTGGCGACGCTGCCTTCGCGGATCCACACGGCGATGCCGTTGCGAAGCTTCTCCTTCGCTTCTCCGAGCTCCGAGCTCTCGTGGCAGGTCGTGATGCCGGCGCATGCATAGGCCGACAGCGCCTGGCCCCGGACGAGCGGCGCATGGCCGTCGAGTGGACGTCCGTCGAACGCGGCGAGCTTGTCGACGACGAGCGGATCGCCGGAGAGCACGCCGGGAACGTTCATCACCTCGGCGAGCCCGAGCGTCTTCGGATGACCGAGCAGGGGCGTGAGCATCGACGCGTCGAGCACGCCTGCGCCGTTCGTCTCGAAGCTCGTCGCCGGTACGCATGAGCTGACCATCACGCGAAGGTCGAGCCCTGGCTTTCCTCCGTGGGTCATCCGCTCGGCCGCGTCGAGGAAGAACTGGATGCCCGGCACGCCGAGCACGTTCGCGAGCTCGTGCGGATCGCACACGGCCGTGGTCGTGCCACGGGGAAGGACCGCGCGCTGGAAGCTCTCGGGGACGAGCAATGAGCTCTCGAGGTGGACGTGCGCGTCGATGAACCCAGGAACGACGTGCGCCCCGCGTCCGTCGATTTCTCGCGCTCCGCGCAGCCCGGCAGCGAGGCCGACGACGACGCCGTCCTTGATCGCGACGTCGCCATCGACGAACTCGCAGGTGAAGACGTCGAGCCAGCGGACATTGCGCAGGACGAGGTCGCACGGCTCCTGACCCTGAGCTGCCCGGAGGCGACGGCGAAGCGCGTCGGCGAACGTCATGGACCGAGCATAGCGCGGCCCGGTGCCCGCTTCTTCTGCGAGGTCTGCTGTCGACGCGTGCGCAGGATGGTTCAACCTCGTCGGGCGGATCGTCGAAGCGATCCCGAGCGCGAGAGTGATTCGCTTGCAGTAGCGCTGGGTGACGGCTGGGTTTCATCGCTCGAGACGACGCCCGCGAGCTAGACATCGAGCCCGAGCATGCGAGTATTTGCGCCCATGCGCGCGGCGGTTGCTCTCGGTGTCTCCACGCTATGCGTCGTCCTCGGCGCGGCCGCCTGCGTCGGCGATGACCCCGTGGCTCAGAGCGGCGGGCCCGCGAATGCTGCATCAGGAGACGCATCACCGAACGGCTCCAACGATGCGGACGTCGATGGCGGTCACGACGCCCAAGACCCCGGGTCGTGTATTGCTCCTCTCGCGGATTGCGATGGGAATGGCTCGTGTGAGACCTCGACCTCGACCGAGCCGAAACACTGCGGTGCGTGCGGCCACGATTGCGGAGGGGGCACGTGCCAGAACGGGCGCTGCCAGCCGCAGACGATCGCGCCGAACGTCGACGCACCCATCGGCCTCGCAGTCAATTCGTCGGGGGTCTTCTGGATCCGCGCCTCGGCCGCCGAGAAATGCTCGAAGTCGGGGTGCATCGGGGCACCGACGGTGCTCGCCACGTCCTCGACCCAGAAGGATGTCCTCGGCCGGCGACAGATCTTCGCCAACGAGACGATGGTGTACTGGCTCGGCGATTCGCCAAGCACAGGAACCGACATCTACATTTACGCGTGCGACGTTGGCGGCTGCGGCATGGTCCCGACCCAGATCGGCGACTACACGGGCGTCGGGCAGCTCGTAGGAAACTCGACGTCGCTGTTCTGGTACGACTCGACGGGCGGGCTGAAGCGCGTCCCTCTCGCGGGGGGCACGCCCGAATATCTGTCGTCCGTGTACAGGGCCGAGTCGTTCGGCTTCGCCGTCGACGAAAACACGCTCGTCTTCTCGAACACCGATTTCAGCGCAGCCGGAGCGGGCGGCGTGTGGATCGGCAAGATCGAGAACAAGCCGCCGACGAAGCTGATGGACAAGGGACGCCACGTTGCGATCGCCGCGGGGACCACCGTCGTCGCCTCGGTAGACATCAACCCGACGCAAAGCACGGTCGTCTCCTGCCCCGTGTCGGGCTGCGGTGGTGCAGGCATCCAGCTGTTCACGACGCCCGAAGGAACGATCCAGGACATCGTCGCCGACGGGACCGCGGTCTACTGGGCCGTGAAGGCAAGCGCCGGCGCAGCCGACGGCAAGATCCGCGGGTGCAAGCTTCCCGCTTGCCCTGGCGGGCCAGAGACGTTCGCGGAGGGCCAGGCCAATCCCTTGGCGCTCGCGCTCGACGGAGAGTTCGTCTACTGGGCGAACGCGGGGACCGGGGCCGCGAACACCGGATCCATTCAGCGCGTCCGCAGGTGACGCGAGCTCAGCCGCCAGCGTCCGAGGAACGGCGGAGCTAGGTATTAGGCTTGTTGGTGCAGAATTTATTCTTGTCGAGCGCCGATTTGGTCTTGATCCCCGGTCGCGAACGATAGAGATCGCGGGCCGATGGAAAACAAAGGCCTGCGGACGTTCCTGGAGATCTCTTACGACGAGCTGGAGGAGCGGAACCTCCGCGTGAAGGAGCAGCGGCTGCGCCACGAGGCGGCCGACAAGGTCCGCGAGGAGCGGGTCAAGTACCTCACGGACGAGCGGAACCTGAAGGCCGTCACGCTGTGCTTCACCGATCTCGAAGGTCGGCTGCACATGCTCGACTACGACAAGAAGTTCCTCCTCAAGAGCGCCGACAGCCTCACGTTCGACGGCTCCTCGATCCGCGGCTTTTCTGCCCAGCAGGAGAGCGATCTTCGGCTCAGCGTCGACTGGAGCGCGTTCTACTGGTTGCCGTCGGACATCTTCGGGCCAGGTAAAGTGCTCGTGTTCAGCGAGGTCTTCGAGCGGGACGGCACGCCGTACCACGCTGACCTGCGCGGCCGGCTCAAGCGCATCACCGACGAGATGTACGGGAAGGACGGCACCGTCTTCTACGCCGCTCCGGAGGTCGAGGGCTTCCTCTTCAAGGGCCGCGACGCCGAGCGCCACTACCACGAGAACGGGAAGTTCGAGTTCATCTCGACGGGCGGTTACTACCACTCGCTGCCGGGCGACCCGCTGCGCGCCTTCATCGACAAGGCCGCCGAGGCGCAGCGCGCGATGGGCTTCGAGAACGAGAAGGACCATCCGGAGGTGGCGCCCAGCCAGTTCGAGATGAACTTCGCGTACAGCGAGGCGCTCATCTCGGCCGACCAGATCCAGCTCTACAAGCTGCTGTGCCGTCAGGTCGCCGCGCAGATGGACAGCACCGCGTGCTTCTTGCCGAAGCCGGTGACGGGCGTGAACGGCAACGGCATGCACATCAACATGTCGCTCTCGCGTGGCGGCAAGAACCTGTTCTACGCGAAGGACGGGCAGGACGGACTCAGCGCCATGGGCTGGGACTTCATCGACCGCATGCTCATGAACGCGAACGACATCTGTCTCGTGCTCAACCCGAGCGTGAACGCGTACCGCCGGCTCGACCCGCATTTCGAGGCGCCGAACCAGATCAAGGCGAGCGCCGCCAACCGCGGCGCGATGATGCGCATTCCGTACGGCAACGAGCGCACCGCGCGCGTCGAGTGCCGCTCGGTTGCCCCGGACGCGAACCCGTACATGGTGCTCTACACGCTGCTTCGGACCGGCCTCGAAGGCCCGCAGCCCCAGGAAGACGCCGAGGCAAAGCGCAGCCGGACGCGCTTCTTGCCGGACAACATCTACGACGCCATCCGCCCGTTCAAGAGCAGCCAGTTCATCGCCAGCGCGCTCGGCGAGAACGTGCAGGCGAAGTACGCCGAGCTGAAGACGGCATCGGCCGAGCGGTGCCCGAAGCAGCTCGGCACGAGGGTGAAGGCAGCCGAGATCCAGTTCCACCACGAGGTCACGAATCAGCACCTCTGGAGCCAGTTCTGATCGCTGCCTGAGCGCCGACGCACGGGCCAAAGTGAAGATCGCCCCTTGCGCCGTCCGAGCGCACGGGGCGATCGTGCATTTGGTCCTAGCGAGCTGGCGTCTGGACGCGCGCGGGCGCACGCGCGCGATCGGGATCGGCGTTGCTCTGGCTCCGCGTCGCGAACGCGTTGTAGATGCAGACGCCGATCGCCAAGACGAACAGAAGGCGAGCGAGCGCTACGGTCTTTCGCATGCGCGCGGCCGTCCTCCGCGGACTCTTCTGACCGAGAACGCTCGCCTCGATACGCGCCGCGAGCGCGGGATCCATCTTCGATGTCGTGAGGAACGTCGGCACGGCGATCAGGTCCTCCGTCGCGATGCGCCGCTCTCGGGCGCGCCGCTCGTCTTCTGCCCGCTGCTCGTCTTCTGATCGATGAGGGAGAGCAGCTGCTCACGGGTGACGCCGAGCCTTTCGGCGGCGTGGCTCGCGAGCGAGGTCTGGGCGACACCGGGGACGAACTGGTAGGTGGGGCGATCGCCTGGCCCGAGCTCCACTTGCAAGAAGCGAAGCGGCTCGATGCTCGCTTCGCGCTCGAGCCTCGCGGCGAAGGCAAGGAAGTGCGTCGTGATGAAGGCCTGCGGCCCGAGCTTCGCGAGCATGCCGACGACGAGCTCGAAGATCTCTTCGCCCTCGGAAGGATTCGTCCCCGAGCAGAGCTCGTCGAGGATCACCATCGCGCCCGGCGGAAGGCGCTCGAACAGATCGCGAATGCGCAGGAGCTCCGTGCCGAGTCGCCCTTCGGTCGCGTCCGCCTTCGCCTCCGCGATGAGGGACACGACGAGCCCGGACGCGAGCGCGAGCGACGCGGAGCGTGCCGGCACGAACAGCCCCGACTGCGCGAGGACCTGCGTGAGGCCGAGCGACTGCAAGAGCCGCGTCTTGCCTCCCGAGTTCGGACCGGTCACGAGCAACGTCGTCTCGTGGCGATCGGAGTCGAGATCGCACGGCACCGGCTGCACGCCGTGTCCGAGCAGGAGCGGGTTGAAGAGCCCCTCGATCGTCCGGGGCTCGTGGGCGGAGACGAGGTCGGGAAGACATACCGAAAGGCCCGCGTCGCGGGCGGCGTCGTGGAGTCCGAGCACGCCGAGATAGACCTCGAGGTCGCCGATCAGCTGCACGAAGGCGACGAGCTCGTCCTTGATGCCCTCGAACACGGCATCGATCAGCCTCGCCATCACCTCGCCGTCGCTGAACTTGAAGCCCCGTGCGAACAGCTCGAGCTTCGCGAGCCAGCGCCGCCAGGGCGAGCTCACGAACGGGTTCTTCTCGTCCTCCTGGATCGAGAGCAGCTCGAATCCGCGAATGCGGCCGTCCGCTCCGACGCGGATCTTCAGGTTCATCGTCGCAAGGCGCTCGTCGTACCGGAGCAGATCGGCGAGCGACCGATAGGGCTCACCCTCGCGGATCCGCCGTCCGAACGCGGCCAGCCTCGAGAGCCCCGAGCGCGCGCTCGCGAACTCGTCGGCGGCGCAGTCGATGACGTCCTTCACGACCTGGAGGATCTCGAGCTGTCGCCGGCTCTCGTCCCACTTGCCCGTCCCGGTCGATCCTTCGAGCATCGAGCGGAGCGTCGACAGCTTGGAATAGAGGCCTTCGAGGGCCTCGCGAAGATTCGGCGAGCCGACGAGCTCGCGAAGGATGGCGCGCCGATGCTCGATGGCCGCCCGATCGGACGGAGGATGCGAGAGCACCATGACGAGGTGCTTCGTCGAGATCGGGGCGAGCTTTCGTGTGCCGACGCGGATCTTCATGCACCGCGCGACGAAGTCCTGGAGGAACAGATCGGCGGCGAACGCCCCAGCATCCCACGTCGATGGACAGGTCTTCGCCTCGTCGAGCGCCTCAGCGATCACGGCGCCAGAAGCGCCGCTCACGAAGGCGAGGGCGATGGCGAGCGTCGTGCTCTCGGCGTCGATCCTCCGGAGGGGCGTCGGATGAAGGAGGTCGGGGACGACGACCGGCTCGGTGTCGACAAAGGGCGGCTCGACAGTAGCCGCAGGCTTCATGCCGGCCTGGACGGGGACGACGCTCACGCACACCATCTAGCGCGTGCAGGACACACGCACCCGGTAAATGTTCCCGCCGCGAGCACGACCGTGTTCCAGTCCACGCGTCGGTCGCGCTCAGCGCAGGACGTCGAGCAGAGACTCTGCCTTCTTGTGGTTACTCGAACGTGTAGACCGCACCGGAACATCAGACAGCGTCCGCCTGGGTAGGCATCGCTTCGAGGAGCGCACGTAGTCGTGCGGACCCCCTCAGCTCGGTTCGATAGATGGCCCAGGCTGGGATCGGCCCGGACGACCACTCCGGCAGCACGCGCCGGAGGCGTCCGGCGGCGATGTCCTCGGCGACCAGCCAATCGGGCAGGAACGCGACCCCGAGGCCGTCGACGGCGAGGGTTCGCAGCGCGAGCGGCGCGTTCGTTCGGACCTGTCCGCGGATGTCGACCGTCCGCGTCTCGCTCGTGCGACCGCGGCGCAGCCCCCAGCGTACGACGTTGCCCGCGGGCGTGACCTGCACGAGAGCGTCCCCGGTGCCGATGTCCTCGGGACGGCGTGGCACGCCGTGTTTCCTCAGCCAGCGCGGTGCCGCGACGAGCACGCGTTCCATCGAGAAGAGCGGCTGCGCGACGAATGCCGTGCTGTCGGGAGGAGGCGACCCGGCGCGGATCGCGACGTCGATGCCCTCACCCACGAGATTGACCAGATGATCTTCGAGGCGGATGTCGACGACGAGGTTCGGATGTTTGTCGGCGAGCTTTCGTAGCCGTGGGATGACGAGCACCGAGCCGAATGTCAGCGACGTGCTGACGACGAGCGTTCCGCGGACCGCGTCTGTCCCCCGCACGTCTGCGCGTGCGTCGTCGATCTGGCGGAGCAGGCGAACGCAGTGCTCGTACCACTGCCGTCCGGCGTCCGTGACGTGGAGCTTCCGCGTGGAGCGCACGATCAGCTGCGCGCCGAGATCGTGCTCGAGCGCGCTCAGCTGCCGGCTGATCGCCGGAAGCGAAAGCCGCTGCGCCCGCGCTGCTGCCGAGAGGCTCTTGCCGTCGACGACTCGAACGAACGTTCGCATCTGCGCGAGGAGGTCCATGTCAGGACCGTTCTCGATTCTTTACCGTGGCGCAATGATCAATTGCGATCGACGCGCCTACAGCGATCGGCGGACGAAGTGCACAGTCGCGATCGAGGTGACCCAATGAACTTCAAGGATGCAGTTGTGCTCGTGACTGGAGCAAACCGTGGGCTCGGCCGATCGCTCGTCGAGGCGAGCGTGGAAGCAGGGGCAAGGCGTGTCTATGCCGGGGCGCGCGACCCGAAACAGCTCGAGGGGCTCGTGGCGCGATCGCCGGACAGGATCATCCCGCTGCAGCTCGACATCACGTCCGCCAGCTCGCTCGAAGCAGCCGCGGCGCGAGCGACCGACGCGACGGTGCTGATCAACAATGCCGGCGTGCTCGCTGCGTACGGTGTCCTCGCAAGCAGTGCAGCCGAGCTCGAGGCGGACTTTGCGACCAACTTCTTCGGCATGATCGCGACGACGCGCGCGTTCCTACCGGCGCTCGAGCGCGCAGGTCGGGCCGCGATCGTCAACGTGCTCTCGGTCGCCTCGCTGGCGTCCGTCCCGGCGCTCGGCGGCTATTCGGCGTCGAAGGCCGCCTCGTTCTCGGCGACGCAGGCGCTCCGGAGTGACGTTGCGAAGCGGAACATCTCGGTTCACGCCGTCCTTCCGGGAGCGATCGACACCGACATGGTCCGCGCGATGGAGATGCCGAAGACGAGCCCCGATGCGGTCGCAAAGTCGATCATCGACGGCGTGCAGCAGGGCCTCGAGGAGATCTTCCCCGATCCCATCTCGCGCCAGATGGTCGAGGTCTGGAAGCGCGACCCCAAGGCGCTCGAGCGCCAGCTCGCGAGCATGTGAGCCACGCGCGCGTCGTCTCGAGCGATGTGACGAAAGGAGGCCTCGCTGTCCGGCGAGGCCTCCTTCGCGTGGGACGTCAGTCGACGCACACCTTCTGCATGATCTTGCCGCCGCTCACCGGCGCGCGGCAGCCGCACGGGTCGCTCGTGCGCTGGCAGACGCCGGTGACCGGTCCGCTCTTGGGCGCGTTGTCGTCGCCTTCGTAGATGCACTCGCCCGTGCAGTCCTTCTTGTCGGAGCAAGACTTCCCGCCGTCCGCATACGTGAGGACGCACGTGACCTTCTGCATCCTGCAGACAGGCCGCATCGTGCCCCCTCGAGCGGTGCAGCTTTGGGCATCCGACGTCGATGCCTCTTCCGCGCCGGGTGCAGGGGCGCTCGATGCCGGCTCTTCTTGCGGTGCTGCCGCCGCGGGCGGCTCCGCCGCATTCATCTGCGTGGACGGAACCGTGCTCTCGCGCGGCGCCGCGCAACCGACCAACAACACGAGACCGAGGAACTTCGAAGTCGATGCCAAGCTATTGCCTCCGGCGGGAGACGATAACGACGAAACGAGGTTGCGCCGAGCCTCGGGAAAGCTCGACGGGAAGATCCTTCGTTCGTTCGTTCACGAGACGATCGGGTCGAGCGGTTCGACGAGCTCCTCCGTTTCACCCGTGATCGATCAGCCGAGCGCCGCTTCGCGCGTGAGCTCGAGCCTGATCGCCGCGTCGAGCCAGGCACGCGCGGCCGTCGCATCGCCCGCCTTCGCGGCATCACGCAACGCGATGATGCGTTTGCGCGCTTCCGCGAGGCCCACGGCTCCGAGCGCGTCGGCGGCCTGCGTCGCGCGATCGGCGAACCCCGGGCGAAGGCGCGCGAGCCCATCGTGGAGCGCTTCTTCGAGCACGGTCCCGGCACGCACGAGCGTGCTGCCGATCGGCGGCTCCTCGCGCGGCGCGAGCAGCGGAAGCTTTTCCACGATCGGCGGCTCGGTCTCGAGGTCGGGGACGATGACGCGATCGGTGACGAGCGCTGTCGGGTCGATCTCGAGGCCGCGCGACCCGAGGCGTACGTCGCCGGCGACGAACTTCGGCCCTTGCTCGAGCGCCTTCGCGATCGCGTCGAGCGCCGATGGGCCCGTTCGCGAGTGGCGCCGGACGAGATGAAGCCGCTCGGCATGGCCGCTCTCCGCATCGGTGTGCCCGAGCACCGCGACGATCTCTTGATCGCCCGGCCGATAAGCGACCTCGAGCACCGCGCCGGGATCGAGCTCGATCACCTTCATCTGTGCAGCGAGCGTCCGAGGGCGTAGCAAGCGCGGCGGACGCGAACGGAGATCGCTCGCGAGCGCGGCGAAGCTCTTCACCCGCAGACCTGTCGGAAGGCACTCCCATTCCCCCGTCGACGGCGCGACCGAGGTCTGCCCCGTGCGCGTCGTCGCGAGCGAGAGCGCGTGGTTCGCATGACGCTTGGCGGCGCGTGTCACGAGCTGCCCGCGCGCGAGCGCACCGAGCGTGACGCGCCCGGTGATCACGCGACGTGCAAGCGCAGGTCCCTCCTCCGGCTGCTCCTTCGCGTCGGCGGGCGCCGCGAGCTCGCGCGACGCGACGAGGACCGTGCCCGAGTCGGGGTCCGCGAGATAGACGCTCGCCTCGCGCCGATCGCCGTCGGCCTCGACGCGTGCCCCGAGCGAGACGAGGCGCACGTGATCGAGCAACGTCTCGCGCGCCTCGTCGCTTCCGAGGACGAACCGGCTCGGAAGCGCACCACCGCGAGTGGCCGCTCGGGCGCGCGCCTCGAGGCTCGCGAGGAGGAACATCACGTCTCCGGTTCGATACCTCGCGCTCCTCGAGCGATACGCCTCGAGAAGGACCTCGAGCTCGTCGACGATCACGCCCGGCCAGAGGAGCCCCGCCTTCCCGAGCGACGCGCGGACACGAGCAAACCGCGCCTTCTCCGCGTCGCCGAGGTGGGCGACCCCCTCGACGATGACGTGCTCGGCCAGACGTCGGGCGTCCTCCAGCGGCGAAGTGAATTCCGCCTTCGCCGCTTCGGCCTGCGTTCCGAGCTCGATCGTGCAAGGCAGGGGCGTGCTGTTCGCGTCCGCCTGACGGAATGCCCACGCTGCGACGACGACGTGCTCACACGCGATCGACGCCTGGCAATCGCAGCGCGCGTAGGCGAGATCGCGTGGGACGTGGAACCGTACCGCGCACGTCGGAAGCTTCGCGAGCGGGCTCGGTCCATCCTCCAGCTCGACGACGATCCCCGAACGGACGATCGACTGCGCGCGCGCCATCACGCGTTTGCCGACGAGCGCGGTGAGCTGTTCTTCCGTGAAGCACGACGGCGACCACGCCTCGGTCGCGGGGACGCCCGCCGCCTCCGCGCCGTGCGCGGCGTGCCACGCGGGGTATGCGAGGACGACCGCGACGCGATGGCGGCACACCGTCGTCGACCCGCACGTGCACGGCGCATCGCGGAGCGGCACTCCTGGCGGGATCTTCGTGACGATGCCGTCCTCGAACGTGCCCGTGAC
>JAEXCN010000539.1 GCA_023402175.1 Pseudomonadota bacterium | reverse complement strand
CGAGCTCGCCGCCGGGGAGCGGCGTGTCGACGAGGATCGCGCACGCTTCGCGTACGCGCGCCGGCGTCGTGTCCGAGCTCTCGGACTTCAGCGCGAGGAGATGGTCCATGTACGAGCGCCCCCATGCTTCGTTGGGATCGAGGATGAGGAGACCATTGAGCGCCATCCCCGCGGCACGGCGCGCACCGGCGAGCCCTGCCCGTCCGTTCTTCCGCTTGTACGCGTCCTCCGCGCGACGGAGCTCGCCCATGGCCGCGCGGATCCACTCGTCGGGCGAGAGCTTGAAGAGCCAGTGGTCTTGGTCGCGAACGAAGGGCATGGGAGGAGAGGCTTGAAGTCTGAAGCCCGAAGCCTCTCTCATGGCCTCATGTGCCGCGTCGAGTGCTCGCGCCCGTCGAAGCGGATCATCACCTGCTTGCCTTCGACGATCGTGAGCAGGTTCACCGGGCGCTTCCATACGCGAACGAGGCTCTTCATGCACTCGCGCGCGTAGTCCGCCTTCAGATCCAGCCCTTGGTGGTCGTGGCGGATCAGGAGCTCGCCGCGGTTGTCGTAGTTTGCGTCCTCGACGTAGAGGAACGGGTTGCCGGCGTTCGTCAGCTGGAAGAGGAGCTTCTCCTTCACCTGTTTGAACTCGCGCGACTCGATCTCGTAACGCTCGTTGCGGTTCGACCACGAGAAGCTGAAGAGCTTCTGATCGCGGCAGAAGTCGGCGGTGAGGAACTCGTCGATGAACGTGACGTCGTTGTAGAGCGCACGCACCTCGAAGATCTTCTTCTTGCCGAGCCCGAGGCGGAGGTTCCAGTGCTTCTTCGCGTCGAGGTCGTCGCACTCCTCCCATTCCTTGCCGAACTGCCCCTTGTCCCAGCGCTCCTCGATGTTGCGGAACAGCTCGACGCCGAGCTTGTAGGGGTTCAGCCGACCGCCGCTCGTCGCGAGCACGCCCGCGTTGTTGTCGGCGTAATCGATGATCTCCGAAGCATCGAGGATCTTCGTCGTCATCAGCTTCGAGTGCCAGTACGAGGCCCAGCCTTCGTTCATCACCTTCGTCTGCATCTGCGGGACGAAGTAGATGGCCTCTTCGCGGATGATCTCGAGGATGTCGCGCTCCCAGCGCTCGAGCGGGGCGTTGTCGAGGAGGAACTTGAGGATGTCGCGCTCGGGATGCGCGGGGAACTTCTTCTCGCGCTCCTTCTCCTTCTCGATCTTGAGCCGCTGCTCCTCGAGGTACTCCTCGGGGTTGATGAAGGACTCCATGTAGTCCTTCGACTTGAGCCGCGGGATCTCGGTCGCCTTCTCCTCCGCGTCGGGGTCGCGCTTCGGGCGCTTGCCGTGGAACGGCGCGTGGGGATCGATGAGGTTCTCGAGGCTCAGGCACTGGTCGATGAAGTCCTCGACCTTGTTGATCCCGAGCCGAGCCACGTGCCGGCGGATGCGCGAGCCGTGGTTCGCCATCTTGTCGATCCAGCGGCGGTTGGGATCGTAGTTCTTCGGCCGCGTCGCCGGGTCCGTCGTGCGCCCGCCGGTGTCGAGGTCGGTCGCGCGGAAGGTGAAATTGTTCTTGAAGAAGTCGACGTGGCCATAGACGTGGGCCATGACGAGCTTCTGATCCGTCAGCGAGTTGCCTTCGAGGAGGTACGCGTAGGACGGGTTGTTGTTGATGACCATCTCGTAGATTTTCGAGAGGCCGTACTCGTAGCTCTTCGCGAGGCGCTCGTACTCCATGCCGTAGCGCCAGTGCGGGTAGCGGTTCGGGAAGCCGCCGTACGCCGCGATCTCGTTCATCTGGTCGTAGGTCAGGATCTCGAAGACCGTCGGGAAGAAGTCGAGCCCCTCGGCCGCAGCGATCTTCTCGATGCGCTCCTGCTCTTTGACCAGGTACTGCGGAAGCGCCGTCTTCAGCGCGAACTCGCTCATACGAGAAGAGTACCCAAAAACGGAGCAGGGCGTCGGTTCTCGACGAAAACACGTTCATGCAGCGCTTCACGAACCGCTCGCGTCAGCGGCTCTGCTTGATCGGAGTGACGCGCGATGTCGCGAGGTCGTCGCATGCGCTCCTCCGAGGTGCCGCGAGCATCCTGCATTCTTGCACGCATGTCCGAATCGCTCCTCGACCAGACCCTTCGGTACTGCAGCGAGATGCTCCTCGAGATGTCCGACACGCCGATGCGCCGGCAGCTCAGGGCTCGGCTCGGCGTCCTCGAGCGCGCGTCGTGGTCGCTCCCGCTCCTGCCCGCGACGGAGGAGCAAGTGGTGAGCCTCGCGAAGCTGGTCCTTGCTCTCCGCGACGATGTGTCGCGCGCGAAGGCCGACGACGAGCTCTTCAAGCGCCTCTCGCACTCGTCGGTCTTCGCCGTCGGCCGCCGCGCGCGGCCGACCTGGTTCACGAACGACGCGGGCGACGCCGCCTGAGCGTCGCTCAGAGTGTGGTGCCGGCGGGCTCGCTGGGCGGTCCGGCGACCGCCTTCGCGATCGCGTCGGCGGTCTCCTCGAGGCTCGCGCCTTCGAGGTAGCGGCCCCAGGCTTCGACGATCTGCGGCGCCGGCGGGAACAGCGTGTAGAAGCCGCTCTCGCCCATGGGACGGTGCTTCGGATCGACGAAGCGGCGCACGAGGCTCGCCGCTTCGGCGAACGTGACCGTGTTCACGACCATCTCGACGCTGGGATCCGACTCGTCGATCCCGTGACGCGTGAGCGCCGCGCGAAGCAAGTTCATCGCAGTCGGCGAGCGAACCGTGAGCTCGTCGATCGCGTGCAGAGACTCATGGAGCACCGTCTCGCATAACGCCCCGCCTTCGAGGCCGTGCACGCGGACGAAGCTCGCCGTCGCATGACCGCGCGCATCGGCCGCGAAGATGCCGGGATACGGCGCGTCGCCCACGAGCGTGATGACGATCGGGCGGCTGCCTCCGGGGAGCGCCATGTCCGTCTCGAGCGCGCGGAGCAAAGTGTCGACGTTGGGAAGCAGCCGCGCCGAGAGCTCCTGGGCGGCGCGTGCGATCTCGGCATCGTGCTCGCGGAAAGGCCCTGCACGGTACGCGGCCTCCGTCGCCTCGATCGCCCGCGCGAGGCGGACGGCGCGGGCGCGGAACGAGACGAGCTTGCCGCCGACGTCCTTCGTGACAGGGAGCTCCGCGTACGCGGCGACGAGCTCGCTCGCGCGTCGCACGGTTCCGAGCGGGACCTCGAGGTCCTCCCATGCCGTCGGATCGGGCGCGAGATCGGCGCGGAGATCGTGCATCGCCGCGAGCGCTCCACCGAACGGCGCCGGCGCTTCGCCCTCGAGCACCTTGGCCCGGAGCCAGAAGTACTGGTCGGCGACGACGCTCCGACGGAGGCCGATCGGCGACGTGTCCGGCGTGAGCGGGATCGCGTCGCGCGTGTCGTCGACGACCGGAGCGGCAGGCAGTTTCGGCCCGCCGCAGCCGAGCGCCGCGACGACGAGAGCAATGACGGCAAGACGTGCCATGGCCACGAACGGCACAAACACGCGAGCGTCAGTTTCCCTTGCCCAAAAACTCCTTGATGCTGCCGACAATCGCGTCCTTGTCGCGGATCTCGCTGGTGATGACGCGCTCGTCCTTGGAGAAGTGCTCGCGGAGATCCTTGATGAACTGGCCGGAGCCGTAGGGGCTCTCGACCTGCCCGTACGCGAACATGTTCACGCGCGGCAGAAGCTTCTGCTTGAGGATGTCGACGCACGAGAGCGTGTCGTCCATCGACCAGTTGTCGCCGTCGGAGAAGTGGAACGGATAGATGTTCCACTCCTCGGCCGGATAGTGATCGTCGATGAGCTGCGAGCAGAGCTTGTACGCGCTCGAGATCATCGTGCCGCCCGACTCTCGCGTGTGGAAGAAGGTCTCGCGGTCGACCTCGCGCGCGACGGCGTCGTGGATGATGTAGCGGCTCTCGAGGCCCTTGTACTGCTTCGACAGCCACGTATCGATCCAGAAGGACTCGATGCGGACGATCTCCTTCTGCTCGTCGCCCATCGAGCCCGACACGTCCATCATGTAGATGATGACGGCGTTGGCGACGGGCTCGGCTTCCGTCTTCCAGCTGCGGTACCGCTTGTCGTCGGGGATCGGGACGATGACGGGTTTGTCCGGAGCGTACGAGCCCATCGCGATCTGACGCTTGAGCGCCTCGCGGTAGGTGCGGCGGAAGTGACGGAGCGACTCGGGACCGACACGGCGGACACCCGTGTAGCGATCCTTCGCGTTGATGATCTTGCTCTTGCCCTTGTCCTGGATGTCCGGGAGCTCGAGCTCCTCACCGAGGATCGCCGCGAGCTCGTCGAGCGTGACGTCGACCTCGAGGGCATGATCGCCGGCGCCCTGCCCCGCCTGCTTGCCCTCGCCGCCCTCTTCGCCCTGCTCGCCGCCGATCGGATCGCCCGGATCGCCGTCGCCCTGCCCTGCGCCCCCCTGCTGCTTGTCGCCGAAGCGGAAGCGCGGGATGTCGATCTGCGGGATCGGGATCGAGACGAGGTCCTTGCCTTTCCGGCCGATCAGCTCGCCTTGCGAGATGTACTTCCGGAGGTTCTGGCGGATCTTGCCGCGGACGATCGCGCGGAAGCGGGAGTGATCTTGGTCGATCTTCAGGGACATGCGGGGAGCCGGTCCTTCGAGCGTATCACCAACCGGGCGTCGTCATGCCAGCTTCGAGCCCGGTGGGCGCCGTCGGAAAGGACCGGTGCGGCTCTGCGTACCGGATCGACGAGCTGAAGCAGACGCGACCCCATCCGAGCTGCACGGCCTCGTATATGCTGCGCGCTCTCGATCGCCATGCCCCGTCCGCTTTTCCTGCCGTTCGACCTTTGAGCAGCTCCGCCTCCCGCAGTCCTTCCTCCCGTCGTACGACGCATCGCCCGGCCACCGTCCTCGCGCTGCTCCTCGCCCTCTTCATGGCGGCGATGGAGATGACCGTCGTGTCCACGGCGATGCCCACCGTCGTCGCCGAGCTCGGAGGCGCGCTCCACTACGCCTGGGTCTTCTCGGCGTACATGCTCGCGTCGACGGTGATGGTGCCCATCCACGGCAAGCTTGCCGACCTCTACGGCCGCAAGCCCGTGATGCTCGTCTCGATGCTGATCTTCCTGTTCGGATCGATGGCGAGCGGCCAGGCGCGCACGATGACGGCGCTCATCGTATTTCGCGCGATCCAGGGCATCGGTGCGGGCGGGCTCCAGCCGATCGCGATCACGATCGTCGGCGACATCTTCGACGTCGAGGAGCGCGCGCGGATGCAAGGCGTCTTCGGCGCCGTGTGGGGCATCGCAGGCCTCGCCGGGCCGCTGCTCGGCGGCGTGATCGTCGCGACGCTCTCGTGGCGCTGGGTCTTCTACGTCAACGTCCCGTTCGGGATCCTCTCCGCGGTCATCCTCTCGTTCTCGCTCGTCGAGTCGATCGAGAAGAAGAAGCACCAGCTCGACGTCCCCGGCGCGACGCTGCTCTCGCTCGCGGTCGTCGCGCTCCTCGTCGGTGTCGAAGGCTTCATGCCATGGGTCCTCGTCCCGGGCAGCATCGCCCTCGGCGTCGCGTTCGTCATCGTCGAGCAGCGTGCGAAAGAGCCGATGCTCCCCCCTCGCCTCTTCAAGCAGCGCGTGCTCGCTACCTCGAGCACGCTCTCGACGGCGACCGGCGCGGCGATGATCGGCATCGTGACGTTCCTGCCGCTCTACGCGCAGGGCGTGCTCGGCGCGAGCCCGACGGAGGCCGGCGCCGCGATCGCGCCGATGGCCGTCGGCTGGCCAGTCGCGAGCGCGATCTCGGGACGGCTCATCCCGAAGCTCGGATTTCGCGCGCTGGTTCGCCTCGGGATGCTGATCGTCGCGATGTCGACGGTCTATCTCGCCTTCGTGCTCTCGCGCGGCGCGACGGCCGGCCAGCTCCGGATCGGCTCGTCGATCTTCGGCATCGGCATGGGCTTCGCGAACACCGCGCAGGTGATCGCGGTCCAGACGAGCGTGAGCTGGAGCGAGCGCGGCGTCGCCACCGCGAGCACGATGTTCTTCCGTAACATCGGCGGCACGATCGGCGTCGGCGTCATGGGCGTCGTCCTCGCGCGCGACCTCATGGCGAACACCGTCACGCGCGAGGCGGGCGGCGGCGAGCTCGTCGCACGCATCCTCGGCCCGGAGCGAAAGACCGTCGCGAAGAACGTCCTCGACGCGATCTCGGGCGACCTCCAGCTCGGCGTCACGCACGTCGCCTGGATCTGCATCGGCCTCGGCGCGATCGCGGTCCTCGCCGCGTGGCTGTTCCCACGGGTCGAACGAAAACCCGCCGCGTAACGCCGTAACGCCGGTGGCCTTCCCGCAGCGTGGGCTCGTCGTTCTGGCCGCGGCGGGAAATCTCGCCCTCGGGCCGTCTGCTGTGGTGAAGTTTGTCTCATGCGGAAGCTCATCTCGGGGGCGTTGAGTTTCATCGGCGCGGCGACGTTCGCGCTCGTGGCGTGCGTGGGCGACGACCCGATCTCGTCCTCTGCGCCCGAAGGAGACGGCGGGCGTGGCGAAGGGACCGACGACGGCTCGACTCCTTCGACGAGTGATGCGGGAGATGAGGGCGGCGCCGCGGGTCCGCGGATGCTCTCGTGCGCCGTCGTGGCGAATCCCGCTCCGATCGAGGTCGGATCGGCGACGTTCCCGTCTGCCGGCTCGAAGGGCTTCGACGACGAGCGCTTCGCTTTCGTGCCCCTGAGCGACGGCAAGACCGTCGCGATCGCCGCGCTCGAACGTCGTACCGGCGGCGTGAACGACGTCGTCCGCATCTGGACGTTCGACACCACGGTGGGCACGCCCTCGGTCCGCGAGGCAGCGTCGTTCAATGCTGCCACCCGCCGCGTCGTGTGGATCGGCCGCGTCTCGGACGGCATCGGCGTGCTCGAATTCGGCGACGAGCTCGGCAGCACGTATCGCTACGTCGTCGAGAAGGTGACGGATCTCGACCTCCTCGCGGCGGGGACGCGCACCGAGCGCTCGGGCGTGTCGACCTCGGCTCCACTCCCGACGCAGACGTTGACGAGCGCGCAGGGCGCCGTGGCCGTCGCGCTCGGCATGGACGACTACTTCGTCATCGGGACGAACACGACGCAAAACGGGATGACGTCGAAGCTCGTGACGGCCCGCGTCAGCGGCAACCCGACGATCTCGGAGACCGACCTCCCGCCTGCCGTCCTCCTGCCCGGAGGCATCATCCCGGCAGAGGGCGTGATCCACGCCTTCCTGGCGACGGGGGACTACCCGGTTCTGTCACCCGCGGACCACACGTTCAACCCCGCCACGGCGGCGAAGGCGCAAGACCCGCGGCCGCTGCCGAACGATCTCATGGTCGCGTCCGCGAAGTACGACGATGGAATCGCGACCGTGTTCGCAGACGGCGACTGGGCGAGCGGGGCGGCGAACGGCATACGCATCGGAACCGTCAAGAGCCTCGCGGGCCTCGATCCATCGAAGCTCCCGCTGCTGCCCATCACGCTGAGCGACTTCGGCCTCTCGGGCGAGCTGCGCTTCTGGACGTTCGCGGGCAAGAAGCCGTTCCTGTTGTCGGCTGGACCGCGCCAGAGCGGCCCCGGCGTGAGCTTCTTCTTCATCGAGGTCGACGGCACCATCCGGGCCGCGCAGCGCGCGAACGGTCCGAACGCGCTCCTCAAGGACGTGCCGGTCGTGGCGCGGGCCGACGTCGTCTCGGTGACCGCGCCGGCCCTCAACCCGATCTTCCCGATGACCTGGATCGCACGCGACGCGGTGCAGAAGAAGGACACGCTCTTCTACGGCAGGGTCGCCTGCGAAGAGGCGCCGTAGCGAGCCAGGGCGCGAAATCGCCTATGTAACCGGCCAAATGCGCGTCGGGCCCGAGACCTGGTCCCGAGCCCGACGAATGCAGCGTGCAGCTCGATCAGACCTTCTTCGCGTCGAGCGCGAGGCGCGCGAGCCAGAGGCACGCGAGCACGTTCAGCGCGCACCAGATGCGGAGCATGAACGGTCCGAGCGCATAGAACGTCTCGCCCGAGATGCCGATCTGCACGAGGAGCGCAGCTGTGCCGAGCGCGAGACCTCCGAGCACCGGGCGCATGCGCTTGCTCCCGAAGAGGATCGCGGTGAGCCCGAAGATCGGAAGCGCGCTCGCGAGCGGCAGCCACTTGTGCAGGCTCGGTGAGAAGAGGAGCGTCCACTCGCCGAACGGCTTCATCGCGAGCTCGGCCCAGAAGCGCATCGCGCCGGCGCGTGCCGGGATGCCGAGGAGCGGGAGCATCGGAAGGAGACCGACGCTCGCGACGAGCGCGCCCGCCACCTTGCCGATGCCGCCCTCGACCGTGCCGCCCTTCTTCTTGATGCGGCGACCGACGATGCTGGCGAGCGCCACGAGCGCGACGAGACGGACGGCGACGTGGGCCCAGTGCGTGTGCATCGTGGCCTTGCCGGCCTCGAGGATGCCCGCGCCGAAGAGGTTCTTGTCTTCCTTCGGCGTGGCGGTCGACTGGAGGATCGCCTTCACGCTGTCGGGGTTCGTGACGCCCTGACCGACGAGGAGCGCGGCAGCGCCAGCGACGTGCGGCGACGCCATGCTCGTGCCGTTGAACACGCCCCACTGCTCGCACTTGTTCTTGCCGGCCTCGCAGATCGTCTGCTGCGTGACGCCGACGCCCGGCGCGCCGATCGCGACCTCGGGACCACGCGACGAGAACCACGCGATGTTGTCGTTCTTGTCCGTCGCGCTGACGGCGATGACGCCCGGATACGCGGCCGGCCAGCCGACGGAGCGGCCCGAGTTGCCGGCGGCAGCGACGACGATCACGCCCTTGTTGATGGCGTACTTGACCGCGTTCTCGACGACCTTGCTCCTCATCGGAGCGCCGAGCGAGAGATTGATGATCTGCGCGCCGTGGTCGGCCGACCAGCGGATGCCTTCGGCGACGTCGGCCATCGTTCCCCATCCGCGCGCGGAGAGGACCTTGACCGGCATCAGCTTCGCGCAGTGCGCGAGGCCCGCGACGCCGACGCCGTTGTTCGTCGTCTGGGCGATCGTTCCGGCGACGTGCGTGCCGTGGCCCTGGTCGTCGGCGGCGATCTCGTTCTTGCCGACGAAGTTGTACCCCGGGACACACGCGGTGCCCGCGAGGTCGGTGCCCTTCATGAAGCCGTCGGCGTCGTAACAGGCGATGCCAGTGTCGACGACGGAGACGGTGACGCCCTCGCCGCACGCGTACTCCCACGCGCTCTCCGCGCCGGCGCGCTTCATGTGCCATTGCTCGCCGTATTTCGGATCGTTCGGCGTCCAGAGCATCTTCGCGATGCCGGCGGGCTCGGCAGCCTCGACGCGCGGGTCGGCGGAGAGACGAGCGACGAGGCTCGCGACCTCGCTCGCGGGGACGTCTGCGACCCCGACGTTGCCGTCATCTTTCACGCCGGGGCTGTTGTCGCGCAGCGTGATGTGGAAGTCCTTCGCGAGGTCGCGGATCTCCGACTCGGAGAGGTCGTCCTTCATGTCGACGACGATCTCGCCCGGGATGAAGTCGCCGACGTCGGCCGTCGCGCTCTGCGATGTGGGCACAACGTCGCGCATCACCGGCGGCCAGAGCGGATCCGCGGCCGCACTGCCGGACAGCCCGAGCATCAAGGCGAGCGAGGAAGACGCGAGGAAGAGGGCGCGCTTGGTCATGGCTGATTCCTTGGTACGACGCCGGACGGCCAGAAGTTCTCTCCGAAGCTAAGCACGATTGCCCGATCGGGGCATGTGAGCTGGTTTTCGGTGGGCCGATGTGGGCCGTACTGACGGTCGCGCTTGCTGGACCAGCCTTCGCGGAGCCGGTCGGCGACGTGAAACCCGTGCGCCACGCAGGCGCGCGCGCAGGCGCGTGCACTGGCGGCCGCGTGCTAGGGGTTCTTCGTCGGAGCAGGAGCGGCAGCCTCTGCCGCATCGCCGTCCTTCTCGGCCGTGGCGAGCGCGGATTGCCGCTACTGCGCTCTGCGGACGAGGCTCGCGGCCGGGAGGAGCATCGCCTGCGTCGCGCGGGCGGCGAGCTCGCTCGTCGTTCGAGCGGCGTCGGTGCCGCTGATCTCGGCGGCGGCTCGGCGCGCCTCGGCGAGGCGCTCCTCGAGAAGCGCGTTCGCTGCCTCGGGATCGCCCGGGCGGAGCACGCTCCGCACGAAGACCTCGGCCGCCTTGTACGAGCTCCGCACGAGCGGCGCGCTCGCGACGAACGAGAAGCCCATCTTCTTCCCCTCCTCCGCGTAGCGCGCGAAGGCCTCGGGCGTGACGAAGCGATCGACCGCAGCGTGCTTCGGCGTCGGCCGGAGATATTGGCCGAGCGTCACGACGTCGACGCCGGCGGCGCGGAGATCGGCCATCGTCTCGATGACCTCGTCGTCGGTCTCGCCGATGCCGACCATGATCGACGACTTCGTGATGCGCGACGCGTCGTAGTCCTTCACGTGCTTCAAGACGCCGAGCGACTGCTCGTAGCTGCAGCGCACGTCGCGGATCTTCCGCTGGAGGCGCTTCACGACCTCGATGTTGTGCGCCCAGACGTCCGGCTTCGCATCGACGGTGACGTCGACGTAGTCGTAGTGGCCGTTGAAGTCTCCGAGCAGCGTCTCGATGAGGATGTCGGGACGAAGCTCGCGGAGGCGCGTGACGGTGCGCGCGACATGCGAAGCGCCGCCGTCGAGGAGGTCGTCGCGATCGACCATCGTCATGACGACGTACTGGAGGCCCATCGAAGCGATCGCTCGCGCGACGTGCTCAGGCTCGCGGACGTCCACCATGCCGCGCGGATCGCCGCTCGTGACCGCGCAGAAGCGGCAGCCGCGGGTGCAGACGTCGCCGAGGAGCATCACGGTGGCGGTGCCTTCGGTCCAGCACTCGCCGACGTTCGGGCAGCGGGCCTCTTCGCAGACGGTGTGGAGGTCGAGCTCGCGGAACGTCTTCTTCAGGTTCGTGTACGTCTCGCCCCCGGGAGCACGGACCTTCAGCCACGACGGTTTGGGTGCGAAACGCGGGGATGTCACACCGCGCACGTAGCGTCACCCCGGGTCGGGGTCAAATGCCGACTCATCCGCCCGCGCTCCCCACGAGTATCGGCCCTGCGGCTGGGCTCAACCGGTCACTTCGGACCTTCGGTCGGCGCGCACGTCGAAACGCCGGCACCCACAATCTTGAAGCCGACCTTCGGCTTGACGACCTCGATGCTGCCGTCGCTCGGCCGGTAGCGCGTCACGTCCGAGCCTCCGCCCGCGCGCGGAGGCCCGCCGCCGTTCCCCTCCGAGCTCGTGTAGATGTAGAAATCGCCGCCGTAGAACGAGAACGCCCACGCGTTGCCCGCGTAGACGTTGGGCAACTCCTTCGCGCTGATGATCTCGCCCGTGCCCTTCGAGATCTCCGCGATCTGCGCAGGCGCGGTCACGAAGAAGCCATAGAGCTTTCCGTCGCCGGTGCCGGTGAGCTCACTCGTGCGCCCCGCAAGGTCGCCCGTGTACGGGCCGACGAAGTTGACCTTGAGCGTGTCCGTGTTGAGCTTCGCGAGCCCGGTGCCGCTGTTGTCCGAGAGAAAGAGCTGCTCGTTCGAGCTGCCCTTCGACAAGGTCGAGAAGCCCATGCCGAACTGGTGGAACGGCTCGGTTTGCCCCGGCGGCGCGAAGTCGGTGAGGGTGCAGGCGAGCGTCCGCGTGTCGACCTTCCAGATTAGGCCGTCGTCGTGACGGATCCACGCGGTCCCGAAACGGTCGACGGCCATCGACGTCGGCCTGGCGCCGTTCTGGCACTCGAGCCGCCCGACGGGCTTGAACGTCAACGTGGGCGGATTGAACGAGTAGAGGATGCTGTCCTCGGTGATGACGAAAATGTTCTTCGTCTCCTCGGCGCACTCTTGGAGCGTGCCGCCGCTCGCGTCCGCGGACGGACCGAAGCCGCCGCCATCGCCTCCGCCAAACGGCGGGTCTCCGCCGCCGCCTTCGGCTGCCGGCGCCGAGTTGCTACTGCACGCCGCGAGCAGCGACAGCGACGCGAGCACGGACAGCGAGAGGAGAGCGAGAACAGGCCTCCGCACGAGCGAGCACCTCCGTCGAGGAGCGTAGCACGGCTGTGCTCCATCGTTTGATGGCGGCGCCGATTCCAGGCGGCTCAGCCCGCGAGCTGCGCCAGCGACGCTTCCGACGCCGGGCTCGCGACGCCGCGCTCGGTGACGATCGCCGTCACGAGGTTCGCAGGCGTCACGTCGAACGACGGATTTCTCACGGGCACGCCGTCCGGCACGAGCGGCACCGACGCGCCGTCGGGAAGACGGAATCGCGACAGCTCCTCTTCGCTGCGCTCCTCTATCGGGATCTCGGCGCCGGTCGGGCACGCGAGATCGACCGTGCTCCACGGAGCCGCGACGTAGAACGGGATCTCGTGGGCCGCCGCGAGACACGCGAGCGAGTACGTGCCGATCTTGTTCGCTACGTCGCCGGTGCGCGCGATGCGATCTGCGCCGACGACGACGAGGCTCACCGCCTTTCGCGCCATGAAATGCGCCGCCATCGAGTCGGCGATCACCTCGACGTGGATGCGGTCCTTCGACAGCTCCCACGCGGTGAGGCGCGCGCCCTGCAGATACGGACGCGTCTCGCACGCGATGACGCGGATGTTCTTCCCCGCCTCCTTCGCCGCGCGCACGATGCCGAGCGCGGTGCCGTAACCTCCGGTCGCGAGCGCGCCGGCGTTGCAGTGCGTGAGGATCGTCGCGCCATCCGGCACGAGCGCCGCGCCGAGCGCGCCGATCTTGCGGCACGCGCCGATCTCAGCGCGGTGAAGCTCGCGCGCCTCCTGCGCCATCTTCTCGGTGCGCGCCGAGAAGTCGAGACCGGCATGCGCGGCAGCGGCCTTCGACATCCGGTCGAGCGCCCACGCGAGGTTCACCGCGGTCGGGCGCGTCGCGCGGAGGATCCGATCGGCGCTCTTCATCGCTTCGAGGAAGTGAGCAGCGTCGCCTCGCTCGGCCAGCGCGGCCGCCACCATGCCATACGCCGCCGTGATCCCGATCGCCGGCGCGCCGCGCACGACCATGTCCCGGATCGCCTGCGCGACCTCGTCGACGCGAGCGTAGTACTCGTAGCGTTCGATCATCGGCAGCTTCCGCTGATCGAGGAGCACGACGCGGTAGCCCGGCATGAGCTCGGCGGCGGAGTACGCCGAGCCGCCGATCGGATCGGGATGTGGATGCGCCTCACCGGTGCGGAGCGTTGGGACGCCGCCAAAGCGCTGCTTGCTTTCCGTCATGATGGCTTCTTCTCCGAGTCCCCGCCGAGACGCGCCTTGATCTCCTCGCCCACGGTGAGGAGGTCGTCTGCGGCGCGCTCCTTCTCGCCGTGGACGTACGCGGCCAGGCCCTCGGCGCCGACGATGGCCAAGCTCACGTTGACGCCGCGCGCCGTCAGCTCGGCGCCCACGTCTGGGTTCTTCAGCAGAGACACGAGGTCCTCGAAGACCTCGTCGAGCTCTTTGAGAGCCTGGTGCTGTTCGGACATGGTCCCGGATCATTCGGCCAGGACGCCCACAAGTCAAAGCCCATCGTCGATCCGTCGCAGCGCGAGCCGTTCAGAGAGCGCGAACGTCAGAGCGCGCCGGACCGGATTGCCTTGCGCTGCTTGTCGACGTTGGCCGCCGGTGCGCCGAGCTCTTCGGCCCGATCGAGCGCCTGCTCGGCTTCGGCCTTTCGGCCTAGCTTCGCGAGCGCCCACGCGCGGCCGAGCTGCGCTGCGGCGTGCGACGGCTTGCGAAGCGCGATCGCGTCGTAGGCCGCGAGGGCCGAGGCCGGATCGTTTCGCACGACGGCGACCGTCGCTAGCCCGAGGAGGTTCTCGGTGCTCTTCGGGTCGACGGCGATGCCCTGCTTGTAGGCCGCCTCGGCGCCGTCGAGATCGCGCAGGTTGAGGCGCGCCAGTCCGAGGACGTGGAACGTCTCGGCGTCGCGCGCGCCGCGTCGAACGGCTTCGTCGAGTCGCGACACCGCCTCTTCGGGCTCACCCCATCGCGCAGCGCGCATCCCGCCTTCACGTGGGCCCGCCGGCGACGAAGGCGCGACACTCGCCGCCGTGTCGTAGGCAGCGAGCGCCTCGTCGAAGCGATGCGCGAGCTCGAACGCGTGACCGAGCTCGATCCACGGCACCGGATCGTTCGGGAGACGCCTCTCGAGCTCCGCGACCTCGCGACGCGCACCTTCGATGTCGCCCGAGTACGCAAGGACGCGGACGTAGAGACGTCGCGCGGCCACGTCGTCCGGATGTTTCGCGAGGTGATCGCGGAGCGTCGCGAGCGCCTCGGGCTCGCGGTGAAGCCGCACGAGCTGCTGAGCGCGCTCGATCGGGCTCTGCGGCGCGCAGCCCGACGCGCCGAGCAGGAGCGCGAACGCGAACGCGAAACCCTTTCCCACGCAGCCATGGTAAGGCGTCTTCGCGGAGTAGACACATGGACATCACGACGATCGGCGTCCTCGGCGCAGGACAGATGGGCGGAGGCATTGCACAGGTCGCGGCCGCGGCCGGCTACCAGGTGGTCCTCGCCGACGCGAGCCAGGAGCTTGCCGACAAGGGCAAGGCGAAGATCAACGCGATCCTCGGCAAGCAGGTCGATAAGGGCAAGATGAAGGCCGAAGACAAGGACGCGCTCGTCGGGCGCATCCGCACCGTCGGCTCGCCCTCCGAGTTCTCGTCGTGCGATCTCGTGATCGAGGCCGCGACTGAGAACGTCGAGATCAAGCTGAAGCTCTTCCGCGCATGCGACGAGGCGATGAAGCCCGGCGCGATCCTCGCGAGCAACACGTCGAGCATCTCGCTGACGAAGCTCGCCGGCGCCACGAAGCGCCCCGATCGCGTGATCGGAATGCACTTCATGAACCCGCCGCCGCTGATGAAGCTCGTCGAGATCGTCCGCGCCGTGCAGACGAGCGACGAGACCTACCGCGCCGTGCGCGCGGCTGCCGAGAAGATGGGCAAGACCTGCACGACGTCGAACGACGCGCCGGGCTTCCTCGTCAATCGCATCCTCATCCCGATGTTGTGCGAGGCGTGCTTCGCGCTGCAGGAAGGCGTCGGGACGCCGGAGGACATCGACACGGGCGCGAAGCTCGGTCTGAACCACCCGATGGGCCCGCTCGAGCTCGCCGACCTCATCGGCCTCGACACGGTGCTCGCGATCGCGGACGTCCTTCACCGTGACATCGGCGACGACAAGTACCGCGCGCCGACGATGCTCCGGAACCTCGTCGCCGCCGGCTGGTTCGGCAAGAAGACCGGCCGCGGCTTCTACGAGTACGATCAGACCGGCGCGAAGAAGCCGCGCGCCTGACCGTCATCGACGCCATCACGCCGGCTGCTTCGCGCTCAGCGGCAGCCGACGTGCTCCCTCGCCCGTTCCGCGTCGTCCGTGCAGAACGCGACCTGCGGGCAAGACGGCGGTCCCAGCTCGACGCACGTCTTCGGCGGCTCGCACTCCGTTTCCTCCACGAGGTGACCGTACCGACACGAGAGGACGGTCGCGCGCTCGTGGGAGCAGTGCATCGTCGATGAGGTCGATTCGGCCGGGCAGCGCG
This sequence comes from Pseudomonadota bacterium, assembly GCA_023402175.1. Lineage (GTDB taxonomy): Bacteria > Myxococcota_A > Polyangia > Polyangiales > Polyangiaceae > Labilithrix. The sequence goes on along the minus strand of JAEXCN010000539.1, from coordinate 2,897 downwards.
CGTCGGGGCCGTCGCCGAGCGTACAGATCGCGACCATCCGCCGGCCAGACTTCACGAGCGCGCAGCTACGGCCGGAGCAGTCCTTCCGCCTCCACTCGTTGTGGTTGAAGAAGTAGTTGTCGGCGACCACCGAGCACGACGCGGCGATGTTGCCGTCGCACGTGGCCGCGCCGGCGTCGCACTCATCCGGGGTTCCGCATGCGAGCCACGGCGTCACGAGCGCGGCGACGACCGCGATCGGGACCACGAGGCGTCGAGCCACGCGCGCCGGAGACATCACGCGTGTTCGTGCACGCGGTGAACCAGGCGCATGCCGGTGTTCGTCGAAATCGCGCCGATCCCTCGCCGACGCCGCTCGAGGCACCTTTCCAGCCGCGGGCGTGGTACGTCGCACGCATGGGAAACACGCTGCTCACGGAGCGCGATGGCGCGCTCGTCGTCCTCACGCTGAACCGCCCCGACAAGCTGAACGCGCTCAACGCTGAGCTGCTCAGCGAGCTCGACGTGGCGCTTGCCGCGCTCTCGGGCGATCCCGAAATCGCATGCGCGATCCTGACCGGCGCCGGCGAGAAGGCGTTTGCCGCGGGCGCCGACATCGCAGCGATGCTCGACATGACGACCGAGCAGGCGCGTCACTTCTCCGAGCTCGGACACCGAATCTGCTCGCGCATCGAGCGCGCTCCCTTCCCCGTCATCGGCGCGATCAACGGCTTCGCGCTCGGCGGCGGCTGCGAGATCGCGCTCGCGTGCGACTTCCTCTACGCGAGCGAGAAGGCGAAGCTCGGTCAGCCCGAGGTGAACCTCGGCATCACGCCGGGCTTCGGCGGCACGCAGCGCCTCGCTCGCCGCATCGGGATCGCTCGCGCGCGTGAGCTCTGTTACACGGGCGACACGATCGGCGCCGAAGAGGCGCTCCGTATCGGGCTCGTGAACGCGGTCCTCCCGCACGCCGAGCTGCTGGGCAAGGTCAAAGAGGTCGCTGGCAAGATCGCGAAGAAGGGCCCGCTGGCGATCGCGCAGTGCAAGCGCGTCATGTTCTCCGGCGAGGACGTCCCGCTCGACGTCGCGAATGCGCTCGAGATGCAGGCCTTCGCGATGCTGTTCGGGACGAAGGACCGGCGCGAAGGCATGGCTGCGTTCCTCGAGAAGCGCGCGGCCGCATTCACGCGGAGCTGACCGCCGTCAGAACGTCGAGCTAACCGCCGTCAGAACGACTTGTAGACGGCGACGACGGTGCCGAGCACCGCGACGACGATCGCGAGCGCGGCGGAGGCGACGAACGCACGGAAGGCGATCGTGCGGAGCGTCTCGCGGACATCGGGCGTGGCGCGGGGCGCGGCGAAGTAGGCCGCGCATCCCGCCCACGCGAGGACGACGGCGCCGAACGCAAGGTGCTCCTTACGCTCGAACAGGTATCCGATCGCGGGTGCGTGGATGAAGATCTGCTGCTTGAGCTGCTCGCGATAGGCGACGTACAGCCACGCGCCTCCCGCAGCACCGAGGGTCACGAACGCCGTCGCCAGCGCCACCGCGAGGTGCGCTCGGCGCTTGCGGTTCCGGAGCACGATCGCCGGATGCAGGAGCAGCGCCGCCGCGAGCCACCCGAGATGGCCGTGCACGTGCTCCGCCAGACGCAGAGGGTCGAGACTCGCGGGACCGAGCGACATCGCGGCGGGCGCATGCTTATCACGCGAGGGAGTCGCCATGAACTCGCGGGGATCGAGCTGGGCGGCTCCAAGCGCTCATGCGGCTCGCGACGAGCGGCCCGTCTACTCATGCGGACCAGGCAAGCGCGATGCGATAGACTCGCGCCCAATCGTGGAGTGTACGGCTCATCCGGGAACGCCGGCTGTTGCAAGCTGCAGCGTCTGCAAGAAGGCGGGCTGCGAGGCTTGCCTCGTGTACGACGTCGACGGCAGCGTCGCGTGCGAGGCGTGCGGCGCCGTCGAGGATGACCGCAGCCGCACGGTCGGGTTGGCCCTGCTCGCGTTCGTCGGCGTTGGGTACCTCGCCACGCTCGCGATCGGCATCGCGGTCTTCCGCGCACGGCCGTTCGTCGGCGGCCTCGCGGCGGTCGTCGCCATCGCGCTTGGCCGTGTGCTCCAGATCTACTTCCGGCCGCCGGTCGTCACGCGGCGCTCGAGCGCGCCACGCACCGGATGACCGGCGCCCCCGAGCATCCCGTCGCCGCTCCGCACGTTGACGCGTGCGGACGGGCTCGGTAACCCTCCCCGAAGCGATGGCGAGCGATCTCCTCTCCCAGGTCCGGGCCCAGGAGGCCGCGCTCCGCACGATCGATTACGCGCTCGAGTCCGGTCGCGTCCACCACGCGTACCTCTTCGTCGGACCGGACGGGGTCGGCAAGGAGCTCACGGCGTTCGGGCTCGCGCAGGCGCTCGTCTGCGAGCGTCGCGGCGCGGATGCCGGCCCGGGACTTTTCGGCCCGGCCGAAAAGGCGCCGGTGCGCGCCTGCGGGACGTGCTCGGCCTGCACGCGCGCGGTCCCGCGCCAGGACACGGGCCTCACGCTTCATCCGGACGTCGTCGTCCTCGAGCGCGGCCTCTACTCTCCTCAGCAGCTCGGCTCCCGCACGGGAGAGACGCAGAACATCTCCATCAATCAGGTCCGCACGCTCGTGCTCGCGCGCTCCGCGTTTCCTCCGCACGAGGGGCGCGCGAAGGTCTTCATCATCCGGCGCGCCGAGGAGCTCCACCAGTCCGCGTCGAACGCGCTGCTGAAGACGCTCGAGGAGCCCGGAGCCAAGACGCACTTCATCCTGCTGACGTCGCAGCCGGAGGCGCTCCTCCCGACGATCCTCTCGCGAACCCAGCGCGTGCGTTTCGCTCCCCTGCCCGACGACGTCGTCGCCGACCTGCTGGTCGCGCGCGGGGTCGAGG
>JAEXCN010000482.1 GCA_023402175.1 Pseudomonadota bacterium | reverse complement strand
CACCACGACCACGTCTTTCACCCCTTCGTCGCCGGCGACGTAGACGCGGTAACAGTGGTTCGCCTCCGCGCGAAACTTGTTCTCCTGGTGGGGATCGCGATCGCTCTGCGTTCCACGCAGCATCGCGGACGTCGGCTTCATCTTCGACGCCGCGGCGCAGCCCTCGCCGAGGCGCTTGACGAGATCGGCCGGATCCTTCGCTTGCGCCTTCGACGGGCCTCCACACGCGGCGAGCGCGCTGTCGGGCTTCCGCTTCGCCTTCTTCGATCCGGCGACGCCTGGCGGAGGCATCGATGCCATCGGCGGAAGGCCCGTCGGCGGCGGGCTCGTGACGAGGTGAGATGCGCCGCCTTCCGCTCCTGCGTCCCCGATCGGGCCGCCTTTGGCCGGCGCCTTTGCGGACCCGCCGCCGCCGCACGCGATCGTCATCGCGGAAGCGAACAGGCTCGCGAAGAGAGCCGACGAGGCACGACGGAGCGACGGACCGAGGACCGGAGATGAGCTCGCCATGGGCGCCGTCAAGCTACTACCGAGAGCGCCCAGTGGGGATCCTCTCGATGCGCCGGCGTCGATCGATGCGCCGGGCGTGGACCGCGCTATGGTCGCGGCGTGCCTCGTATTCTCACCGTCGATCCCCAGAGCCCGGACCCGAGCGTGATCGCCGAAGCTGCGGCGGTGCTCCAGCGCGGCGGGCTCGTGGCGTTCCCGACGGAGACCGTCTACGGGCTCGGCGCGCGCGGCCTGCATCCGGACGAGGTCGCGAAGATCTTCGCCGCGAAGGGCCGACCCGCAGGCCATCCCGTCATCCTGCACGTCGATGGCGAGGCCATGGCGCAATCGCTCGCGTCGTCGTGGAGCCCGACCGCGTCGCGGCTGGTGAACGAGCTCTGGCCTGGTCCGCTCACGCTCGTCGTCCCGCGTGCGGCGCGCGTGCCGGCGGAGGTCAGTGGTGGGCTCGAGACGGTCGGGATCCGCGCGCCCCGGCATCCGGTCGCGCTCGCGCTGATCCGTGCCGTCGGCGAGCCGCTCGCGGCCCCGAGCGCGAACGCGCACACCCACGTTTCGCCGACGACGGCCGAGCACGTCGTCCGTTCGCTCGGCGATCGCGTCGATCTCGTGCTCGACGGAGGCCCGTGCTCCTTCGGGATTGAATCGACCGTCCTCGCTCTCGGCGAGCCACCGCGCGTGCTCCGGCCGGGAGCGGTGTCGCTCGAGCGCCTGCGTGAAATCGATCCTCGCGTCACCTACGAGTCCGTGAGCATCGAAGGCGACGCTGCCCGCGCGGCGCCCGGGATGGCGGCGAAGCACTACGCCCCGCGGACGACGGTCGTGTTGGCCGACCGCGGCGGGGAGGGCGTCGCGGCTGCGATCGCGGTGTCGGGCGTGGGGCGCTCGCGGATCGGGGCCATCGTCGCCACGGATGCGGGGAAGCGCGCCGCAGAAGGGTGCACGCCGCTGCTGGCTTTGCCCGATGATCCGGAGGCGTACGCCCACGCGCTGTTCGCGGCGCTCCACACAGTCGACGCCGCCAGCGTCGATCTCCTCGTGATCGAAAAGGTCCCGGACGATGCGGCCTGGTGGGCGGTCAGGGACCGGCTCGCGCGGGCAGCGCGCGGGTGAGCCCTGCGATGCTTTACATCTGAAGGAATCACGCCTAAGCCTTCGCTGCGCTCTCGACGAGAGGCACGAGGAGCCCGTCATGGCACATCAGGTCATCACGCCGCCGCATTTTCCCAAGCCTCGTGGCTACGCGAACGGCGTCATCGCGCAGGGTCGTCATCTCTACATCGCGGGTCAGATCGCCTGGGACAAGGATGCCCGGATCGTCAGCCCCGATTTCGCGACGCAGTTCCTGCAGGCGCTCGACAACGTGATCGCGGTCGTCCGCGAGGCGGGCGGCGCGACGGAGCACCTCGTGAAGCTCGTCGCGTTCGTCACCGACCTCGAGGCGTATCGCGCAGCCACCCCCGCGATCGGCGAAGGCTGGCGCGGACGGCTGGGCAAGTATTACCCGGCGATGAGCCTGGTGAAGGTCGCAGGCCTGCTCGAGCCGGGCGCTCTCGTCGAGATCGAGGGCGTCGCGATGCTCCCGGCCTAGCGGGATCATCGCCGTGCCGGCCGCAAGGCCAGAGACCGAGGGTGCGAGGAGGCGCGCGCGCGTGGTCGCGGCGCCTGCCCCGGCGAGGCGCAAGAACGGCGGTTCGACCGTCCGTCGAGGAGGGCGCGCGCTGGCGGTCGCCGTCGACGAGTCGGTCAGCATCTGGTTCCGCCTCCTCCGCTGTCACGCGGTCATGCTCACCGAGCTCCGTCGCGAGCTCGAAGACAAGATGACGCTCGCGCGTTTCGACCTCCTCGCGAGCCTCGAGCGCGAGGACGGACAGACGCTCGCCGGGCTCAGCCGCGCGCTGCTCGTGACGGCCGGCAACGTGACCGGGCTCGTCGATCGGGCCGAGCGCGACGGTGTCGTCGTGCGCCGGCCGGAGCCGAGCGATCGCCGCGTCGCGCGCGTGTGGCTGACCCCCGCAGGGCGCGCGCTCATCCGTGAGCTCCTGCCGCTGCATGCGCGCCACGTCCACGAGCTCATCGGAGGACTGCCCGCGCAGGAGCGGCGCGAGCTGCGGCGACTGCTCGGCGGGCTAAGGGATCATCTGCTACCGAGCCCGCGAAGTCCGAGAACGAGCACCAGCACGAGCACGAGAGACTGACACATGACGATTCAGCCGAAGACGTTCAAGTACGACCTGTCCGCGAGCGGTGTGGCGACGATCACGCTCGCGCGACCCGAGCGACTGAACTCGCTCACGTTCGAGGTCTACGAGGAGCTGCGCGACACGTTCGCCGCGCTCGACCACGAGGACGCTGTCCGCTCCGTCGTCATCACCGGCGAGGGGCGCGCGTTCTGCTCCGGCGGCGACGTCGAGAGCATCATCGGCGAGCTGTTCTCGCGCGACATGAAGGGCCTCGTCGCGTTCACCCGTGTGACCGGAGCGCTCATCCGCAACATCCGTGCGCTCCGCCGGCCCGTCATCGCGGCGATCAACGGCACCGCCGTCGGTGCGGGCGCCGTCATCGCGCTCGCGTGCGACTTCCGCATCGCGAGCTCGACGGCGAAGATCGGGTTCATCTTCCCGAAGGTCGGCCTCTGCGGAGCCGACATGGGCGCGACGTACCTGCTTCCGCGCGTCGTCGGCCTCGGCCGCGCGACGGAGCTCCTGTTCCTCGGTGACATCATCGGTGCCGAGGAGGCGCAGCGCATCGGCCTTTTCGGGCGCGTCGTCGCTCCGGAGGAGTGCGTCCCGACGGCGCGAGCGCTCGCCGAACGCCTCGCTTCCGGCCCGGCGTTCGCCCACTCGATGACGAAGCAGATGCTCGAGAGCGAATACGGGATGACGCTCGACCAGGCGATCGAGGCCGAGGCGCAGGTGCAGGCGATCTGCATGCAGCACCCGGACTTCCGCGCCGCCTACGACGCGTGGGTGGAGAAGCGCCCGATCGTCTTCGCCGGCGCGAGCGGCCCATTCGATGACGGCCGCGGTTCGAAGGAACCCGGGAGGAAGTGAGCATGGCCCAGCAGACCCCGACGAGCGATCCGCGCGCCCCTCGGAAGATCAAGCCGTCGTGGGCCGCGCTGCCGATGTTCTTCGACGATGCGCATCGCACGCTCGGTGAGCAGTGCGACCCGATCGACGACGACGATGATGCGCTGCACGACGCGGTACGCGTCATCCCGCGCCTCGGCGAGCTCGGCCTGCTCAAGCTCCTCGTCCCGGCGCGTGAAGGCGGCGGAGCGTGGGGCGCGGGCGGCACCGCCGTCGACGTGCGTGCGCTCTGCGTCGCGCGCGAGGCGCTCGCGTATTCGTCTCCGCTCGCCGATTCGATCTTCGCCGTGCAGGGGCTCGGCTCGCATCCGATCCTCCTCGCCGGAGAGGCCACGAAGCGCGCATCGATCCTCGCCGAGGTCGTTCGCGGCGAGCGCGTCTGTGCCTTCGCCCTGACCGAGCCCGAGGCAGGCAGCGACGTCGCTTCGATGCGCACGACGGCGCGTCGCGAGGGCGACAGCTGGATCCTCGACGGCGACAAGGTCTTCATCTCCAACGTCGGCATCGCAAAGCACTTCATCGTCTTCGCGAACGCCGATCCTGCCGCGGGCAAGAAGGGGATCAGCGCGTTCCTCGTCGATGCCGGCACCGAAGGCCTCGTCACGGAGCGCATCCCGATGAGCGTCGATCATCCGCTCGGGCGCCTGACGATGCGGGGCTGCCGCGTGCCGGGCTCGGCGCTCCTCGGGCAGGTCGGAATGGGCCTTCGCCTCGCGCTCGGAACGCTCGACGTCTTCCGGACGTCGGTCGGCGCGGCGGCGGTCGGGATGGCGCGCCGCGCGGTCGACGAGTCGATCGCGCGTGTGATGCGGCGGCAGCAGTTCGGAAAGCCGCTCTCCGACTTCCAGCTCACGCAGGCAGCGATCGCCGACATGGCGACCGAGCTCGACGCCGCGCGTCTCCTCGTCTGCCGCGCAGCGTGGGAGAAGGATCAGAGCCGCGCGGAAGGCGCAGCACGGAGCGACGGCGTGTCCGTCGCGATGGCGAAGATGTTCGCGACCGAGGCCGCGCAGCGGATCATCGACCGCGGCGTCCAGCTCTTCGGCGGGCTCGGCGTCGTCGAGGGGAACGTCCTCGACCGGCTCTACCGCGAGATCCGCCCGCTCCGGATCTACGAGGGTACGACCGAGATCCAGAAGCTCATCATCGGCGGCGCGCTCACGGCGCACGCTCGATGAGCTGAGAGCTGAGCTCTCCATCGTCGTCGGCCCGACTCGCGCGTCGGACGCGCGTGCTAACGTCTGCCGCCTTCTGGCCATGAGCGTCCTCTTCCAGCCGTTCCCGCTCCGCAACGTCGTGCTCCCGAACCGGCTCGTGCTGCCGGCGATGGTCACGCGCCTCTCGGGCGAGGACGGCTTCGTCAACGACGACATCCGAGCGCGCTACGTCCGCTTCTCGAAGGGCGGCGTCGGTCTGATCGTGGTCGAAGCCATGGCGGTCCACAGCGCGAAGAGCGGACCGCTCCTCCGCATCTCGTCGGACGACTTCAAGCCCGGCCTCGCCGATCTCTGCACGCGGATTCACGATGCAGGACCGAGCAAGGTCGTCCCGCAGATCATCCACTTCCTCAAGATCGCGCGGTCGGGCTGGCGGCAGACCGTCGACATGCTCTCGCTCGAGGACATCGACGCGATCGTCGAGGCCTACGGGGCTGCTGCCGCGCGCGCGCGCGAGTGCGGCTTCGACGGCGTCGAGCTCCACATGGCGCACGCGTACACGCTCTCGTCGTTCCTCTCGCGCCTGAACCCGCGCAAGGACGAGTACGGCGGCACGCTCGCCAATCGCCTGCGCTTGCCGCTCCGTGTCGTCCGCCGCGTGCGCGAGCGTGTCGGCGACGACTTCATGGTCGGCGTCCGCTTCCTCGGCGAAGAGTGCATCCGGAACGGGTACACGGTGCTCGATGCCGGGCCGATCGCGATCGAGCTCGGGCGCGCCGGCGTCGACTACATCTCGCTCTCCGCGGGCGGAAAGTTCGAGGACGCGCGCGTGATCGAGGGCGAGCCGCTCTACCCGTACACCGGTTATTCAGGCGATCGCTGCATGCCCGGAAGCGCGTATCCGGACGGCGCGAACCTCTACATCCCCGAGGCGGTCCGTGCGGCGCTCCGCACCGCCGGTCTCGAGACGCCCGTCGTCGCCGTCGGCAAGATCGGCTCGCAAGCGCTCGCGGAGAAGGCCGTCGAGCGCGGGCAAGGCGACCTCGTCGGCATGGCGCGAGCGCTGCTCGCGGATCCCGATCTGCCGAACAAGTGGCGCGCGGGACGTGAGGACAAGGTCGTTCGCTGCCTCTACGGCAACGTCTGCAAGGCGCTCGACGAGAGCTTCCGTCGCGTCGACTGCACGCTCTGGCCGAAGAAGCTCGGGCAGGCGCCCGAGAGCGCCGACACCGAGCCTCCGGTGTGGCCCGCCACCGGAGCCGAGCTGCGTGCAGAGTGCAAGGAAGGGAAGGTCCTTCTCCGCTGGCAATCCGCGTCCGACAACGAAGCGGTGTACGGCTACCAGGTCTTCCGCGGCGAGCGCATGGCGACGGGCGGCGCGCTCGTGCACCACGCGAGCGTGCGTGCGCTCTCGACGCGCTACGAGGACTCGCGCGTCGTGACCGGCGGCGAGTACCGCTACGCGATCCGCCCGTACGACCTCGCGGGCAATCGCGGCCCGATGACCGACGCGATCGAGGTCCGCGTGCCCTGAAGGGCTCTCGTCGGCTCTCGTCTCGCCGCGCAAGTCGTGCTCTCGCATTCGCCGTCACGGCATCATTCCACCTTCACGGAAGCGCGGTCCTTTCCGGCGTGGATGACGAGATCCACCCGGCGCCAGCCCGCAAATGGCAGCTCGCGCGACCACGCGCGCGAGCGCGAGCACGAATTCTGCCGCGCAGATCGACAAAGCCGAGCGAAGGGTGTTCGATCCCCATAGCGGTGCGCTTCGTGCACAGTGTGGCGCCCGGAGAGGATCGGCATGAACCACGTCATCATCCGCACCTCGCGCAGGTCGCGCGTCATGCTGGGCGCTGTCTTGGTCGTGAGCGCGGTGCTCGTCGGCACGTCGGCGTGCTCGAGTGAGCCGGACGGAGCCGCTGCCCCGAACCCGAACGGCAAGGACCAGGGCGCTTCGTGCACCGACGGGTCCGAGTGCAAGTCGCTCGCGTGCAATGGCGGCAAGTGCACGGCGGTCGTCGCGGGAGGCAACCCGACCGACAACATCAAGAACGGCGACGAGACCGACGTCGATTGCGGCGGTCAGTCCGCCCCGAAATGCGACGACGGCAAGTCGTGCAACGTCGGCGACGACTGCAAGAGCGGCGCTTGTGTGAACGGCAAGTGCAAGGCTCCATCGCCGGACGACAACATCAAGAACGGCGACGAGACCGACGTCGACTGCGGCGGCACCAAGGCACCGAAGTGCGGAACGGACAAGGGCTGCGCGACCGACGACGACTGCGCGAGCGCCGCGTGCTCGTACGCGAAGAAGTGCGTCGAGTTCAAGAGCTGCACCGGTCACTTCGGCGGCGACACGTGCGGCGCCGGTGAGACGGGCGAGTCGGGCGCGAAGCACGAGAGCTGCTGCGCGGTCGTCCCGACCGCCAACGGCAAGCGCGTCGGCAAGTACCTCGTCACGGCCGGCCGCATGCGCGCGTTCGTCGAGAAGTTCGGTGGGAACCTCCAGCAGTGGGCCGGGACGAGCCCGGCAGGATGGGATCCGGGCTGGAACGAAAAGCTGCCGGCATCGATGGATGACGCGCTGTTCATGCTCGGGCCGAATCTGAAGCGCGGGTGCAGCATCAGCCAGCAAGGCAAGGGCGCGCGCACGTACTGGCAGCAGCTCGACGGCGAGACGAGCGACTTCTCGAAGGACGTCCTCGACGAAAAGGCGCTCAACTGCGTTCCGTGGCACCTCGCGCAGGCGCTCTGCGTCTACGACGGCGGTCGTCTCACGTCGAATGCGGAGACCAACGCGTTCGCGACGAACGACGGCAACGACCAGTGGCCGTGGCAGTTCCAGGACAAGAGCCCGTACAACGAGAAGGGCCCCGACGACCGCGTCGTGCACCGCTACAGCTACGCGACGCCGAATCCGCCCGCGACCATGCGGATGGACCAGGGCGCGCCGCTCGACCGCAGCTTCTACATCGCTCCTCCGGGGCGGCGTCCGCTCGGCGCGAACAAGATCGGCGTCCACGACGCGGTCGGCAACATGCTCGTGTGGGCCAACGACAGCGAGCGGCGCTTCAGCTGGACGATGTCCTGGGAGGAGCACATGAAGAAGGCGCAGGCCGAGACCTGGGCGCAGAACAGCAACAGCGAGGTCAACGGCTATTACGCCATCGGCGCGCGGTGCATCTTCGAGTGACGAGCCGCGGCGGCTGATCCGAGGGCGGCCCGGCCGTCTCTGAAGTAACGCGAGCCAAGCTACCCGGGGACCGGTATCGCTTGTCTCCCGGCCCGGCTCGGGGGTAAGCGATTTGGCCGTGACGATCTTCCCCGAAGACCTCAGCCTCGCACGCTACTTCCTCTTCGACCGACTCGCGGAGGGCCTCGGAAAGAAGACCGCGCTCCGCTTTGGCGACCGCAGCTGGACGT
>JAEXCN010000313.1 GCA_023402175.1 Pseudomonadota bacterium | reverse complement strand
GTCTCGTAGGGACCGACGACCTCGCGCTTGAGGACGTCGACGGGCCCGGCGACACCAGCGTCGACAGCGCCCGTCGCGTCGCCGAAGGAGGCTCTCTCGTCGGTCGGGCACTGCGGAGGCGGCGGGCAGTTCCGCGGCGGCTCGAGCACCGTGACGGCGCTCAGCGTGTGGAGCGCGCTGAACAAGCTGTCCGCGCTGAGGCCGACCTCGACGGTGCCCGAAATCGGAAGCACCCACGCGAACTCGCTCGGCGAGCCCTGGTACTGGATCTGGTCGTAGAGCGTCGTCTGCGTCTTCGAGACGGACAGGATCATCCGGTGGTCGGTGACGACCGAATTCTGCTCGCCGGGCGGTGGGAAGCAGCCGCCGCACGCGTCCGCGCGGCCCGAAGCGAGCATCGCGGCGAAGCCGAGACCAAGACCGGCAAGGATGGAGAACCCAAAGCGCATCGACTCATCTCCCTTCGCCCCTCGTGCTCGTCCTGATGGGGGCCCCCACCACGCGTCGTTGGCTCACCGTGGCGCGGCTCAATCGAGCATGGCCCGTGCCACTTGTCCTAAGTGGCTCTAGGCCGGCTCTTTTCGGCAAAGCGCCGGACGAGCGCCACGACCCTGGGACCGGAGGCGGCCCAACGTGGCACACGAAACGGCGCAAGTTTGGCCGACCGGTTGGCTGATGAGGCCCCTGCGCGCGCGCACCGCATTTTGTTGCCCGACCCCGGGGCGCACGGTAGAACCCGCCCGCATAGCTTGAGCTTGATCCCGCGGCGCGCACACCACCGGTGTCCGCGCCGTGTGTGTTTGGGGCGCCCGCTACTCGTGGGGATCAGGACAAGGTTGCTCGCGCCGAGCGTGCGGGCGGCCGGAACATCGCTGCGACGAGGAGACAGAGGGTCGGAGTCACGACCATGTGATAGCGGTCGTCGCCGAAGAAGACCGCGTGCGTCAGCGCCGTCGTCGCGATGAGGACGACCGGAAGGAGGAGCGCTGCGGGAGCGGTGGGCCGGCCGGGAAGCGGGAGCCATGCGAGGACGCACGCGCCGACGACGATCGGCCAGAACGTCGGCGAGTCGGCGGAGGTCCCGAGATAGGCCGCGAGCGCGACGCCGCCGAACAGCGCTCCCTGCAACGTCGATGCGCGCCACGCCGTCCGACGCGCGACGACGTCCACCTCCGGGGGCACGCTCGATCGACGGCGTCTCCGCCGCGGAAGGGCGAGCGCGACGAAGGCGAGGGGAGAGGCGGTCACGAGCACGCGATGGAGCGACGTCAGGCCCGAACGCCACGCGACGCGGCGCTCCTCCCACCAGTCTGCGGGGCGCGCCTCACGCAGGTATTCGACCGCGAACGACTCGTGATCGAACGTGTTCGAGAGCTTCGCCGGGATGAGCCCGAGCCATCGTCCGGGCGTGCGCTCGATGTTCGCGATCCCGTACTCGAGCCAGCAGCGGTCCTGCTGAACCTGACCGGTGACCTCGCGGCATCCGTCGGACGAGCGGAGCGTCTCGAAGCGTCCCGTCGCACGCGGGAACGAGCCGATCGCGAGGTTCCAGCCCGCATTCGTGCTGACGAGCGCGCAGCCGTCCATTACGCGGCAGTTGCGTGCCGTCCACGGCAGCACGGGGACGAGCGCGAGCACGCACGCGATCACCGCTGCCTGGAGGCGCGGCATCCAGCGGGTGAGAGCCGAGCGTGCTCCGGTATCGAGCGGCAGCGCGAGCGCGAGGAACGGAGCGCAGAGAAGCGCCTGCGGACGAACGAGCGCGCCGATGCCGAGGACGAGCGCGCCTGCGGCGATGCCCCGGAGCCGGAGAAGGAACGTTGGTCCCGTCCACGCGCGCGAGCCGAACACCGCGAGCCAGAACGCCGCCATCACCGTGAGCGCGGAGAGCAGCTCGCCCATGACGAGCGCACCGTAGAGGACGAGCCCAGGATGCAATGCCGTGAGCGCACCGGCGAGACGCGCACGCCGCTCGCTGCCGAGGCCTTCGCGGCCGAGCAGGTACACGACGACCGAGAGGAGCGCGCCCGTGAGGGCGTTCGCGAGGTGCGCCGCCCAGCCGTGGGGCCCGAGCACCCAGTAGAAGAACGCGAGATACGCGCTGTAGCCGACGGGGTAGTGGCACCACGGGTGCCATTCGACGTGCCCGCCTACGATGCGATCGTCGGAGTAGCCATGGCCTTCCGCGATCCGGCGCGCGCCGAAGTCGTAGTAGTGCCCGTCCCAGACAGGCTCGCCGGCGAACATCCTCGCAACGAGGAGACGAAGCGCGAAGGCGATCGCGAACAGGCCGAGCGCGAAGAGCGCCGGACCGAGCTCGCGGGTGCGAGAGGTCACGCGCTCGGTCGTGCGTTCCTGCCGGCGCGAGATCGGCTCCTCCGAGACGTCCGGCGCCGCGCTCGGATCGACCTTTGCGGTCACGACACGTGCTTCTCGCGCATCCGGCGCAGGTATGTCCGCTGGACCTGCGCGGGATCGAGCCTCAGGTACTTCGCGAGCTCGGTCACGAAGCCACGGACGTAAACGATCGCCGGGAGGTTGTCGTAAGTCTCGTCCTCGAGCGCCATGAGATGCGCCTTCGAGATCTTCGTCCGCGAGCTGATCTCCGCGATCTCGATCCCTTGCGACTCGCGCACCTTGCGGAGGAGCGGGCCGGTGAACTCGGTGTCGGGCCCGATCTCACGCGCGAGCTCGCTCTGCAGCATCAATTGCTCGGCCGCGAGCGCCGGCCGCGGGACCGTCTGCGCCTCGGGCCGGTTCGCGTCGAGGTCGGGGAACATCGACAGGTCGTATGCGCGGCGGCGCACCGGATCGAGCAGCGTGTCGTGGGCCTCGTCGATCCGCGCTTGCGCGGCGGCGAGCTCCTTGTCGTCGAGGAGCGAGGACGTCGCGAGCCCGCCGGTCGCGTAGATCTCGCGCTGTCGCTTGAACGCGCGGCGCACCTCTTCGTCGTTCGACGACTGACCGATGCCGAGCACGGTGTAGTGATCGGGCGCCACGAGCACCGGCTGCAGCGGAGGCGGCGGGTCCCTCGGCTCCGGCTTCGCAGTCGTGAGCGCGACGACGCGACGCGCGATGCGCTCGATGTTGCGCGCGGCCTTGCAGGTCGGGCTCTCGACGAGGAGCGGCTTGCGGCGGCGGACCGTGAGCCAGACCGTGTCGTCGTGCTCGACCCATCCGAGCTCGTCGAGCGTGATCCCGTAGTGGCGCTTCGCAAGCCCGCACATCGCGCCGGCGAGCTCGAGGTCCGTGCGGACGCGCGTCTGGTTCACCGTCAGATAGAGATGCATCCGCGACGCTTCGGCCCATGCGAGCTCGGCGAGCGTCCGATCCGTTCTCGCGATGAGCCGGATCAGATCGAGCGGCGAGGGGAGACGGCCGATCTCCTTCATCGCGCGGTCGACGAGCGAGAGACGGAACCGATCCCTCCCGAGCGAGCGCCGGAGCTTTCGGCGGTATGCCGCGCGGACGAACCGGTACGTCGCCTCGATCGCGGGCGGCTCGGGGACGGTGACGCAGATGCCGATGTCGGCCGCGAGCATCACGTCGAGCGCGAGATGCGCTTGCCCCGGACCGACGTCGATCACGAGGTAGTCGCAGGGAAGCGCCTTGAGCTTGCCGAGCCAGCGGCTCTTGCGGCCGGCGCGGAGCTGCAGCGGAGGGTCGATCGCGTCGTGAGGACCGGGAAGGATCGAGAGGCCCGGCACGAACGTCGGAACGAGCGACTTCGCGAGCTCCTCGGCCGACTCGTCACCCGGCGGATTCGAGTGCGCGGTGACCCCGAACTGCGCGTGCAGGTTCGCGCCCGTCGGATCGAGGTCGACGAGGATGACGCTCTTGCCGAGCTGCGCGAAGTAGACCGCGAGGTTCTGCGCGACGAGGCTCTTGCCGGCGCCGCCGCGGCCGCCGCCGACGGCGAGCATGCGGCGCGCACCGCGCACGGCCTCGACCTCCGCGATCGAGTCCGGACCGAGAGATGGCGGCGGGAAGCTCGGAGGCACGCTGGCGCTCAACGTCCCGAGCTCCCAACCGCCCCACGCGCAATCCGAGCCCGACGCAGCAGTCCAAAGATGCGAGCCGCGAGCTCGGTGGTGCGGAACGGCTTCGGCAAGAAGTCATCGCCGCCGCTGGCGAACGCATCGACGACGTCGCGGGACGTCGGCCTACTCGAGAGAAAGAGAACGGGCACGTCCATGAATCGAATGTCGGCGCGGAGCTTCCCGACGAATCCGCGCGAGTCGCTGCCCGGCGCGTGCAGGTCGAGGACGATCGCGTCGAAGGCTTCTGCGTTCATACGCTCCTCTGCGCGCATCGTCGTTCGCGCGAGCTCCACGAGGAGACCCATCTCGGCGAGCATGCCTCGCAGCTCGTCGCCGGCGCCGCCGTCATCGTCATCGACCACGAGGATCCGCGCTCCGAACGGGATGCGGCTCGACTCGAGCGGGATCGACGCAGGGATGTCGTCGAAGCGACGTGACCGCGGGGGGGCAGCCTCGCTCGCGGGGGGTGCCTCGGTGGCGATGCGGACCTTTCCGGAGGAGACGCCGGCCGAGGGAAGCGGCGGATCGGCCGGAGGCGCGCCCCGCGAGGCTGCGCTCGTGCCGATCGGGCGCGCAGCACGCATGTGCTCGCTTCGAGCGGCGACGAACCCGACGAGCCGGTCCCAGTCGCGGCGCTCGAACTCGAGGTGCGTGTCTCCGGCGGCGCGGACGCCCCGTGCGGCGGCGGCCGTTGCGCGCCGGCGCGAGCCGATCTCGAAGATCGCGAGGACCCATTCGCCATCGGCCACGGTCTCGCCCTCGGGCAGAGGGAGCGAGCCCCGTGTCTCGGACAGCGCCCCGGAGAGGGCGGCAATGTCCCCATAGCGAAAGATCACGCTACGCACGCTGGGCACTGTCTAGCCGCGGACGGCGGCGCACGCAAAGCCCATGAATCCAAAGGTTCGGCGGGCCGATCGTGGGGCGCGTCGAACGGGGACCGCCGCGACGACCCCTGGTGGGCGATCTCCGCGACCTCGCTTTCGCTCGGCTCCGGCAATTGGTAAGCTGCCGCCGCGATCCCATGGCGATGCGAGCGATATCTGCCGTAATTCTCGGGGTTTTTGCCCTTTCTGGGTCCACCTGCGGGAAGTCGACCGAGGAGCCCACGAAGGACAAGGTCGGCCCCGACGCGCCCATCGTCGTGCTCGATGGGGTCGACACGAATCAGCTCACCCAGCGTGAGAAGAAGGACTGGAGCGGGTACGTCTCCGAGTTCATGTCGCCCTGTCCGAGCGTCCCGGTCCCGATCGCCCAGTGCGTGAAGGAAAAGCGGGACTGCGACAAGTGCGCGCCCGCGGCAAAGTACCTGGTCAAGCTCGTCAAGGACGGCATGCCCCGGGAGCCGCTCGAGAAGAGCTACAAAAACCGTTTCGATCCGGACAAGGTCAAGGACGTCCCGATCGACGGCTCGCCGACGAAGGGCCCCGAGAGCGCGCCGCTCACGATCGTCGAGTTCGCGGACTTCCAGTGCCCGCACTGCGCGCAGTTCGCGCCGGTCATCGACAAGATCGTCGAGAGCCGCAAGAACGAGGTCCGCTTCGCCTACAAGTTCTACGTGCTCGGGAAGTTCCCGAACTCCGAGAACGCCGCCCGCGCCGCCATCGCCGCCGGCAAGCAGGGGAAGTTCTGGGAGATGCACCATCTCATCTTCGCGAACCAGGACAACCTCACGCAGCAGGGCCTGGACGCGATCGCGAAAGAGCTCGGCCTCGACGTCGGACGCTTGCACGCGGACATGCAGTCGCCGGAGACGGCTGACCGCATCGCGAAGGACCGCAAGCTCGGCGAGGACCTGAAGATCGAAGGCACCCCGTCGATGTTCATCAACGGTCGCCAGTTCGATGGCCATCAGGACCTGAACGAGTGGCTGAACCTCGAGCTCGCGATGATGGGCAAGCAGCCGTCGCCGCCTTCCTCGGGGTCGGCCGCGCCGCACGCCGCAGGCGATGCGGGCACGAAGGCCGCCGGCGATGCCGGCAAGGCTGCAGCCGCGCCGAGCGGATCGTCGCCCGCACCGAAGAAGTAGCGGAGCCACCCGGTGACGCGCGCGCTGGGGGATGGATGCGGGTGCTTCCCGACGGGGAGGCACTACCCGGGCATTGCGCATCTGCTCAAGGTCGCGATCCGCGGTCTGGCAGAGGGCTTCGCGCAGGACGCGCCCTGGCAAGAGCTCGACATCGCGCTCCTCGACGTCGAGACGACCGGCCGCGATGCCTCGGTCGATCGCGTCGTCGAGGTCGGTATCGTCGTCGGCCGCAATGGCGACGTGGTCGCCCGCTACAACTGGCTCATCAATCCGGGCATCTCGATCCCGGCCGAGGTCGTCGCGGTCCACGGCATCACCGACGAGATGGTGAAGGACAAGCCGCGCTTCGAGCAGGTCGTGTCCGAGATCGGCCAGGCGCTGCGGGGCTGCATCCCGGCCGCGTACAACGCGCTGTTCGATCGTGCCTTCATGATGAGCGAGTTCGCCCGAGCGAAGGCCGACACGACCGGGATCCCGGCGCTCACCCGCGAGGTCGAGTGGGTCGACCCGCTCGTCTGGGCGCGCGACATCCAGCACGACGAGAAGTCTCGCGCCCTCGGCGACGTGGCAGCACGGCTCGGCGTGAAGCTCGAACAGGCGCACCGCGCGAGCGACGACGCCGAGGCTGCGCTTCGGGTCATGTACGCGCTCGGCCGCGATCCGCGGATCCCGCGCGCGTACGGGGCGATGGTCCAAGAGCAGCGGCGCCTCTCGCAGGCGCAGGCGGACCAGCGCCGGATGTGGCGCAGCTAGATCGAGTGCGGCACCACGTCGAGCGATTCCGCTCGACATGTGTTCAGACGAAGCGGTGTCGGGTGCAGCCGACACGCTTTGTAGAGGTGACGCGTCGCGCAAGCTTCCCTATATTCCCGCTCCCCGCTTTCCCCTTCCCCAGCGGCCCCTTCATCCAGGGGCCGTCTCCCGCGCCGCAGACTCCCCGAAATTTGCGGGGATAGACGTGAGGCACCCATGAGCGACAAGGTCGAAATCAAACTGAAGGACTCGACATTCGAGGCACCCGTCATCGTGGGGACCGAGAACGAACGGGCCATCGACATCGCGAACCTGCGCAACAAGACCGGGCTCGTAACGCTCGACCCCGCGTTCATGAACACCGCGTCGACGAAGAGCGCGATCACCTTCCTCGACGGAGAGAAGGGGATCCTGCGCTACCGCGGCATCCCGATCGAGCAGCTCGCGGAGAAGTCGAAGTTCGTCGAGACCGCGTACCTCCTCATCTACGGGAACCTCCCGACGAGGCCGGAGCTCGACCGCTTCTCGAACCTCCTCACGCGCCACTCCCTCATCCACGAGGACATGAAGCACTTCTTCGACGGCTTCCCGTCGACCGCCCACCCGATGGCGGTGCTGTCCTCGATGGTCTGCTCGCTCTCCACGTACTACCCGGAGGAGCACGACATCGCGGACAAGGAGAAGATGGACGT
>JAEXCN010000323.1 GCA_023402175.1 Pseudomonadota bacterium | reverse complement strand
TCGTCGCGGTCCCGGTCTCGAGATGGGTGAACGACGTCCGCCACGAAGGGCCGCGATGCATCGAGCCCGTGTCCGCCGCCGCCGAAGAGCCGCCGCAAGAACCACAGATCGACTTCGGGTTCGCCCGCGCAAGGCGTTAACATCCCCGACGTGGGCTCGGCGGCTCGCAGCAAGAGGACGTGCCCGCGATGCTGTAACAGCTTCGAGGAGGCGGCTGTCTTCTGCCCGAACGACGGGACCGCTCTCGAGCCTCGCGGCGACTCTCCGCCCGACTCCGATTCGTACATCGGAGCGGTGATCCACGGCGACATCGAGATCAAGAGCGTCGCCGGCGCCGGCGCGATGGGCCGCGTGTATCGCGCTCACCAACGCGGGATCGATCGCGACGTCGCCGTGAAGATCCTCCACCGCGAGCTCTCCGGCAATCTCCCGCTCGTCCAGCGGTTCCACCGCGAGGCGAAGATCGCCAGCCGATTGCAGCATCCGCACGTCGTCGAGGTCTACCTCGCGGGGCAGCTCGCCGACGGCGCGCTGTACATCGTCATGGAGTACCTCGACGGCATGTCCCTCTCCGCTGCACGGAGGGCCGCCGGAGACGTGCTGCCCATCGAGCGGGCGCTGCCGATCATGCTGCAGATCTGCGATGCCGTCGGCGAAGGACACGCGCGCGGGATCGTCCATCGGGATCTCAAGCCCGAGAACGTGATGCTCATCCGCCGCGCCGAAACGAGCGACTGGGTGAAGGTGCTCGACTTCGGGATCGCCAAGGTCAGCCTCGGCGAGCAGTCGATGGAGACCGCCGCCGGTCTCATCTTCGGCACCGCGCGTTACATCTCGCCGGAGGGAGCGCAGGGCGCGACGGTCGGCCCGCCGGGCGACGTCTATTCGATCTCCGTGATGCTCTACCAGCTGCTCGCCGGGCGGACGCCGTTCGACGCGGAGCAGCCTGTGGGGCTCCTCATCAAGCACATCCACGATGCGCCTCCACCGCTTCGCTCCTGGCCCGCGGCCGCGAACGTGCCCGAGCCGATCGCACGCGTGATCATGGACAATCTCGCGAAAGATCCGTCGCGTCGCGCGCCGAGCGCGCGTGCGCTCGGGAACGCCCTTGCCGGCGCGGCGAAGGAAGCGAACGTCTCGATCTCGGACGTCGGCGTCATCGCGCGGATGAGCATGGTCGACATCGCGACGGCGAAGCGGACCGTGGACGAAACGCTCGACGATGCGAGCGCCGAGCCGGCGCCGATGGCCGCGCTCGAGAAAGCAGCGCTCACGCCCGTCCTGACGCCGCGCCGTGCGGCCGTTGCGCTCGCGGACACGGCGGCCGACGAGCCGACGCCTCGCGAGCTCTCCGCCCGCCCGCCCGCCGTACCGAGCTCGCCGTCCTCGGTGAGGCCGGGCGCAAAGAAGAACACCGCGTCCGTCATCCTCCTGGCGTTCCTGCTCGGCGTCGCGGTGACGGCGCTCGCGATGCAGCACTTCGCGAACCGCGGCGACGCCGAGCACACAGCACACGTGATGCGAACGCGGCGTGCACTGGCAGAGGGTCGATACGTGGACCCTCCGGGCGACAACGTCCGCGAGCTCGTGAAGCTCGGCCTGTCGAAGTGGCCGGACGACTCGGAGCTGACGAAGATCCAGTCCGATGCAGCTCACGAGGTCGTCACGCGCGCGATGGCAGCGCGCTCCGGCGGCGACGTCACTGGCGCGCGCGATCTCGCAAAAACAGCGTCCGAGCTCGACACGACCGACGGCACGGCGAAGCTGCTCCTCGCGCAATACGACGACGAGCTCGCGACGTCGTCGGGCGATGCAGGCGGAGAGCTCGCCGGACCGCATGTGGCGCTCGACGTCCCGATCGGACGCGCACATGCCGGCGTGCGCTCGGAGCTCGTCGCCCGCGTGCTCACGGGCTCGAGCCATCACGAGATCACGGGCGCCCGGTTCATCGTCACCGGCCCGGGCCTCGCGCCGAACGGCGTGGTCGTCGCTGCCGTCGGCGCCAGTCCGTTCCGTGGCTACTTCGCGCCTCCGCGGGAAGGCACCTACGAGGTGCAGTTCGAGGCCCATGTCGAGGGCACGACGGTCCGCGCCAACCGCACGCTGCCCGTGACCCGGTGAGAGCCGCTCGGGCGCAATCAAGCTCCGCCGATCGTGAACGGAGACGTCAGAGCGTTTTCGCGCAGCGAACGCCGATGCCGTGGCTGCGTAGCTTCGGATTGCTCTTGAAGCGATAGGTCGGACGGACCCAGGCCGGATCGGAGCCGTTCCACGCGCCGCCGCGGAGGACGCGTTCGGTCCCGCTCTCCGGACCTCGCGGATCGGCCACCGCGTCGGCGCTGTACGGCGCGTACCAGTCGTCGACCCATTCCCAAACGTTTCCGACGACGTCCTGCAGGCCCCACGGGGAGGCCCCCTTCGGGAACGAGCCTGCCGGCGCCGTCGTCGCGAATCCGTCGTCGACGGGGTACATCGCGACGAGCGGATTGTCGGGGTCGGGATGTTTCTTCCCCCACGCGACGCACTCCTTGCCGCAAGCGTTGAGGAAGCCGCCGCTCATCGGAGGATCGTCGCCCCAAGGATACTTGCGACCGTCGGAGCCGCGCGTCGCGAACTCCCACTCGGCCTCGCTCGGCAGTCTCTTCCCGACCGCCTTGCAGAAAGCATCGGCGAGCTCCCAGTCGATGCAGTTGATCGGATGACTCGCCTTGGCCTCGGGGTCGCGGATGTTGCAGAGCGGGTCGTAGAGGGTGTGGGCGGCCTTGTCGATCCCTTCCCACTCGTTCTCTTTCGGTGCTCGCTTGCACTCGCCGCGATCGCTGCAGGCCTTGTATTCGGCGACCGTCACCTCGGTCGTGTCCATGCAATACGGGCTGAGCGTCACCTGGTGCGCTGGACGTTCATGCTCCTCGTCCTTGCGATCGTCCGAGCCCATGAAGAACTTGCCGCCCGGGATCTTCGTCATCCCGTCTGGACACGTCGCCGGTGGCGGAGTGATCACCGGCGCAGCCGACGACGCGGCGCTCGCCACCGGTGATGCAGGACGAACGTCGTCCTTGCCGCGGAGCGCGAAGAGCCACACGCCCGCGACGACGAGACCGACGAGGAGAAGCACGCCGGCGCCGCCGATGGCGAACAGCGCCGCCGCCCCACCCCGCTTCTCGACGGTCGCAGAGGAGCTTGCGGAAACGGCGGAGACGGCCGCCGGCATCGTCGCGCCCCTCGCCTCGGGCGGCACAGCCGGTTGCACGTGACCCGTCACGCCGCGCGCGCCGTCCATGCTGCTGCCGACGAGAGGCTGCGTCGCGGCGCGCGGCAGTTGCGGACTGGAGCCGGTTCGCGAGGAATCGATCGTCGCGAAGGCGCGCGACGGCTCCATCGAGATCGCGCTTCGTAGGGCGTCCCAGAGCTCGCCCATCGACCGGAATCGCTCGTCCGTCGACACGGCGAGCGCACGACGCAGCACCGTCTCGAGGGCATCGGAGACGTTCGCGCCGAACGTGCGCGGCGTCGGCCGCTGACGCGGGTCCATCGATGCGAACGCGAGCTGCGTCAGATCGTCACCTCGAAGAGGCGACTCCTGCGTGAGGAGCTCGGTGAAGATCAGTGCCAGCGCGAAGACGTCGGTCCACGGGCCGGTCGCTCCTTGCGCTCGCGAGAACTGCTCGGGTGCGCCATACGCCGGAGTGAACGACGAGACGACGCCCTGCGTCTGCGCGAACGATCCGCCGAGGCGCTGCGCGTCTTGGACGACCTTCGCGATGCCGAAGTCGAGCAGCTTGACGGTGAAGTCGCCGCGCGGATCACCGAGGATGAAGATGTTCGCCGGCTTCACGTCGCGGTGCGCGATGCCCTTTCGATGGGCGAGCGCAAGCGCCTCCGCGGCGGGCTCGAGGATGCGAAGTGCCTGCTCGGGCGTCCTCGGCGGGAGCTGCGCAGCTCTCTCCGCGTCGAGCACCTGCTCGAGCGAGCGGCCCTCGAGCCACTCGAGGACCATGTACGGGATCTCGCGCCCATCGTGCGCGCGGAGCGTTCCGACGTCGCGCGCCTGGCAAATCGCGGCCGAGCGCTCGGACAGCTCCGCGAGGAGGCGGCCTTCCTGGATGAAGCTCTCGACGAGGCCGACGCGGCGATCGGGCGGGAGATCACCGAGCGCGCGGAACACCTTGATCGCGACCGGGCGGTTCCAGACCGTGTGCCGCGCGCGATAGACGACGGCGAAGCCGCCTTCTCCGACGATCCTCTCGATCTCGTATTTGTCGGAGACCGTCGTACCGACGAGTGAGAGCGGGTCCGCTAGCGTCATCGAAGGGTAGGCAGCTTACCAAAGCCTCTACGCGCCGAAGCAAGCTCCGGATCCATCGACATCCATTCGGCGCCCGAGCGGCAGTCGCTCAGAGCCTGAGCATTGGTCTCATCTCCCGCCATCGTCAGCGCGAGAGCGCAGCATCTGCCGCTCAGAGACCTGACTCCTCACACGCTGTCCGCGATGTCGTCGCCTGCGAGATTCACAGTGAGACAGGGCGACAGGGAGCCGAGAGGGAGCGAGAGGGCCTCGTCTTTTTCTCGACCTGGACCCTCGT
>JAEXCN010000229.1 GCA_023402175.1 Pseudomonadota bacterium | reverse complement strand
TTCACGAGCGTGGGCCGCATCGCGGAGACGGCCTCGTCGAGAGGAACGATCTCGATCTCGTTGCCGATGCCTCCGATCGCGGACCCGGTTCCGCCGCCGTCGTTGAACGACACGCGCTCGCGGCGCGCTCCGACGCCGGCACGGTGGACGTCGATCCGATCGCGAAGCGCGGGTGGCTGCTCGTTGCGCCACGCCTCGAGGCGCGCGAAGGTCGCGGCGTCGGGCTCGAACGAGGCGATGCGACCTTCGAAGCTCGGCGCGAGCGCGAGGAGCTTGCGGGCCGTATCTCCGTCGTACGCGCCGCAGTCGACGAAGCGCTCGTCGGCGGCGAGCCGGTAGAGGTCCGGCGCGAAGTACTCGGGCTCCGGATCCGGCTCGAGGAGCCCGGCGAAATCGAGATGGAGCCGCATCCGGAGATGCGCGACGAAGTGGTCGCGCGAGTGCTCGTCGTCGAGCAGCTCGAAGCCGCGGACGACGTCGTCCGCCGCCTCGAGGACGCGATGCGGGAGGTCGATCGAGTAGTACGGCAGGAACACCTCGGGGTGTTTCCATCCGAGGGTCGCGAACGACGTGACGCGCTTCGCCCCGCGCGCGCGGAGCTGGTCGATGCGGTCGGACATCCGCTCCGTCGCCGGGGCGCGCCACACCGCGACGACGAAGACCGCATCGTCTCCGTACTTCGCCACGGCGTCGGCCGTCGACATGACGGGAGCCCCCGCGAGCGTGGAGCCCGCGCGCGCCGGGTTGTTGTCGGCGAACGCGACCGGAGGACGCCCGAGCCGGGTGAGCCCTTCGGCGGTGCGCTTGCCGAGACCGCCGGCCCCGAACAGCACGATCGGCGTGCTCGGCCCGCCCGCGATCTCGTCGAACGCGGACGCGGCCCGCGCACGTGCGGCCGGCACCGACTCGGAGAGCAGGCGGTCGAGCTCGACCTTGGCGTTCATGCGAGACGCAACCTATCACGGGCGCGAGCGCGCGAGGAACGAGGCCGCGCGGGGAGCTCGACGGGGTGAGGCCTCGAGCTCGAGCAAGGCGGCGCCGCGTTCAGGACTTCAGGAATCCGAGCGTCCTCTGGATCGCTTCGTCGAGTGGCACGCGGATCGACAGGCCAAGCTCGCTCGTTGCACGCGCGACGTCCGGGACGTAGCGGGCCGGCACGTGGTGGGGCGGCGCGCTCTTCGCGACGTGGACGTCGACGCCGGCATGTGCGGCCACGCGTTCGGCAATCTCGCGGAGCGGCCGGCCGTCGTCCGAACCGACGTTGTAGGCGGCGCCCGACCGACCTCTGACGAGCAGCGTCCACATCCACGTCGCGAGATCGCTGCCATAGAGGTACGAACGGTACGGCGTGCCGTCTCCGAGGATCCGGATCGGTCCGCCCGCGATCGCGTCACGGAGGAAGTTCCCGATCGCGAAGTGCGCATCGAGAGGAAGGTGTGGCCCGACGAACGCGAAGCCGCGCGCCGATACGAGCTCGAACCCGGATTGACGCGCGGCGATCGCGCAGAGAAGCTCCGCGGCACGTTTCCCTTCCGCGTACGCGTTCGCGACGTCGAGCGCGCTCGGGCCGCCGCCGTACGTCTCGGCGAGGTGCGTCATCGCCGGCGGCTGCGGGCCGTAGACGGCGCCCGAGCTCATGAGAAGGAAGCGCGAGCACTTCGCCGCCGAAGCGAGCTCGAGCACGCGTCGCGTTCCGGAGACGATGACGTCGAACATCTCGAACGGATCGCTCGCGTTGAGCGAAGCGCTCGCCGACGTGGCGCCATGGATGACGTGCGAGAACGCTCCCGCCGGGAAGGCGAAGGTCCGCGTATCCCCTGCGAGGAGCTCCGCGCCGAGCGCGTCGAGAACGGCTCCGTACTTCGCGCGGGCGCTGGCAGGGTCGCGCGTGAGGACGACGATCCGCACGCGAAGGTCGAGGCGACGCGTGGCGTGGGCCAGCGCGGAGAGGAGCCAGACACCGTAGAAGCCCGTCGCCCCGGTCACGAAGAGGCGACCGCCGTCGAGCGACCTCCAAACGTCCTCGGTGGTCTCGAGGATCTCTTCGAGATCCGTCCGTGCGACGAGGTCCATCGAGCTCCCCATCTATCACGCGTCGGCATCGAGGCATCTATGACGCGTCGGCACCGAGGCGCCTCGTGACGCAAAGGGACGGTTCCGCCCCCTCGCCAGGCTCGGCACGGCCCATCGACGGATGGGTAAACGAGCAAGACGGCAGCCCGACCGGAAGCGCGCCCCGAGACGGCCTGGGCGCCCAGCTTCCGGGGCCTCGGTTGCGGCTCCTGTGCTACGTATTGCGCCCGATGCGGTCTCACTACGCCGGCCGGCGGGTGCTCGTCACCGGGCACACGGGCTTCAAAGGAAGCTGGCTCAGCCTTTGGCTGAAAGAGCTCGGCGCGGACGTGTTCGGTTACGCGCTCGATCCGGCGACGAGCCCCGATCTGTTCACGGTCGCGAGGGTCGGCGAGTGTGTGGACGACGCTCGCGGCGACGTCCGCGACGGCGCGAAGCTCGCGGCGCGGATCGAGGAGGTGAAGCCCGACTTCGTCTTCCACCTCGCCGCGCAGCCGATCGTGCGCGCGTCCTACGACGATCCGGTGCTCACGATGGGCACCAACGTGATGGGGACCGTGCACCTCCTCGACGGTGTCCGCCGTGCCGGACGCGCGTGCGCCGTCGTCATCGTGACGACGGACAAGTGCTACGAGGACACCGGCGGCTACGCGTGCCGCGAGACCGATCGCCTCGGCGGCTCGGATCCCTACAGCGCGAGCAAGGCGTGCGCGGAGCTCGTGACGTCCTCGTACGTCCGAAGCTTCTTCGGGCCGACCTCGAACATCCGCGTCGCCTCGGCCCGTGCGGGAAACGTCATCGGCGGCGGCGACTACGCCGCCGATCGGCTCATCCCCGACCTCGTGCGGTCGATCCAGAGAAAAGACACGCTCGTGCTCCGGCATCCGGAGTCGATCCGTCCGTGGCAACACGTGCTCGAGCCGCTCTCGGGGTACCTGTGGCTCGGCGCGCTCCTCGCGGGGAAAGACGGACACCGCTACGTCGACGGCTGGAACTTCGGCCCGTCGACGGACGGCTTTCGTACGGTGCTGGAGATCGCGCAGCGCGCGACCACGCAGCTCGGCGGCCATCCGATCGAGGTCGGCAACACGGATCCGTCCCGGCACGAGATGGCGTCGCTCATGCTCTCGACCGACAAGGCGAGGCGGCATCTCCGCTGGTCCCCGGTCTGGGACATCGATCGCGCAGTCGACGAGACGATGGCGTGGTACGGCGCGGTCTTCGCCGGACGAGACGGCCGCGAAGAGACGTCGAAGCAGATCGCCGCGTTCACGAAGGACGCCGCGGCGCGAAAGGTTTCTTGGGTCGAGACTCACCGAGTCGGGACGCAGAAGGAGGCGCATCCAGGATGAAGGTCGTCATTCTTTGCGGCGGCATGGGTACGCGCCTCCGCGAGTACACGGAGTCGGTCCCGAAGCCGATGGTGCGGGTCGGTGGCATTCCGATCGTCGTCCACATCATGCAGATGTACGCGGCGGCCGGGATGAACGAGTTCGTCCTCTGCCTCGGCTACATGGGCCACGTCATCCGCGAGTACTTCCTCAACTACGAGGCGTTCAATCGCGACTTCACGGTGGAGCTCGGACGTCCGGGCTCGATCGAGTACCACGGCGTCACCACCGACGGCCCGAGCTGGAAGGTCACGCTGGTCGAGACCGGAGCGATGACGATGACCGGCGCGCGCCTCGCGCGTGCGGCAAAGTACCTGACGCCGGGCGAGACCTTCGCCGTCACCTACGGCGACGGCGTCGCGGACGTGAAGCTCGAGGACGTACTCCGGTACCACCGCTCGCACGGACGCAAGGCGACGGTCACCGGCGTCCGGCCGCCGAGCCGCTTCGGCGAGATCGAGCACGTCGAGGGCAAGGTGCAGTCGTTCAACGAGAAGCCGCAGGTCGGCGCTGGCCTCATCAACGGCGGGTTCTTCTTCTTCGAGCACTCCTTCCTCGAGTACCTCTCCACCGACCCATCGTGCATCCTCGAGCGCGCGCCGCTCGAGCGCTGCGTGCACGAAGGGCAGCTCTCCGTCTTCGAGCACACCGGTTTCTGGCAGTGCATGGACACGTACCGCGACTGGGAGCGGCTCGAGGAGTACTGGAAGAGCGGCGACGCGCCTTGGATCTCCGATGCGTCCGGCCTGCCCGCGACGTCGTCATGGCGGAGCCGAACATGAGCGACATGAGCGATCTGTCCGAAGCCGAGCTCGAAGCTCGCATCCTCGCCATGACGCGCGAGCTCCAGCGTCGAAAATCGAGCAAGCGCTCGCTGTTCATGCCGGGCACGACGCCCATTCCGTATGCCGGCCGCGTGTTCGACCACGAAGAGGTCGAAGCGGCCGTGAAGTCGAGCCTCGACTTCTGGCTGACGCTCGGCCCCGAGGGCGCCGCCTTCGAGAAAGAGCTCGCGAAGTACATCGGCATCAAGCACGCGGTGCTCACGAACTCAGGGTCGAGCGCGAACCTCCTCGCGTTCATGACGCTGACGAGCCCCACCCTCGAGCGGCCGATCGTCCCCGGCGACGAGGTGATCACGGTCGCCGCGTCGTTCCCGACGACAGTGAACCCGATCCTGCAGGCGAACTGCATCCCGGTGTTCGTCGACGTCGATCCGCGCACGGCGAACATCGACGTCTCTCGCCTCGAGCCCGCCCTGAGCGACAAGACGCGCGCGGTGATGCTCGCGCACACGCTCGGCAACCCGTTCGATCTCGACGCGGTCACCGCGTTCTGCAAGCAGCACAACCTCTATCTCGTGGAGGACAACTGCGACGCGCTCGGCTCGCTCTACGACGGGAAGAAGACGGGCACGTTCGGTCACCTCGCGACCTCGAGCTTCTATCCGCCGCACCACATCACGATGGGCGAGGGCGGCGCGATCTACACGCGCGACGCGCGCTTCCGGACGATCCTCGAGAGCATCCGCGACTGGGGTCGAGATTGCTGGTGCGCGAGCGGCAAGGACAACACGTGCGCGAAGCGCTTCGATTGGGACTGGGAGTCCTTGCCGAAGGGCTACGACCACAAATACGTCTACAGCCACATCGGCTACAACCTGAAGCCGACGGACATCCAGGCGGCGATCGGACGCGTCCAGCTCCGACGCATCGACGGTTTCGTCGCCGCGCGCCGGAAGAACTGGGCGCGCCTTCGCGAGCTCCTCGCGCCGATCGAAGACCAGTTCCGTTTCTCCGAGCCGACGGCGAAGAGCGAGCCGAGCTGGTTCGGCTTCCTCATGGTCATGCGCGAGCCGGACCACGAGAGGCTCACGCGCATCTGCCGCTTCCTCGACGAGCGGAAGATCGGTCACCGCCGCCTCTTCGGCGGCAATCTTCTCCGGCAGCCTGCCTACAAGAAGATCCCGCACCGCGTCGTCGGCCCGCTCTCCGTTGCGGACGACATCATGAACGGCGGCCTCTTCCTCGGCGTGTACCCGGGCCTCACCGACGAGATGCTCGAGTCGATGGCGGGCACGTTCATCGAAGCCGTTCGCGCGAGCTGAGGGCCACGCATGCCTCACATCAGCGTCGTCAGCGGCTGCTACAACGAGGAAGGCAACGTCAGCGATCTCTACGAGCGGGTGAAGGCCGCGATCGAGTCTCTCCCCGGCTACACGTTCGAGCTGATCCTCATCGACAACGCGTCGACCGACGCCACCGTCGAGCGCCTCCGTGAGCTCGCGGCCAGGGACGAGCGCGTGCGCGTCATCATCAACGCGCGAAACTTCGGTCACATCCGCTCTCCTTATTACGCGCTCCTCCAGAGCGAAGGCGATGTCACGATCGCGATGGCGTCGGATCTCCAGGATCCGCCGGAGCTGATCCCGCAGTTCGTGAAGAAGTGGGAAGAGGGCTACAAGATCGTCGCCGCGGTGAAGACGGACACCGCGGAGTCGCGCGTGATGTGGTTCTTCCGATCCCTCTACTACCGGCTCGTCAGCCGGCTCGCCTCCGTGGAGCTGCTCCAGCACTTCACCGGGTTCGGTCTCTACGATCGGCGCGTCATCGAGGTGCTCCGCACGATCGAAGATCCGTACCCCTACCTTCGCGGCCTCATCAGCGAGATCGGATTCGACATCGCGCGCGTCCCCTTCACGCAGCCCGAACGGAAGAGGGGGAAGACGAAGGCGAACTTCTACGTCCTCTACGACATGGCGATGCTCGGCATCACCACGCACTCGCGCATCCCGATGCGCCTCGCGTCGATGGCGGGCTTCTTCCTCTCCGCGTTCTGCGCGTTCGTCGGCTTCCTCTATCTCGTCGCGAAGCTCGTCTTCTGGAATCAGTTCCAGCTCGGTCTCGCGCCAGTGGTCATCGGTGTCTTCTTGATGTCGAGCGCCCTCCTCTTCTTCATCGGCGTCCTCGGGGAATACGTCTCGAGCATCCAGCAACACGTGCGCCGCTTGCCGCTCGTCGTCGAGCGGGAGCGCATCAACTTCCCGCCGGAGCGGCTCGCCTCGCGCGCACGCCCGTGCGCCCCACCGCCGCCACCCCGAGCCGTCACACCGGCTCCGAAGAACGGCGAAGCGGCCTCATCACCAGCATCGGCGTCATGACGTACACAGCCCGCGCGTGCCCTTGCTGCGACTCGACGAAGTACGATGCGTACCCGGCGATCGTCTCGTCGTTCCTTTCGTCGTACGTCTTCGGCTCGCGCCCCAGCCCCACCCGCCTCCTCGAGTGTGACGCGTGTGGCTTCCGCTTCTTCGAAGATCGCCTGACCGACGCCGAGGCCGATCGCCTCTACGCGGGTTACCGCGGCGATCGCTACTTCCGCGAGCGCAATCGTCACGAGCCCTGGTACACGCGGAAAGTGAACGACGCGCTCGGGGGGAGCGAAGAGGTCACGCACGCTCGACGCGAGTTCGTGGATCGCTTCATCCGCCGCAACGCCGACGTCAGCAAGCTCGACGCGATCCTCGACTTCGGCGGAGATCGCGGGCAGATGATCCCGGAGGGTATCGGTAAGGAGCGCTTCGTCTACGAGATCTCCGGAACGCATCCGGTGAACGGCGTCACGCGCATCGGGAGCACGAGCGACCTCGCCGAGAGGCGCTTCGATCTCGTCCTCCTCTGTCACGTGCTCGAGCACTGCTCCGAGCCGAAGGCCGTGCTCGATCAAGTGCGCCCGCTGATGCGGGCGAGCGATTCGGTGCTCTACGTCGAGCTTCCCTTCGAGCGCATGGCGCTGCGCTGGCTCGGCAAGTCCGACGCCTACCGTACGTACCTCTCCACGCTCGGGCGCGTTCCGCCACTGCTCGTCGCTGTCGATCTCTACTCGACGCTGTTCCGGACGAAGTACGAGACGATGCCGCCGCTCGGCTTCGTGAAGATGCACGAACACATCAACTTCTTCGATGAGCGCTCGCTCCGTCGGCTCCTCGAGCGGTGTGGCTTCGAGACGATCGCTCTCGAGCGCCTCGTGGTTCGCTCGACGCTCGGCGAGACGCCCGTCTTGAGCGCGCTCGCCCGCCCGGCTTCCTGAAGGATCGCTCGGCGTGGCTACTACGCCTGCGTGACGGCCTTCACGCGCGTCGTCGGCTCGACGAGCGACACGGCACCGCCGAGCAGCGCGAAGAAAATGTTGTAGGCGAGCGCGATCAGCGCAATGCCGAGCGCGACGTCCTTCGGCACACCGAGCATCCCGAGCACGACGACGAATAGACCCTCGCGGAGGCCATGCCCGCCCAGGCTGACAGGCGCGATCGAGAGCACCGAGACGATGGGAAGCCCTACGACGGCGGCGAGGCCGAATTCCGCCGCGCCCAGCGCTCGCGCACCCGCGAGCACGTACACGACGCTGGCAAGGAATCCAGAGAGCGACCAGGCGAACGTCTCGAGTCGCAGCGCCGTCTTCGTGAGCGGGCCCTCGAGGTCGGCAACGACCCCTCGCACGTCAGCGATGAACGCCGACGGGAGGCGCTTCTCCAGAACGCCGACGAGGATCCGCAACGGCGTCGAGGCAAAGAAGAACGCGACTCCGAGCGCGAGGGCGACGCAGACGATGACGACGCGCTGTCGCGAGGGCAGGGCGTTGCCCATCACGAACAGCGCAGCGACGGCCCCCGCGAGCGCGAGCGTGAGCAATCCCACGAGGCGCTCGAACAACGACGTCGACCACGCGCGATGAGGGGCTTCGAGGCGGCGGCTCATCCGGATTGCGCGAACGACGTCGCCGCCGAAGCTCGTCGGGAGAAACGTGTTGAAGAGGGCGCCCACGAGGAGATCGCGGCACACGGCCGAGAGCGGCGGCCGTTCGCCGACGCGGGAGAGCAAGCGCCACCAGCGACCGACGCCCGTGGACATCTGGAGACACGCCAGGAACACGAGGATCGCGACGTCGCTCGCGCGCATCTGCGCGAAGCGCGCCGCGAGATCACGCAGGGGGACGCGCGTCACGACGACGGCGATGATCGCCACCCCCGCAACGGCACGCACGGCCGTACCCCAGCGAAATCGGCGCGGCGCTGGCGTCGGCGTCGTCACGGCGGCGACGTTATCACAACGTCCCATGGTTTCTCCGACGTCGCGCCACCACAGCCCTGCCGGGCGCGGCGTGGCATCGTCGAGCTCACGCGCGGTCTGCGCTGGAGGTCTTTGCCTTCGGCGAGGTGAGCGGGGCGATCCTCCGGCCGTTCGCGGAGTCCTCGAGGAGCTGTTCGAAGCGACGCCCGCGCGTCTCCGCCTTCTTCGCGCTCACGACCCAGTGGAACGCCGTGCGCCGGTACCAGGGCGCCTGCCCCTCGAACCACTTCCACGCTTTCGCGTTCTTCTCGAAGCGGCGAAGCGTGTCGGGCTCGAGCTTCGCTTCCTCCTTCCGCTCGAACGAGTAGACGCCGCTCTTCTCCGCCTCTCGTGTAGCAGGTCGCACGCGCGTGCCGCCGCGGAAGTGAGGCACACGTCCGCGAACGGGATCGTGGGCCGCGGCGAGCGCGCTCATCTCGATGTCTTCTGATTCATTCGAGCAGCCGCCCTCATGCACACGCTGTATGAAATCCGCATGCTCCGGCGGCTCTCCTTCTACAGGTTCGCATCGGTCGGCGCGCTCGGCGCTCTCCCGCTCTTCGCGAGCGCGACGGCCTCGGCGCAGGAGCAAGTGCCGCCGACGCCGATCCCACCGTCCGCTCCCGTTGCGCCGCCCGCGCCACCCGCGCCACCCGCGCCGCCGATCCCACCCGCCGCGCCGCCGCCGCCAGGAGCAATGCTCGGCGCTCCCGAGACAGCTGCACACGGACCGCGCGTGCCGACGACGATCGACTCGGGCACGGAGAAGCACGCGATCCTCGAGCGGCGCATCACGACCGAGGAGACGTTCGGGCGGTTCGCGTTCGTCGTGCCGACCCACCGGCAGAGCGAGAAGTGGGAGCAGGTCTGCGTCGCGCCGTGCAGGGTCGATCTCGATCGGCACTCGATGTACCGCGTCGCTCGCGGCAACGACGTCACTGCAAGCGGCAAGTTCACGCTGCCTTCCGAGAGCGGAAACCTCCATCTGCAAGTCGAGCCGGGGAACCTCCTCATGCACCGCATCGGGACGCGGCTCATCGTCGCCGGCACGGCAGCGGCGTTCGTCGGCGGAGTGCTCATCACGACGGCGTCCAAGTTCGACGACGAGAAGGACATGCGCCTCGGCGGCATCATCACCGGCGCTGCCGGGCTCGTCCTCCTCGGCGT
>JAEXCN010000190.1 GCA_023402175.1 Pseudomonadota bacterium | reverse complement strand
TGGGCATCACAACATTCGTAGCGCGGGTTCAGCCTTCGCGCGAGCTGCGAGCCGAGGCGCGCCAGCGTCAGTACACGCCAGGGAAGAGCACCCACGGCGTCTTCTTCTTGTATTCGCGGTACTCGGGGTCCATCCCGAGATGGCGCTCTTCCGTCCACGCTCGGAGCGCGTACACGCCGCAGAGGAGCGTGAGGAAGAACGCCTTCGTCAGCGTCATCGTCGGCACGTGCTCGAGCCACCACGCGCTGCACTTGCAGAGATAGGCGGGGTGGCGAACGAACCGGTACGGTCCGCGCGAGACGATGCCCCGGTTCGTCAGGTTCGAGAACTTGAACCCGAACGAGACCGTCGCTGCCGCATAGATCGCGAACAGGAAGACGACAGCGCCGCGAAGCACGAGATGGCCGGTGTGCAGCGGGTCGCTCGAGATCAGCTGCGAGCCGTTCTCGAGCGGGAGGTACGTGCCGAGGACGTTGTTGTACGGCGGATAGCAGGCGAGGCACACGAGCCATCCGAACGCGGTCGGCTCGACGCTTCTCGTCTTGTTCCCGAGCCAGCGGCTCTCGGAGGCGTATCCGAAGAGCGCCCAGCCGCAGTCGACGGCGAAGATGATGTCGTAGGTGAGGCCGAGGCCCCAGCTCACGTCGCCTCGCGTCCACGCCCAGGGCTGGACGAGGCCGGCGAAGTCGTGACCCGACGGGATCAGATCCCCGAGCCGCGAGCCCACGTTGGTCCACCAGAGCTGGACCGACGTGAAGATGCTCGCGCCATTCGGGACCTTGAAATCCATCGGCGCGAGGTGCTTGTGGTTCAGCCACGCGCGCGAGATGCCATTGAGGTGGCCGACGACGAAGCCGGTCATGAGCGGCGTGAAGAACGCTTTCACGACGATCGCGAGGATCGTCGTCTTGATGCGGCGGTTCTTGATCAGCCGCGCGATGCGCTTCGGCCGGAGCTGGCGCGCGAGCAGGATCGCGACGACGAGCCCGGCACCGAAGAGCGCCGCGGTCGGGATGTCGCGATGCCAGAAGCTCGTCGTCGGGGTGAGCGCGCGTCCTGCCCCGAGGAGGACCGCCGTGCCGCCGAACAGCAAGACCGCGCGCCGAACGCCCGAGGAGATGGCTTCATCGAAGCCGGCCTTCGCGAGGAGAAGGAGGTGGAGGCCGCTGTCGCGGAGGACGTACCGTCGCTCGTGGAACTTCTCGAGCGTCGCTTTGACGTAGAAGATCCCGAAGACGAGCCAGAGGACGAACGCCGGCGGGAAGATCGTCTTGAACGGCGTGAACTGCTGGTTCTTGTAGTACGGGTGGTAGCTGTAGAGGATGAGCAGCGCCGCCATGACGACGGTGATCGCCGTCCAGCGGTAGGTCGCACGCTGCCAGATGGTGCGCGTCTCGCGGGGCTCAGGGCCGCCGCCGATCGCGCCTCGGTAAGGCGTCTCGCCCTTCTTCGCAGCGGACGAGTGCACCGGCGCGTCGTCTCCGTCGTCCTTCCCGTCGTCCCGGGCGCGCTTGTTCGGCTCGTCGAGGCCGTCCGTCTTCGCGTCCTTCTCCGGTTTCGATGCAGCGCTCATCTCGCCGCCCCACCCGCGGGCACGACGACCGCCATCTGGCCGTCCGACGGGACGCCCTGCACGACGCGGATCGCCGGCGTGACCATGCTCTTCTTGATACCGAAACTCTCCCCCTTTCGCAGCTACTTGTGCGGTCCGTCCAGCGGAGCTGCATTCGTACGGCTCGAGCAAGCACTGGATGGGCGCGCTCTGCTGCCTGCCGTGATTGGGCAAGACGGTGCGCGTCGCGAGCTCTCCTCGACGAAAGCTCGCTCGACGCGCGCTTCAACCGCCGTCGGCCGAAGGCGCGATCGGACCGGGGACCCGGGTGTCACCCGGATTCACGTCCGAGGTTCCGCCGCTGCTCGTCGTGTCGGAGGCGCCGCTGCTCGTGCTTCCGGAGCTGCCGCCGCTGCTGGTGGTGCCCGACGTTCCGCCGCTGCTGGTCGTATTGCCGCCGTCGGCGCCAGTGCTGCCGCCGTTGCCGGAGGTGCCACCACCACCGATCCCGGGCGCATGGCCGACGTCCGTGGCTACAGGCGGATGCTCACTCCCTCCGCTGCACGCTTCGGCGGCGAAGAGCGCCGCTCCCGTCATCATCGTCAAGACTACGCAAAGACCTCGATCCACAGTGCCCGAGCAAGGTGCACTGCTCGTGCCCATCCGCTTTTGCACGCGGAGCCCGAGAAGCTCGCGAGACTTCGCGCGTAGGGCGAAGACCACGCTGCTCGGGCTTCGTGTCGCGCACGGGACAGTGTGGCACCAAACGTCGTGAGCTCGGCCGTATGGGCCGCACGCAGCATGGCGCCCATTCGCCGGGGCGCTGCACGATCGGCGAGAACGTCACTCCGCCGCGAATGCGGGCCCGCCACGGCGAGCAGGCGTGGCGAGCGCGCGTCCGGTCGCCGTCTTCTTCTTGAGGAGCGCCTTCGGCTCGCCCTCGAAGACGACGCGTCCACCGGTCTCGCCGGCTTCGGGGCCGAGCTCGACCACCCAGTCCGCGTTCGCGATGACGTCGGGGTGGTGCTCGACGATGACCAGCGTGTCGCCGCGCTCGACCAGTCGATCGAGCACGCGAACGAGGCGCGCGACGTCGGCGAGGTGCAAGCCGGTCGTCGGCTCGTCGAGGACGTAGACCGTCGGCTCGTGGGCCGCGCCCGCCGTGAGCTCGCTCGCGAGCTTGAGACGCTGCGCCTCGCCGCCGGACAGGGTGTTCGAGCCCTGGCCGAGCGAGACGTAGCCGACGCCGAGCTCGCTCAGCGTCCGAAGCGGACGCGAGATCTTCGGATGAGCTGCGAAGACGTTCGCGGCGTCTTCGGCGGAGAGCCGTAGCACGTCGCCGATGTTGAGCCCCGCCCAGCGCACGTCGAGCGTCGCGGGCTCGAAGCGCGCGCCCTGGCACGTCTCGCATGGCGTGACGACCTCGGGCAGGAACGACATCTCCGCCACGATCGAGCCCTGACCATCGCAGGCCGGGCAGCGGCCGCCGTGCGGCGTGTTGAACGAGAAGCGCGCCGCGGTCCATCCGCGGACCTTCGACTCCGGCAGCGATGCAAAGAGCTTCCGGATCTCGTCCCAGACTCCGAGGAAGGTCGCCGGCACCGAGCGCGGCGTGCGTCCGATCGGCGACTGATCGACGGCGAGCGCGCGCCGCACGATCTTGGGCACCTTGATCGATCCGTGCGGTCCGGGCGTGGGCGCGACGAGACCGAGCTTGTGACGTAGCGCGGGGAAGAAGACGCGCTGCACGAGCGTGCTCTTGCCCGATCCGCTGACGCCGGCGACGACGCACATGCGGCCGACCGGGACGCGGAACGTGACGTCCTTCAGGTTGTTCGTGCGCGCGCCTTCGAGCTCGATCCAGGCGTCGCTCATCGGGCGGCGCGGACGAACGATCCCGAGCGGCTCGCGGAGCGCCTGACCGGTGGGCGAGCCGGGGCTCGCGAGCACGGCGGCGGGCGGGCCTTCCGCGATGATGTGGCCGCCGCTTTTTCCTCCGCTGGGACCGAGATCGGTGAGGTGGTCGGCCGCGAGGATCGTCTCTGCGTCGTGCTCGACGACGAGGACCGTGGATCCCGTGTCGACGAGAGCACGGAGGTTTGCGATGAGGCGCTTCGTATCGCGCGGGTGGAGGCCGATCGTCGGCTCGTCGAGCACGTAGAGCGCGCCCGTGAGGCCGCTTCCGAGCTGTGCCGAGAGGCGAAGACGCTGCATCTCGCCACCGGAGAGCGTGTTCGCGGCGCGACCGAGGCCGAGGTAACCGAGGCCGACTTCGACGACGAAGCGGAGCCGCCGGACGAGCTCGGCGAGCGGCGCCTTTGCGATCTTCGCGTTCTTTCCCTCGAGCGACAGCTGCTCGACCTTCGCGAGCGCCGCGGCGACGCTCAGGTCCATGATCCGCGGGTACGTCTCGCCGCCGAGGCGCACGCTGCGCGGGATCGGCGCGAGGCGATCGCCATGGCACACGCGGCACTTCTCGCGCGGCTTGCCGTCGTCTTCTTCGTCGACGAGTCCGCCGCGGAGACCGGTGCCCTCGCACGCCTCGCACTGACCCTGCTTCGTGTTGAAGGAGAACCAGCGGGGATCGAGCTCGGGGATGCCGGTGCCGCAGCGCGCGCACGCGCGTGCAGTGGAGAGGAGCTCCTCGCCGGGAGCCGCCTCGCCGCTCGGCGTGCCCGACGCGATGCGGATCGCGCCTCCGCCCCATGTGAGCGCGCGATCGAACACGGCGCGATCGAGCTTGTCGAGCGTGCCGTAGTGGACGATGAGATCGATCGAGTGCTCCTTCGTCTTCGCGAGCTTCGGCGGGGGCTCGATCGCGACGATCGCACCGTCGACGCGCGCGGTCTGGACACCGGCGCGCGAGGCGGCCGTGAAGACGTCGAGGTATGTACCCTTCCTCGCGCGGACGGCAGGCGAGTAGACCGTGCGCTTGCCCTTCAATCCTCGGAGGCGGGCGAAGAGCTCGTCCGGCGAGCTCGGCGCCACGTGACCGCCGCACTTGGGGCAATGGAGATCGCCGACCTTCGCGTAGAGGAGACGGAGGTAGTGGGCGATCTCGGTGACCGTCGCGACCGTGGAGTTGGCGCCGGCGCGTGAGGTCCGCTGCTCGAGGGCGATCGACGGCGGGACGCCGGTGACGAGATCGACGTCGGGTCGGGGCAACGTCGGGAGGAACTGCCGCGCGTAAGGCGTCAGCGTCTCCATGAAGCGCCGCTGCCCTTCGGCGAAGACGACGTCGAAGGCGAGCGAGCTCTTACCCGATCCGCTCGGGCCGGTGACGACGCAGAGCTTGCCGTGAGGCACCTTGCACGACACGTCCTTGAGGTTGTGCTCGCGTGCATGATGCACGTTGATCGCATCGGGCGCGTCGGGGCGCTGCTCGCGGTCGCGCTGATCTCGCCAGGTCCGAGCGTCGGCGTTCGACATCGCGCGGAGCGCCTCGCCCGTCTTCGTGTCGGTCTCGCGAATCGCTTCGGGCGGACCTTCGGCGACGACCTGTCCGCCGCGCGGGCCTCCGCCGGGACCGAGGTCGATTACCCAATCGGCCTCGCACACGACCGAGAGATCGTGCTCGACCATGACGACCGATGCGCCTTGCGCGACGAGCTGCTTCAGCGCGCCGACGACGTGGGCTGCGTCCTCGGCGTGGAGGCCCGCGCTCGGCTCGTCGACGACGAAGAGCGTCCCCGCCGTCTCGCTCGAGAGCGCGCGAGCGAGCTTCAGGCGCTGCGCCTCGCCTCCGGAGAGCGTCGAGAGCGGCTGCCCGAGGGGCAAGTAGCCGAGGCCGACCTGCACGAGCGGCTGGAGCGCGCGCTCGAGGACGTAGTCGCGGCTCTCCTTCGGCGAGAGGAACGCGAGCGCCTCCTCGACGGTCATCGCCAGGACGTCGGCGACGGACTTGGCCCCAGTCGGACCCGTCGTGGTGACGGCGAGGACGTCGGCGTTGAAGCGCTTGCCCTGACAGACGGGGCAGAGGAGCATCACGTCCGCGAGGAACTGCATCTCGACGGTCTCGTAGCCCTCGCCCGAGCACGCTTCGCAGCGACCCTTGTCGGGGACGTTGAACGAGAACGACGCCGCCGACAGGCCTCGACGAAGCGCCTCGGGCTCCGCAGCAAAGCGCATGCGGACACGGTCCCAGGCCTTCGTGTACGTGGCGGCGTTGCCGCGCGCCGTGCGTCCGAGCGGAGACTGATCGACGAGGACCGCTCGCAAGAGCTCGTCGCCGCCGTCCAGCTCCTCGAAGTCGCCCGGCGTCGGAACGCCGCTCTCGCCGGAGCGCCGCGCGATCGCGCGATAGAGGATGTCCTCGGCGAGGGTGCTCTTTCCCGAACCGCTCGGGCCCGTGACGGCGCAGAGCACGCCGAGCGGGACACGCAGCTGCTCGATCGCGAGGTTGTTCTCGCGGGCGCCACGGAGATCCATCCACGCATCGGGCTTCCTGCGCTCACGACGAGCATCGACGTGTTTCCGCCACGCGCGACCTGTCGGCGTGGCGCTCTTCGCGAGCTCGGCGGGCGTGCCGGAGAAGAGGAGCTCTCCGCCGTGCGGACCCGCGCCGGGCCCCATCTCGATGACGCGATCGCAGCTCTCGACGACGGCGCGATCGTGCTCGATGACGAGGACGGTGTTGCCTGCGCGCGCGAGCTCGTCCATCGCCTTCGCGAGGCGCGGGATGTCCATCGCATGCAGACCGACGGTCGGCTCGTCGAGCACGAAGAGCGAGCCGGTCAGCGAAGCGCCGAGCGCGGTCGTCAGGCTCGCACGCTGCGCTTCTCCACCGGAAAGCGTGCGCGCCTGCCGATCGAGCGTGAGGTACGAGAGCCCGACCGCATCGAGGTACGAGAGCCTCGATGCGAGCTCGGACTTCACCCGCTTTCCTTGCGGGCCCTGGGGATTCACCCCCTCGAGGCGAGCGCGAGCGTCCTCGACCGTGAGCGCATGCCATCCGCCGAGGTCGAGACCGGCGACGCGGTACGTGCGGGCCGTCGGATTGAGTCGTGCGCCGGAGCACGTCGCGCACGGGACGTAGTCGCGGTACCGCGAGAGGAAGACGCGGATGTGCATCTTGTACGTCCGCGTCTCGAGCCACTTGAACCACGCGGCGACGCCCGGGTACTTGCCGTTGTTCCAGGTGCCTTCGCCCTCGATGACGAGGCGGCGCTGCTCGTCGGTCAGCTTCGACCAGGGGACGTCGAGCGGGATCTTCCGTTTCTTCGCGAAGCGCTCGAGCACGCCGCGCTCCCACTCGCTCGATCGGCCGGACCATGCCTTGATCGCGCCGTCTGCGATGGACTTGTCCGTGTCCGGGATGACCTTGTCCCAGTCGACGGCGATCACGCGCCCGAAGCCGCGGCAATCGGAGCACGCGCCGAGCGGAGAGTTGTACGAGAATAGCGCGGGGCGAGGCGGCTCGAACGAGCGCGCACACGAACGGCAGACGAGGCCACGCGCGATCGGGACGTGCGCGTGACCATGCTGGCCTTCTTCGATCTCGGTCGCGGAGCGCTCGGCGCGGAGCTCGGCGCGCCCGTCGCTCCGCTCCCACGCGACCTCGATCGCTTGCTGGAGGCGACGACTCTCGCTCTCGGCGAGCTTCAAGCGATCGACGACGACCTCGACCGCGATGTCGGGACGGCCTGCCTCGCTCGGCTTCACGTCGTCGATGTCGCGAACGGCGCCTCCGACGATGAGCCGGCGATAGCCGTCCTTCACGAGCGCTTCGCGGAGCTCGAGGTAAGCCTCGGCTGTCTCGACGCGAACGGGGTAGCTGATCGATGCGCGCCGATCCTGAAGAGCTGCGAGCGCGCGCTGTGCAGCATCGCCCGCGCTCGTTGCGACCGCCGCCTCGCCGCAGTCGGGGCAAGTCGGTACGGCTTCACACGCGAACAGAGCCGCAAGATAGGGCTCGAGATCGGTCAACGTCGCCACGGTGGAGCGGCTCGACTTGACCGGAGCTCGTCGGTCGACCGCGACGGTCGCGGCGACCGGCTCGAGCGAACGGACGGGCGGACGCTCGAGGCGCTCGAGGAACTGTCGCGCGTACGGGCTGAAGCTCTCGACGAAGCGTCGTTGACCTTCGGCGTACAGCGTGTCGAGCGCGAGCGAGGACTTGCCAGCGCCGCTGGGCCCGGTCAGCGCGACGAGCTCGCCAGGAGCGAGGTCGAGATCGACGGACTTGAGGTTGTGAGCCGTGGCTCCGCGGAGGCGGATGGGAAGCATGGGTGATCGGTGCTCGCGGAGCAGGGCGTCGTCGAACGCTCCGAACGTTCGTACGGCCGAGCGAGTCTCGTACTTAGATCGCGCCTGAGCACGGGGCAATGCGCCGCGCCGCTCGAGCTGCCGTGTCGACGAGGATCACGCGCGCTCGGCAGCAGTGCCGAGCGCGAGCGGACGGCATGCTGGAAAACCGAACATCCTGCGCCATTGGCGCATGCCTTGCTCCATGACCCCGCAGAAGGAGCAATGTCCATGTCGATTCTCATGTTCATCCTGTTTGGTCTCATCGTCGGCTTCCTCGCTCGCGCTATCATGCCGGGCCGGCAGTCGATGGGCTTTGTCGCCACGGCGCTGGTCGGCATCGCGGGATCGTTCATCGGCGGGATCATCGGCAATGCCATCAGCGGTGCGCCGATCCTCGACCTTCACTCGTCGGGATTCATCGGAAGCATCATCGGCGCGCTGATCGTGCTCGCGATCATGGGGTATGCCGGACGCCGGCGCGCGTTCGCGTGAGTGCGCCGCGCCACAAGCAGAGACGACGCAAGGTAGGGGGTAGACACTGGGCGGCCGCTCTCGATGTTACGTCGAGAGCGGCTCAGTCCATCGACGCAGACGCAACGGGGGCGCTCCTCCGCTCGAGGAGCTCCG
Source organism: Pseudomonadota bacterium (assembly GCA_023402175.1). Lineage (GTDB taxonomy): Bacteria > Myxococcota_A > Polyangia > Polyangiales > Polyangiaceae > Labilithrix. The sequence goes on along the minus strand of JAEXCN010000190.1, from coordinate 30,788 downwards.
ACGCCCCGGCTCAGTCCCGGTTGGGTACGGCGACGTCGATCGTGGAAATCTTCCAGTCGCCGTCCTTGTGCAGGAGAAAGTGCACGTCGCGCTTGTCGACCTTGCGTTCTCCTCCGCGATTCGCCGTCACGAGCGCGACGGCATCGACCTGCGCAATCGTGCTCGCAGGATCGACCTTGATGGTCATGCGGGACAGCTCGCAGTCCGCGCTCTGGAACATCAGCCCGGCCTTCGCGGCGTCTTCTTCGAGCTTGTGACGCCCACGGACGTCGATGTTCAGCTCGGCGACGTTCACCCGGACGTCGTCGTCGACGACGTCTTTCATCCGGCTCCGCAGGCGCGCCATCCGTGAGAGGAGCGTGTCGCCCTCCTTCACCGCGACGATCTTCGTGAGCTCGCCGAGCGTCTTCTTGATCTTGTCCTCTTCGGAGTCGCGAAAGAACGTGAGCCAGAGCGCGATGCTCGCGACGATCACGCAGCCGAGGACGACGGCCCACTTCTTCTGCATGCAGCTGAGGAGCCTAACACGCCACCTCGGCCGCTCCTTCCACGCGGCCCACGCGGCATGACGCTCGGCATCGAGAGAGGCCGGATCAGGAAGCCGGACTAGGCAGCCGGCAGCTCGATCCTGAACGTCGCTCCCGCTTCGGTCGGGACCAATGCGATCGACCCGCCGTGCGCGTCCACGATCCGCCGTGCGAGCGCGAGGCCGAGCCCGGTTCCGCCCGCGCTCTGCGTCACGAGCGGCTCGAACAGCGTTCCGGCGATCTCGGGCGGCACGCCAGGGCCGTCGTCGGCGACGACGATCGCGACGCGATCTCCGCCATCGACCTTCTCGGCGTGGGTCACGATGCGAGCGCGACGCGGCGCCGTGGCCCGGATCGCATTCTCGTACAGCGCGTGGAGAAGGCGCGACGCGAGGCCGACGTGGGCGCGGACGAGGAGGTCGGCCGGCACGATCCGGTCCTCGAACTCGGCGCCGGGGTCGGGGAGGATCTCGCGAGAGAGGAGAAGGATGTCGGCGAACGGGACGGGCTCCGCATGGGCCGGCTCGCCTCGAGCGAGCGCCATGAGGTCGTCCACGATCCCGTGCGCGAGCCGAGCGCTCCGCTCGATCTTCGCGAGATGAGGCTCGCTGGCTGCCAGATTCTGCCGCGCCAGATACACGTTCGCCGAGACGATCTGCAGCGCATTGCGCAGCTCGTGGGCTACCTCAGCCGCGATTTCGCCAATCGCGACCAACCGTTCCTTCCGTGCGGCCGGATCGTCGTGCAATGCTGAGCCCCCAGGACGTTCTCAGGACCAAAGGTACAGCCCCTACGGTAAGCCTTTTCGTTTCGCCGCGAAACGGCGTAGCATTTTCCGCGACTAAGTGTCTGGCAACGAGTCGAAGATCCCGGTCGGGACGCTCCTGGTCGGCAAGTACCGCGTCGTCCGCGAGATCGGGCGCGGCGGCATGGCGGCCGTGTACGAAGCGGAGCAGCTGTCGCTCGGCAAGCGGGTAGCCGTCAAAGTCCTCGCCTCCGAGCTGGCGGCGTCCACGATCGTCATCGAGCGCTTCTTCCGAGAGGCCCGCGCCGCAGCGAGCGTGCGCAGCCCCTACATCGTCGACGTCTACGACTCCGGGCGTCTCGACGACGGAAGGCCGTTCATCACGATGGAGCTGCTCGAGGGCGAGTCGCTCTACGATCGGATGGCGCGCGTCCGCATCATCGACGTCGAGACGACGATCCGCTGCATCGTCCACACGGCGCGCGGGCTGATGAAGGCGCACTCGTCGGGCATCGTCCACCGCGACCTCAAGCCCGAGAACATCTTCCTGACGAAGGGCGAGGACGGGGACGACGTCTGCAAGATCCTCGACTTCGGCCTCGCCAAGTTCTACGCGCCGGTGAACCCGGAGGAGAAGGCGCAGAAGCGGCTCACGCGCGAAGGCGCCGTGTTCGGAACGCCCGCGTACATGTCCCCGGAGCAGGTGAAGGGGCAGGGGAACGTCGACCATCGTGCCGACCTCTGGGCTCTCGGCTGCATGGCGTACGAGTGCCTCATCGGGCGGCCGGTCTGGAACATGGACCAGGGCGTCGCGATGACGTTCGCGGCGATCGCGACCGGGCCGATCCCGGTGCCTTCGCAGCAGCGGCCGGATCTGCCGCCCGCGTTCGACGCTTGGTTCAAGAAGTGCCTCGAGCGCGATCCGAACAGGCGCTTCCAGGGCGCAAAAGAGCTCGCCGACGCGTTCGTCGAGGCATGGGGGCAGCGCCCGGTCTCGAGCGCGAGCTACCCGGGCCTCCCGCTGCCGGGCTCGGGCCCGCACAACCGCGCATCGCCGCAGATGTTCGGCGCCGTCGGGGGCCTTCAGGAAATCGGCGCCGTCACCGAAGGCTCGGGTGCGGTCCCGATGCCCGCCATGTCGACGAACCGTCGCAACGGCGAACCGCTCGTGAACGGAGGACGGGGAAGCGTCGGCAGCGATGCATCCGTTCCGATGCCGCTCGTCACGCGTGCATCGACGGACATCCCGACGACGACCTCGCAGCCGGAAGTCCCGTCCGCACCGAAGAAGGCTTCGCCGCTCCGCCTCGGGCTCGCGGCGGCGTTCCTCGCGGGCGGCATCTCGGTCGCGCTCTTCGTCTGGGTCCGTTTCCTCAGCCCGCAGGTCTTCGCGCCGATCGTGCAGTCGGTCGCCTCGGCGCAGCCGACGAATGCGTCGAGCGGCGTGAAGGACAGCCCCCCGCTCGACGAGCCGAAGTGGGTGCCGTCGATCTCCGAGGGGCAGCGCCTCTTCAGCGTCGGCGACTTCGCGGCGGCCCAGAAGAAGTTCAAGGACGCAGCCGACAACGGCGGCCCTGCAGGTGTGACCGTCTCGAAGGTCTTCATCGACCAGACGAAGATCGCGGAGAAGGCGTCCGGCCCGTGCAAGGTGTCGGCCTTCTCGCGGCCGCGGTTCTCGAGCACGAAGCCTGCCGAGCGCCCGGCGATCGCTCCCATCTCGAAGGGCGCGCTCGTCACGTGGATCGACGATCACGAGCGCCCGGGGACGAACCACGCTTACGGCGTCGTGATCGATCCGACGGGCAAGGCGATCAGCCCCGTCCGCGATCTCACGCCCGACGCGACGCAGGCCGAGCGTCCACAGCTCGCCGCGCTCGGCGCCGACCGCCTCGTCCTCCTCTACTGGGACGAGAAGGGCAAGGAAGCCGGCGTTCGCGCGCGGCTGCTCGACGGCGATGGCCGCATCGACCAGTACAAGGGGCAGGTCGTCCGCGTCGGCGGGACGAAGCCTGGACAGTTTTGGCCGGCGATCGACAAGGGGCCCGAGGGCTTCTGGGTCGTGTGGCAGGACGATCGCGACAAGGAGAACGAGCACGACCTGTTCGTTCGACATCTCTCGAACGATCTCGAGACGCTGAGCCCGGAGACGCGCCTCACGGACTACTTCTCGCCGCCGAAGTCGAAGTGGCCGGCGCAGCGCGTGAAGTACCCGAGCGTCGCGGTCTCGGCGAACACGCTCATCATCGCGTACAAGCTCGAGAACGATCGCGAGAAGAGCCGCTCGATCACGCGCATGCGCGTCCCGCTGGCGGACGCCGAGAAGGGGCTCGACGAGAGCAAGAACCCGCAGCGCGAAGACCGCGTGCTCGGCGACGTGTCGATGATCTCCGAGGAGAAGATCCCCGCCGATGCGCCGGGGATCGCGTGCGGGAACGACGGCTGCTTCGTCGTCTGGCACGTCGAGTCCGGCGGCGCGTCGATCGCGAAGATCGATCCGATCGCGAACAAGGTCCTCTGGCGCAAGAAGCTCACCGACAAGGGCGGTCGCCCCGCGCTCGGCGTGAACAACGGTCAGGTGTCCGTCGCCTGGTACGAGAAGCCGTACATCAAGTTCTCCGTCGTCAACGACGGCGGTCCGGTGCTCCCCGCTTCGTCCGTGTTCCGGATGTACGAGATCGCGAATCCGCGTCCGAGCATCGCCGCAGGCGCGACGAAGAACGAGTGGTACATCACGTGGCAGGACTCCGACGTCCCGAAGGGGCCGGCGGAGGTCTTCGCCGCGCGCCTCACCTGCCGCTGATCGTCGTGGCGACCCGCGCCTTGGCCGAGGCCCTCGGGGTTGCCGCGCTCGTCACCGCCGTCGTCACGGTGGCCTCCGCCGTGTTGCCGGACAAGTACGTCGCGACGGTCGTCGGCTTCGTCTTCCTGGGCGCCACATGGGCGCTCGTCTGGCGCGGCGATGACCAGGGGGTCGAGGCGGCGGGGCTCGCGCTCGGCGGCATCGTCCTGCCGGGCAAGATCGATGTCGGTCGTCTCGTCCGGAGCGTCACGCAGGCGCTCGGCTGGGCGCTGGTGCTCGCGGCGATCACGTTCGTGCCGTTCTTCTTCGGCTGGCGCTACTTCTGGCATCCGCGTGGCGCGTTCGCGCTGCATGTGAATGCGCTCGACGCGCTGAACGAGGTGTTCGGTCAGCTCGTGATCATCGCGTTGCCCGAGGAGGCTTTTTATCGCGGCTATCTCCAGTCGCGGCTCGACGAGGCGCTGCCGGGCTTCGGCTGGAGGAAGGACCCGAGCACGGGTGAGATGGTCCCGACACGCCTCCGCGCCTTCGGGGCAAGCGTCGGACCGTCGCTCCTCGTGACGAGCCTCATCTTCGCGCTCGGCCACCTGGCGACGATCCGCGAGCCTGCGCGCCTCGCCGTGTTCTTCCCGTCGCTGCTTTTCGGGTGGCTCCGGTACCGGACGAAGGGAATCGGGGCTGGCATCGCCTTTCATGCGATGTGCAACGTCTTCAGCGAAATGCTCGGCAAGGGCTTCCGCGTCTACTGACGGCCGCATCTCGGCTAACATCGAAGCGTGCGTCTCGGGTGGGCTCTCGCGATCGTCGTCGGCGGAGTCGCGTCCGCCTGCTCGCTCGTCACCTCTCTCAACGGCTTCTCGAGCGGCGAGAGCGCGCACGTTGGTGACGGTGGCGACGCGTCGCCGCCCGGACCGGATGTAGCGGAGGGCAGGGACGACGGATCGACGAGCACGCTGTCGTGGTGCGCGACCCATGCTCCCGACGCAGGATTCTGCGAAGACTTCGACGAGCGAGGGATCGACCTGTTCGACCGCAAGGTCACCGACAACGGCGAGGTCCGCGTCGACACGACGGTGTCCCGCTCGGCGCCCGCTTCGCTCCGCGCGAGCGCCGGGCCGGGGCGCGCCGAGGTCGCCGCGTTCGTCGCGAAGGCGGGAGCGCCGAACCCCACGCGAGCACGCGTGGCCTTCGATCTGCGGATCGACACGGCGCACCCGAGCAGCTCGGCCGAGCTCGTCCATCTCGAGCTCGGAGGCGACTCGCGTTGGTACGACGTCGGGTTGGGAGTCACAGAAGGCGGACAAGCCGTCTACGCGTACGAGTTTTCCGCGAACCCGTCGATCTACAACGAGCACATGATGTCGAAGGCGATCCCGCTCGCGACATGGGTGCGCATGACCATGACGGCCGATCTGGCAGCGAAGACGGTGACCATCGAACGCGAGGACGACCCTGCGGCGCCGACGGCGCCCATCGTCGTCCCGTTCACAGGACCGCTCCAGCTCGAGCTCGGGATCGCTTATGCGAGGACCGGACAGAGCGGTTGGTCCGTGCTCATGGACAACGTCGTCTTCGACTGGAACTGACCCGAGCGGCATCTGCTAGGGTCGGGCCGATGCGCGCGGCGCTCTTCGACATGGACCGAACGCTCGTCCGCAAGGAGACGGCGAGCCTCTACGTTCGGTACCAGCGCGAGATCGGCGAGGCACGACGACGCGACCTCCTGCGCGTCACGTACTGGGTCGCGCAGTACACGCTCGGGATCATCGACGCTCCGGAGGTCGCCGCGCGCGCGGCGGTGTCGATCGCGGGCGGGTCGGAAGCGGCGATGGCTGCGCGCTGTGACGATTGGTTCCGGCGCTGGGTCGAGCCGCACGTCTGCGATCTGGGCAGGCGAGCCGTGGAGTCGCATCGCGAGCGCGGCGACGTCCTCGCGATCGTCACGGGCGCATCGCCCTACGCAGCACGTCCGCTCGCGCGAAGGCTCGGGATCCCGCACGTCGTCGCGAGCGAGCTCGAGGTCGACGGCGAAGGGCGCTTCACGGGACGCTTCGTGGCGCCGCTCTGCATCGGGCAGGGCAAGGTCGAGCGCACGCGACGGCTCGCGGCGGAGCTCGGCTTTGCGCTCGAGGACGCGACGTTCTACAGCGACTCGTACACCGACCTGCCGCTGCTCGAGCTCGTGGCCGTGCCGATCGTCGTCAATCCGGATCCGCGGCTTCGAAGGATCGCCACGAAGCGCGGCTGGCGCGTGGAGACGTGGTGACGCATACTGCCGGCCCTTCGCCAGCAACGCTTCAGACACTCGCCAGCAACGCTTCAGAGAGAAGAGAAGAGAGATGTTCACGACCGAGCTTCCACTCTCCATGATCGATGCCATCGTCGTCCGCGCGCTCGAAGAGGACCTCGGCGCGGGTGACGTCACGACCGAAGCGTGTGTCCCGGAGGATCAGACCGCGGTCGCGAACGGCGTCGCGCGGAAGGACGTCGTCGCCTGCGGGCTTCCCGTCGCCGCGCGTGTGTTCGCGACGGTCGATCCGTCGGTGCGCTTCACGCCGAAGGTCGAAGAAGGCGCGAAGGTGAAGGGCGGCACGGTGCTGTTCACCGTGGAAGGGCGTGCGCGCTCGCTGCTCACTGCGGAGCGCGTCGCATTGAATCTCATCCAGCGGATGTGTGGCGTGGCCACGGCCACGGCGCGCTACGTCGCGGCGCTCCCCGAAGGAACCAAGACGCGGGTCACCGACACGCGCAAGACGACGCCAGGGCTCCGACTGCTCGAGCGCTACGCCGTCCGTCGCGGCGGCGGGCACAACCATCGCAACGATCTCGGCTCCGCCGTCCTCATCAAGGACAACCACATCGTCGCGGCCGGCGGCGTGCGCGAGGCGATCGAGCGTGCACGCGCCCGTGCGCCGCACACGAGCAAGATCGAGTGCGAGGTCGACTCGCTCGAGCAGCTCGAAGAGGCGCTGACGTCAGGCGCCGACATCGTCCTGCTCGACAACATGGAAACGTCCACGGTCGAGGAGGCGGTCCGTCGGACGCGTGGGCGTGCGCTGCTCGAAGCCTCGGGCGGGATCACGCTCGAGCGAATCGCCGAGCTCGCGCGCGCGGGCGTCGACGCGATCAGCGTGGGTGCGCTCACGCATTCGACGCCAGCAGCGGACATCTCGCTCGATTTCACGTCCAGCAGTGCGCGCGGATCGAAGCCGCCGGCAAAGTGAGCTCGACGTGAGCACGCATCACGAGAGGCTCGCTCGATGACAAGCGCCGGAGGCGTCGGCGCAGACCTCGAAGCCGCGTCGCAGCTCCTCGCGGCGCGCGGCTGCCGCCTCGGGAAGCCGATCCACCTGCTCGGCGCGACGGCGTCCACCAACGACGATGCGAAGGCCGGTGCGCGAAGCGGCGCGCCTCACGGCGCCGTGTGGATCGCCGAGACGCAGTCGAAGGGGCGCGGCCGCCAGGGTCGTGTTTGGGTCTCGCCGCCGGGCGAGAACCTCCTCTTCTCCGTGCTGCTCCGTATCTCGTGCGCACCGGCGCGCGTTCCGCCGCTCTCGCTCGTGTGCGGGCTCGCGGTGCGTGACGCGGTGGCGAAGGCGATCGGCGAAGGAGGAGAGCGCGCGCTCGTGAAGTGGCCGAACGACGTCGTCATCCGGTCCGGCACCGGTGCGGGATTTCGCAAGGTGGCGGGCATCCTCGTCGAGTCGGCGCTCACGGGATCGAAGGTCGAGCACCTCATCGTCGGGATCGGCGTCAACGTGCACACGCGCGACTTTCCGGACGAGGTCGGCGCCATCGCGACGTCGATCGCGCGAGAGACGACGCGCACGCCCGATCGCGCCGAGGTCCTCGCGGACATCCTCGAGGCGCTCGATCGCGACGTCGAGCAAGCGGCTCACCGTGGGCTTGCGCCCGTGCATGCGCGGCTGTCGGCTCACGACGCGATGAACGGTCGCGCGGTCGAGAGCGACGACGGGAGCATCAGCGGCGTCGCCTGTGGGATCGATCTCGATGGCCGGCTCGCGATCCGACGGGCCGACGGCGTCGTCACGAAGGTCGCCTCGGGCGAGATCCGGATTCGCGCCGTCTGAGCCTGCGCAGTCGACCGGCTGTGCGTGCATTCGGTCGGCGATCGCGGCGGAGCTCAGCCCTCGGTCCGCAGGCCTCTCGGGACGAGCGCGCGCTCGAGCACGGCGAACGCACCCTGCACCACGAGCGCGAGGCCCGCGGCCGGGATCGCGCCTTCGAGGATCGTCGGGACGTCGTTCAGCGATAGTCCCGTGCTGATCGGCTCACCGAAGCCGCCCGCACCGATGAACGCCGCGATCGTGGCGGTGCCCACCGCGACGACGGCGCTCGTCTTGATGCCGGCGAGGATCGTCCGCGAGGCGAGCGGCAGCGCGACGTGACGGAGCCGCTCCTGCCACGAGAGGCCGAGCGCGCGCGCTGCATCGTCGAGGTCCGACGGGATCGACGCGAGGCCCGCGTGCGTGTTCCGCACGATCGGAAGGAGCCCGTAGAGGAACAACGCAGCGAGCGCCGGGACAGCACCGATCCCCAGCAGCGGAATGAAGAAGCAGAAAAGCGCGAGCGACGGGATCGTCTGGACGATACCGGTGAGGCCGAGGACGACCGAGCCGAGGCGCCGTCGTGCATGCGCAAAGATGCCGAGCGGAACGCCTACGAGTGTCGAGAGCGCGAGCGAGCCGAGCACGAGCTCGAGGTGGCGCGGACCGTGGCGAGCAATGGCGTCGAGCACGCCACGACCGAGCCCCGCTCGCGGCGGAGCGGCGCGTCCGTGGTCGGCGCCCCCGAGGAAGTCGGCGGCGACGCGAGGGAACGGAACGCCGTCGAGCTCGGCGCGGGCGTTGAGCTTCTGCATCGTGCTCGCGTCGATCGCGCCGCGCATCCGGTCGAGCACGCGCGCGAACGCAGGGAAGCGCGCGAGGGTGTCGGACCGATGAAAGAGGACAGCCTCGTACGACGGGAAGTAGTGGCGATCGTCGTCGAGGACGACGAGGTCGTAGCGGGCGATCTTCGCGTCCGTCGTGTACACATCCGTGACGTCGATGGTGCCGTTCCGGATCGCCTCGTAGGCGAGCGAATGATCGATCGCGCTCGGCACGCGGTCGGCGAGACCGTAACGCGCCGCGAGCCCAGGCCACCCGTCGGCGCGACCGACGAATTCGTGACTGAAGGCGAAGCGAAGCTCTCGGTGTGCGGCGAGGTCGCTCGTCGTCGTGAGACGCTCACGCTCGGCCGTCGCCCGCGACACCGCCAGCGCATACCTGTTCTCGAACCCGATGGGCTCCGAGATCGCGAGCCCGCGCGCGCCGACCGCGTTGCGGAGCCGAGCGAGATCCGCAGAGCTGTCATGCACGACCGTCTCGGCGATCGTGCCGGTGTACTCGGGATAGACGTCGATCGCGCCGCTCTCGAGCGCACGGTACGTGACGGCTGTCCCACCGAGACCTTGGTCGTGCACGGCGTCGATGCCTTCGCTGCGCGCGATCGCGACGACGATCTCCGCGAGCACGTACGACTCGGTGAAGCGCTTCGACCCGACGCGCAGCTGCGCGGCGCTGGCCAGCGACGGCAGCGATGCGATGACGAACGCGAGCGCGACCAACAGCGACCTCAACCGAGCGCCTCCCGGAGCGATCGCTGAGCGCCGAGCAGCTCGCGTACGAACGGATGCGCCGGCCTCTCGACGAGCTCGCGCATCGGCGCTCGCTGGACGATCTCGCCGTCACGCACGACGGCGATCGTACCGGCGAGGTAGGCAGCCTCGGCCATGTCGTGCGTGACGAGCAGGACGCTTTTTCCGAGCGCGACGAACGCATCCCGGAGATCTTGCTGCAGCCCTGCGCGGACGAGCGGATCGAGCGCGCCGAGCGGCTCGTCGAGGAGGAGGACGTCCGGATCGAGCATCAGCGCGCGCATGAGCCCGACGCGCTGGCTCTCTCCGCCCGAGAGCTGCCGCGGCCAGCGCGTGAGGAGCCGTTCTGGAAGCCGGACGAGCTCGCCGAGCTCGCGGAGGCGCGAGCGGCGGCGTTCTTCCGACCACCCATCGAGCCGAGCGACGAGGGTGACGTTGTCCTCTGCGGTCAGGTGAGGGAAGAGGCCGCCGCTCTGGATGACGTAGCCGACCTTGCGCCGGACTTGTCGTGCCGTCGCCGGCGTCACCTCGGTCCCGCTCACACGGACGTGGCCGGTGTCCGGTGTGACGAGCCCGAGGATCATCCGCAACAAGGTCGACTTCCCGCATCCACTCGGGCCGATGAGCGCGAGCCGCTCCCCCGGCGCGAGCGTGAGGCTCGTGGGGTGGATCACGCGTCGCCCGCCGAACGACTTCGTGACGGATTCGAGCTCGACGATCGGCTCGTTCGTGCGCGTCGCATCGCCGCGCTCACGGGCGCTCATGGCTGCGATCCTAGCCAGGTCCGTGGGCCGTGACGAACCCGCGCAGGTCGCGCAGCGGCGGCGGCCGAATCGCCGCAGCTTCGGCTGCGTCCGGCGTGCTAGCTTCGGTGCGTGACGCCGCTCGAAGAGCTCGCTCTCCTCCTCCGTCCCGCTGGTGGTGGCCTCTACCTCGTCTCGACAGGGCGGGCCGAGCAGGAGCAGATGCAGAAGCGCTTGTACGGCGCGAGCAGCGCGAGCGAGGTCGACGCGCGCTTCCGTGATGCGCTCGGCCGCATCGCGTCCGCGAAGGCGATCGTGCTCGGGATCCCGTCCGATGTCGGGGCTGGCTTCCGGCGCGGTGCGAACCTCGGCCCGCAGGCGATCCGATCCGCGCTCCTCGAGGAAATGCCGTCCTTCCCGGAGCGCGCAGCGGAGCTCGGGATCGTCGACATCGGTGACGTGTTCGTCGTCCCGCAGCTGCTCCACGACGAGATGTTGTCCGAGTCGCAGAAGCAAGCGACGCGCGCGGCGCTCTATCCGTCCGTACCGGAGGACGTTCGGGCGAAGCTGCCGGTGTCGCCACTCTCCATCGCGGAGCGCGCGCTCGATCTCGTGTTCGGCCTGAACCCGAAGGTCGCGCCGGTGGTCCTCGGCGGCGATCACTCGACCGCATGGCCCGTCGTCTCGGCCCTCTCGCGAGCGCGAAAAGATCGATGGGGCGTCGTGCAGCCCGATGCTCATACCGATCTCCTCGAGCACCGCCTCGGGATCAAGATCTGCTTTGCGACGTGGTCGTGGCACATGAACGAGCTGTTCGGGCGGGACGGTCGCCTCGTGCAGGTCGGGACGCGTGCCTCGCGCCACGACCGCGGTCACTGGGAGTCGTCGCTCGGCGTACGTCAGTTCTGGGCGGAAGAGTGCAATCGCGATCCGTCCGGCGTCCTCGATGCGCTCATCGCTCACCTGCAGCAGCGCGGCGTCACGGGCGTCTACTTCTCGAACGACATCGACGGTACGGACAGCTCGTTTGCAGACGCGACCGGCACGCCCGAGCCTGGTGGGCTCGATCCGGAGTTCGTCGTCGAGCTGATCCGGCGACTCGGGAGCACGGTCGGTGTGATCGGCGGCGACGTGATGGAAGTCGCGCCGCCGCTGCGCGATCGCCCCGATTCGTCGGAGCGCACAGTGGCGCTCGCGGTTCGCTACCTCCGCGAGACGTTCGGCGCGATCCTGAAGCAGAAGGTCTGATCATCTGAAGCACAAGGTCTGATCGGCTCGTCGGGCAGCGCGCTCGGGCGGCGAGTATGATGGCGCCTCGATGCGACCCCGCCCGCTCATCCGCGCCTCGGCTCTCTTCGTCTCCACCTTGTTCCTCGCAGCGTGCGAGAAGAGCAGCTCGCCGACCGGCGACACGAATCCTCCGAAGGAGGCCACTCCGACGAAGGAGGCCGCTCCTACGTCGAGCGCGCCTGCCTCCGCCCCGGTTTCGTCGGCGCCGACCGTCGCCGATGCCGGAGCCGCTACTGCGGTGGTGACCGCCGCCGTCGATGCGGGGAAGGGGAAGGACGGCGGGGCGACGACGGCCACGAAGCCGGTGACGAAGCACGTATCCGGCAGCAACTTCGCGCTCGATCTCGCATCGCCAGGGTGCAGGGCCGGCGCCGAATGTTCGATGACGATCAAGCTCGTCGCGTCGGGCGACTACCACGTCAACAAGGAGTACCCGTACAAGTTCATCGCGACGCCTGCGCCCTCGATCGAGCTCCTCGGCAAACCCGACGCCGCGACGTTCACGCGCGCCGCTGGCGACTTCGTCGAGCAAGGCGAGAAGACGGGCACGATGACCGTCCGCTTCAAGGCGACGTCCCCAGGGGAGGCCCATGTCGCCGGCACCTACAAGTTCAGCGTCTGCTCCGCCGACCAATGCCAGATCGAGCAAGAAAAGCTCGACCTCACGATCCCGGTCCTCTGACGCATCGAGAGGGCCAGTTTCGCGACGTCGGTGAGCTTTGCCGGCGCGAGGCTCGTCAGTCGCGCGTGGCGAGGGCTTTCTTTTCTTCGGCGTCGTCGACGATGCCCGCGGCGCTCGCCACTTCGATGGCAGCCTCTTTGCCGAGGTCGTCTTCGCGCGGAAGGACGCCGGTGATGGCCGTGATGGTGCGCTCGAGCGTCTCGAAGAAGCGGATTGCGCGGAGCGGGCCGTTCATCCAGCCGATCGTGATGCAGTAGTTCCGGTTGTACGGCGCCGCGTGATGCTTCGCATGGTGCTCCGGCGAGAGCACGAGCCGCGCGCGCTGGAGGAGGCTCACGATGTGTGACGGCTCGTCCTGGTGCGCCCACTTGTGGATCTGGCTCGTGAACGCGGTGAAGAACGTCGCGCAGAGGAGCGACATGCAGACGAAGACGCGGAACAGCGTGATGGTCTCCGCCGAGCGCAGGACCAAGAGGCCGCTCACGCTGTAGATCGTCGTCAGCGAGATGTTGTGCCCGTTCGTCTCGATGAAGTCGTGCCTGGTGATCGCCTTCTGATCGACGTGATGGTGACGGAACGTGCGGATCGCGAGGCGTCCGAAGACGGGGGTATCGAGGTTGCCCCACGTATCGAACATCCAGTGCACGAACCCGGAGATGAAATCGCTGACGAGCAGGCCGACCAGGGCTGCGAGCGGCATCCACCAGCCAGAAAGCGGCGGCGCCTCGAGCACCCGGGCCAAGAGCCATCCACTCGTGGCGATGGCGACGATGATCCCGCAGATCTCGTACGTGCGGTGCTGAGCCGTATAGCCCGCCGCGAGATCCGAGGCATCGTGCTGCTTCGTCGGTTCCATTCGTGTCCCATCCTTCATCGCACGCATCGTTCGGCGGAACGGCGCGGCGTGAGCCCCGCTCCAGAATCGCGGGTGCACCGCTGTAGATCAAGCGGGAATGACGCAGCGCGAGCGTCGGTTTACTGCACGTGGTGTCATGCCATGCTCGCGCTGACGACGAGATTCGCCGCGCATCGTGGAGTCTTACGCGCGGCGCATCTCGCTGGATCGCCACGAGCGCCGCTGGATCGCCGCGAGGCTTCCCGCGCGCTCGTCTTTCGGACGAATCAAACGACGTCGACGCGCGCGGCCGTGCAGGTAGGATACGCGCCCCGTGTCCAGCTCCCGTCGCGCCCCTCGCCGCGTCTCGACCCGTTCTCTCGTCCTTCCCGCGGCACTTTTCGCTGCCATCGTCGGGATCGCCTGCGGAGCCCCCAGTGGAACGCAGGCGCCTCATGCTGCCGGACCCGGCGCGAGCACGCCCGGCGCTACGGCGACCGCGAGCATCGGCGCGTCGCCTGCCGACGATCACGCCGACGACGCAGCCATCGCGAAGGCGGGCGAGGAGTACCTCCAGCTCTTCGCCGAGATTCATCCCGAGGACGCGACCGCGCTCGGTCTCCACGAGCACGATGCCGAGCTCGAGGATCGGTCGATCGTCGGCCACGACAAGGCGATCGAAAGTGAGGTCGCCCTCCTCGAGTCACTCGAGAAGCGCTTTCAGAGCCCGAAGGCGAGCCCCGCGGCGAAGACCGACCTCGCAATGCTCCTCGGCGCCCTTCGCTGCGACATCCGCAAGAGCCGCGTGTTGCGCCCGCTGCAGCGCAAGCCCGACGTCTACGTCGAGCCGCTCGACGCGATCTTCCACCTGACGGCGCGCAACTACGCGCCCGCTCCGGAACGAGCGCGGAACGTCGTCTCGCGACTCGAGAAGATCCCGAAGGTCGTCGATCAAGCGAAGCAGAACCTGCAGAACCCGCCCCGCATCTGGACGGAGGTCGCAATCGATCGCGCATCGTCCGCGAAGGCATTCCTCGAGCAACAGCGGCCGTTCCTCGCCGGCGCGCTCCCCGACGAGAGGGCACGGGTCGACGCCGCGCTCGGGGGCGCGACGGCGGCGTACGAGGACTATCGCAAGTACCTCCAGAAGGAGGTCTTGCCTCGATCGAACGGCGCCTTCGCCGCAGGTCGCGAGCTGTTCGAGTACCTCCTGAAGAACGACTACTTCCTCGACGAAAGTGCCGACGAGCTGCTCGCGATCGGCAAGAAGGTCTTCGCCGACACGAGCGCGCAGATGACCGAGATCGCGAAGCGCATCGATCCGAAGGCGAAGGGCTGGCCCGAGGTGACCGCGAAGCTCAAGGCGAAGCACCCGAGCGCCGACGAGCTGATCGGCGCTTACGAGAAGGAGGTCGCGCGCGCACGCGCATTCCTCGTCGAGAAGGATGTCGTCGCGTTTCCGCCCGGCGACGATCTCGAAGTGATCGAGACGCCGACCTTCATGCGCTCGACCATCACGGCCGCGTACGACCAGCCGCCGCCCTTCGATGCGCAGACGACGAAAGGCTTCTTCTTCGTCACGCCGGTCGACAAGACGCTCCCGAAGTCGAAGCAGGAGGAGATGCTGCGGGAGAACGACTGGGCGGACATCGTCGACACGTCCGTCCACGAGGCCTATCCGGGCCACCATCTGCAGCTCTCGTTCGCGCGGCGGAGCCCGTCGAAGATCCGCCGCGCCCTCGATCGCGCGATCTTTTCCGAGGGGTGGGCGCTCTACTCCGAGGAGCTGATGGCCGAGCTCGGTTACTACGACGACGCTCAGCGCCTGATCCAGCTCGAATGGGCGCTCGTCCGCGCCGCTCGGATCGTCATCGATGTCGGCCTGCACGTCGGCAACATGACGTTCGAGCAAGCGGTGAAGATGCTCACCGACGAAGTCCATCTCGAGCGCTCACTCGCGCTCTCCGAGGTGAAGCGCTACACGGAGAGCCCGACGCAGCCGAGCGCGTACATGATCGGCCGCCAGAAGATCTTCGAGCTACGGGAGCGCGCGCGACAGCGCGACGGCGCAAAGTTCTCGCTCAAGGCGTTCCACGTCGATCTCCTGTCGCGCGGGACCGTTCCTCCGAGCCTCCTCGCGAAAGAGATGTTCGGGCGCTGAGCACGTCTGCCGCGCGCAAGCGGTGCGCGGGCCACCGCATCACGTGCGCCAAGCGGGGTGTCTCGGGATGACGAGCGGCGGCTTGCCGGCTCTCGCTCGGAGCCGCTGCACGCCCTCCTCGATCGTGGGGCGTGAGAGGAGCCACTGCATGATGCGGTGCTTCACCGGCAGATCGACGATGGAGAGCCCGATGAGAATGGTGAGGATGCCCTGGCCCGGGAGGACGAGCATCGCCACGCCCGCGGCGATGAGCGCGAAGCCGATGATGTTTCGCGCGATCTTCTTGGGAAGGGGGTGCTTGGGCGGCGGGCGGACGAAGTAGTCGACCGGCAGTCGGCGGACCAGCCACGGGATCGCCGCGAGCGTACCCACGAACATCGTGATGCTCACGATCGCGATGATGAGCTCCACAGTGCGCGACATCGAGCCTCCGCCGTAGAGGCTGCAATCGATGCGCCACGACTGGTGCGGATCCTGCGTTGGCGAAGCCATGTGACGTCACGAGCTTCCAGCAGCGAAACCGAACAAGCGCGCTACCGGGTGGCATCGCTCGGCGAGCGCACGATCGCCTCACCGCTCGGTCTTTCCACGGCGAGCGGGAATCAGTTCCCGAACTACGTCGCGGACGGCACGCGCATCCTCGACCAGGTGGAGCTGGGCCCGGGAGCTTCGATCGACGAAGCGTGCGCGCTCGAAAAGGCTGGCCCACGCGAGCTCATCTATTTCGACCCGAAGAAGACCCGCGCCGGGATCGTCACGTCGGGCGGCCTCTGTCCCGGGATCAACAACGTGATCCGCTCGATCGTCTTCGAGCTCTTGCACAAGTACGGCATCCAGAGCGTGACGGGCTTCCGCTTCGGGTTCGCCGGGCTCGACCCCGGTGCCGGCGGCCCCGAGCCGATCACGCTCGGTCTCGAGCAGGTCCGCAACATCCACAACTTCGGCGGCACGATGCTCGGGACCTCCCGCGGCGAGCACGACCCGAAGGTGATGGTCGACACGCTCGTCGCCCGCGGCATCCACATACTGTTCGCGATCGGGGGCGATGGGACGATGCGCGGCGCGCATGCGATCGCAGAGGAGGTCGAACGTCGCGGCGAGAAGATCAGCGTCATTGGTCTCCCGAAGACGATCGACAACGACATCGCCTTCGTCGACAAGACCTTCGGCTTCGAGACCGCGGTCGCGATGGCTCGAACCGCGATCGACGCTGCGCACACCGAGGCCCTCTCCGTGATCAACGGCGTCGGTCTCGTGAAGCTGATGGGCCGCGAAGCTGGCTTCATCGCGGCACACGCGACGATCGCGAGCCACGACGTCAACGTGTGCCTCGTCCCGGAGGTGCCGTTCCGGCTCGACGGTCCGACGGGGCTGCTCGCTCACCTCGAACGGCGGCTCGCCGAGCGGCGTCATGCCGTCATCGTCGTCGCGGAGGGATGCGCGACGCGCCTCTTCGACGCGGCTACGACGAAGGATGCGCCGCGCGACGGATCGGGCAACGTCCAGTTCCAGGAGCTCGACGTCGGCAAGCACCTGAAGAAGGTCATCGCCAAGCACTTCACCGATCGGAAGATCCCGATCACGCTCAAGTACATCGACCCGAGCTACATGCTGCGCGGCGTCCCAGCCGGCGCGATGGACTCGGTGTTCTGCGCGGAGCTCGCCCGTTACGCCGTCCACGCCGCGATGGCGGGCAAGACGGACATGATGATCGGCCGGCTGCACCGCGCGTTCACGCACGTCCCGCTTCCTCTCGTGCTCTGGAAGAAGAAGCGGATCGATCCCGATAGCGAGCTCTGGCTTGCCGTCACGGAGTCGACGGGCCAACCGCGGTTCGTCTGATCAGCACCCCTGCACGTCGAGGACACCATGCCGAAGACCGTCGCTGACATCATGAATCCGAAGCTGCTCTACATCCGCGACGGCGACCGCGTCGCGCTCGCGCGCCGGCACATCATCGACTTCGGGGTCACGGCCGTCCCCGTGCTCGACGAGACCCATCGGCCCGTCGGCGTCGTCTCCCTTCGTGACCTCGCAGGCGAAGAGGGCGAGCGGTTCGTGCCGTCCGGCAACATCGCGACCATCAAGGCGAGCGCGACCATCGAGGACGGCGCGAAACAGCTCGCTGAGAGCGAGTATCACCACCTCGTCGTCGTCGACGACAAGGGCGTCGCCGTGGGAATGGTGAGCTCACTCGACTTCGTCCGCGCCCTGGTCGGGCTTCCTCCCCAGCATCCGGCCAAATTCGAGCGCTTCTGAGCTGCGCTAACTCGTCCCGGTCGGGCGGCGGGCGTGGTAAGTCCCTTGCCCCCGCCATGCTCTACACACGCGCTCTCATCCCCACGGTCAAGGAGGCTCCTGCCGACGCTGCGAACGCGAGCCACAAGCTGCTCGTCCGCGGAGGCTACATCCGCAAGGTCGGCGCCGGCATGTACGACTACTTGCCGCTCGGCCTCCGGGTGCTCCGGAACATCGAGAACATCGTTCGCGAGGAGATGGACCGCGCGGGAGCTCAGGAGATCCTGATGCCGGCGCTCTTGCCGGCCGAGTACTTCAAGGAGACCGGCCGCTGGGACCTCTACGGCGATACGCTCTTCCGTTTGAAGGACCGCAAGGGCGGCGAGTTCCATCTCGGCCCGACCCACGAGGAGATCGTCACCGACATCGCGCGCCGCGAGATCCGCAGCTTCCGCGACATGCCGGTCAACCTCTATCAGGTCCAGTCGAAGTACCGTGACGAGCCGCGTCCGCGCGGTGGTCTCCTCCGCTGCCGCGAGTTCCTGATGAAGGACGCGTACTCGTTCGACGCGAACGAGGAGGGCGCGAAGGTGAGCTACGAGACGATGCGCCAGGCCTACTGCCGCATCTTCGATCGTCTCGGGCTCACGTACCGGCTCGTGGCGGCGGACCCGGGCGCGATCGGCGGCTCGACGAGCGCCGAGTTCCAGGTCCTCGCGGACTCGGGCGAGGACGCGATCGTCGCGTGCGATACGTGTGACTACGCGGCGAACGTCGAGATCGCGACCGTGAAGGCGCCGCCGGCGGCGGACGAGAGCGAGGCGCCCGAAGACCGCGCCAAGGTGCACACGCCGAAGGTCGGGAGCATAGAGGGCGTCTCGGCGTTCCTGAAGAAGCCGAAGAACAAGTTCCTCAAGTCGCTCGTCTACACCGCGGGCAAGGACGTCGTCCTCGCAGTCGTTCGCGGTGACCACGACGTCAACGAGATCCGCCTCGCGCGTGCGCTCGGCGTCGACGAAGTGTTCATGGCGACGGACGCCGAGGTGCAGAAGGCGACCGGCGCGGCCGTCGGCTTCGCCGGACCCGTCGGGTTCAAGGGCAAGATCGTCGTCGACCGTGCGGCCGCGGCCGTGAAGAACGCCGTGACCGGCGCGAACGAGACCGACCAGCACTTCACGGGCGTCAACCGCGGCCGCGACTGGGAGGGCGAGATCGCCGACATCCGCCTCGCGACCGACGGTGACGGCTGCCCGAGCTGCGAGAAGGGCAAGCTCAAGACGTACCGCGGCATCGAGGGCGGTCACATCTTCATCCTCGGCACGAAGTACTCGGAGGCGATGGGCGCCACGTACAGCGACGACAAGATGGAGAAGCACCCGATCGTGATGGGCTGCTACGGCATCGGCGTCTCGCGTCTCGTCGCGACGACGATCGAGCAGCACAACGACAACGATGGTATCCGCTGGCCGGTCAGCATCGCGCCGTACAAGGTGCATCTCGTCACGATCGGACAGGACGAGCCGGTGCTCACCGCGGCGAAAAAGCTCTACGAGGAGCTGAACCAGGCGGGCATCGACGTTCTCTGGGACGACCGCGACGAGCGCCCCGGCGTGAAGTTCAAGGACGCCGACCTCCTCGGCATGCCGTTCCGCGTGACGATCGGCGCGAAGGCCCTCGCGAACGGCAGCGTCGAGGTCAAGCCGCGCACCGAGCCGAACCCGAAGAACGCGGAGCTCGTCCCGGTCGCGGACGTCGCGCGCGTCCTCGGCGAGCGCATCCGCGAAGCGACGAAGACGCCGGCGAAGGCCTGACCAGACGTCGACGTCGGCCGCGCGGTCAGTCCATGTGCTCGATGTCCTCGGGCACCTTCACCCATCCGTGTTTGCGCTCCTCGTAGACGGAGAAGGTCGGCCCCGGGAAGCTCGGATCCGCAAACGCACCGACAGGCACCGCGACCATCCCCGGCATCTCGTCGTTCGTCCAGTAGACCGTCGCACCGCAGGAGGGACAGAACCGAAACCTGGCTGTCCCTCCTTCGTCGCCGACACGCACGAAGATCGTTGCCGTGCCCTCGACGTTCACTCGCTCGCCCGACCAGCGCGCTTGCTGTCCGAACGGACTTCCCGTCCGTCGCTGACAGGCGAGGCAGTGGCAGATCGAGACGCGGATCGGTTCACCTTCGCATGTGACCTTCAGTTGTCCGCAGCTGCATTGCGCGACGCGTGAGCTCATGGGCTCATCGTAGGCCGGCGCATGCCGCTGCGGAAGCTCGGGTGCCGGAGGGTGACGCCCAGCACGCGAAGAGCGCGCGTCGGATCGATGCGGCGGTCGCGGCGCAGCGTCTCGTGGACCTGCTCCGGGGGAACGGACGGCGGGAATGCGCAGCCGTACTCCTCGCAGATCCAGGCAACGACGTCTCGCTGCGCAGCGGGCTCGAGGTCACCGACGACGAACGTCTCGCCACGGACGGCATCGCTCGCGAGGAGCAACGCCGCGAGATCGTCGACGTGGATGCGCGAGACGAAGCCTCGGCCTTCCCCCGGGAGTTGATGTTTCCCCGTGCTGACGCGCACGTGAAGACCTCGATCGGGACCGTAGATCCCCGGCGCCCGGAGCACGGTCGCGCCGACTGCGCGGTACGCAGCTTCGGCGCGGAGGACTCGCGCCGAAGGCGGCGTGGGGGTGCCGGTCACGGGCGTGGTGTCGTCGACCACGCCGTTGGCGTCTCCGTAGACGCCCGTGGTCGACAGGTACGAAACCGCTCGCGCTCGTGCGAGCAGCGGCGCGAGCTCCACGTCCGTCACATCGTCCGGCGGAAAGCAGACGATGACGTGCGTAGCCTCGTCCACGAGCTGCTTGGCCACGTCGATCACGTGCTCGCGCGTGACGCGGAACAATCCGCTTCCGGCCACCCGGTGCGCTCGCTCTTCGGAACGCACCGTCGCGACGACATCCTCGCCCCGGCGTGCCGCGAGCTCGGCAACGCGTGATCCGGTGTAGCCCGCACCCAGGACGATTCGCACGTTCGTCAGAGTAGATCGCGTCAGTCGCTCGTCGACCCGGGATCGATCGGAGCCGCACGTCGCGAGCGCGATGACGGCGCTGCCTTGATCGCCACCGGTGTGGCGGCGGGCGTCGGGATCGATGCCGACGACGGAGGTGCGGACGGCGATCTTGGCTGGATGCTTCCCGGCGTCACGCGCGTCGTCGCGAGCTCGACGCCGCTCGCGCTCATGGGCGTGAGCGACGATCGACCGAGCGCGAGCTGCCCGGGATCGTCGCTCAGGTCGATCGGCGACGACGCCGAGCCCGTGTCCTCTTCGAGGAAGTCCGTCCGAATGCGGCCCGCGACGAAGAGGATGGGGAAGGAGAGGAAGAACCCCTTGAAGCCGAAGAGGTGCTCGCACGCGATGAGGCTCACGATGAGGAGGAACCCCGGCATCTTCACGTGTCGCGAGGTGAGCCGCGGGCTCAGGTAGTACGACTCGATCTTGTGCAGGATGAAGGTGAGCCCGACGAAGATCCCGACGCCGAGCCATCCCTTCTGCTGGTACGCGAGCAGCGACAGCGTCACGCCGGAGACGATGTTCCCGATCACCGGAACGAGCGCCGAGACGAAGATGAGGAGCATCAACGCGCCGACGTTCGGCACCCCGATGATGAGCAGCACCGGCAGCGTCATCAGCGTGTTGCACGCGGCGACGATGAGCTGCAGCTGCACCGTCACGATCGTCGCGTCGGCGACGTGACCGAACCAGCGCGCGAGCGTCCCGGTGATCGAGCGACGATCGACCCGCGACCAGAAGGCCGTGAGCTCTTCTTCCTCGAGCACGTAGACGAGCGCGAGGACGAACCCCATCACGATGTGGACGACGAAGTGCCCGATCGCGCTCGCTGCGGAGATGGCGCTACCGGAATAGTGCTTCGCGCGCTCGACCAGGTTCTCCATCCCGCCGATCTGCTCCTCGAGGCGGACGACGAGCGGGTTCTCGCGCAGCTGCGCGAGCTTGTCGGGGAAGCTCTCCTGCATCGCGGCGAAGGTCCGGACGGTCTTGCCGATGCCGAGCCAGGCGAGGATTCCGAACGCGACGAGGAGGACGGCAAGGACGAGGAGAACGCTCTTCTTCCGTGGAAGGCCCGTGCGCGCCGCGACCATGCGCGCCGACCAGCCCATCGCGCGCTCGAACGCCACGAAGAAGACGAGCAGGATGGCGAGGTGCCGGAACAAGTAGAGGACGGCGCCGAACGCGGCGAGCGCGAGCAGCCGGCGCGGCGTCTTCTGCGAAAAGAAGTCAGCGACTCGGTCCATGTTTCGTCCTCGGCGCAGGGTACCAGGGACGCTCAGCGAGATGGCGGGGACCGCGACGAGCCCAGCCCCGATGCTCGACAGCTCCCCAGGTGAGTGTCCGGGCCCGTACTGTTGAGCTATGCTTCGCCGACGATGGCTGCCGCGGTCCAGCGCTGCCACTGAGCAGGTCGTCTGCGACTTCCGTCACAGCACGCGGGCGAACAACGAGGATGAAATCCGTGAGCACCTGGAGCAGCATCGGCGCGCTCTGCAGTCTGACGGTCGCGCTTGCGGCCTGTCGGGGAATGAAGACGACGGATCGATCCGCGGAGAGCGGGAGCTCTCTCGACGCGAGCGCGACGCAAGGCGCGACCGCGATCGTCTACGAGGGCGACGCCGGACCCGAAATTTCGCTCGACGAGATCTGCGAGCGCACGCCAGTCGCGCGCGTGAACGCGCTTCCCGGCGCGAAGCCGTTCACCGACCTCGGTCCTCATTGCGGGGACAAGAACCCTTTCTGCGATCGAGTGGAAAAGACGCCCGATCCGAGCGCGACCTGCTTCATAGCGGACGACAACATCACGCGCGCCGAGCGCGAGAGCCGGGCGGCGCGCGGGCCCGCTCCGTCGACATCGAGCGAGTGGGACGGCGTGAAGCCGCCGAAGTTCCTCGATCGGATCGACGCACACCTCCACCTCACGGCGGAGGAGCGCGAGAAGCTGCGGAAGAACCGATTCGTCGTCCTCGATCGCCTGGCGTTCACCGACTACGCGAGCGCGTTCCACGAGGTCTTCCAGGAGCAACTGCCGCTCTTCGTCGGCATCGATCCGATCGTGCACGCCGTCTTCCGCGGCACGGAGCTGGCGCTCGAGCGGATCGAACGGAAGCGGCTCCTGCCGGCGCTCGGGTCGATGCTGAAGAAGCTGCGAGCGACGCTGGCCGCATCGGCGGCCGGGATGCGCCCGGAGACGCGCGACGATCTCGACGTGTACCTCGGGGTCGCGGATGCGCTGTTCTCGCCGCCGAACGACAACGACAAGAAGCGGTGGCTGTCCACGATCAAGAGCCCGGCGAACGAGCTGGCGATCCGCTCCCTTTACGAGCTCGCGACGGGCGAGCGCGAGCTGAAGCCGGTCGATCTGTTCGGCCGCACGCGGATGATCGACTTCTCCCAGCTCGAGCCGCGCGGTCACTACGTGAACGCGCCCGGCGCCGCGAACGGCGAGCCGGAGCTCTCGACCTACTTCCAGGCCATGATGTGGCTGTCACGCGTCGAGCTGAACCTCGTCTCGCGCTCGTCGCAGAGCAGCAACCCTGCGATCGATCCGAGCGAAACGCCGCGCGAGACGAGGGATGCGGTCGCGCTCGTCGAGCTTCTCGAGCGATCCGGCACCATGGCCGACGTCCGCGCGTTCGACGAGGTCTACACGACGTTCGCGGGGAGGCGGGAGGACGTCTCGCCCGCGAAGCTCCTCGAGCTGGCGAAGGGAAACGCGATCCGATCCACCGATCCGGGAGCGCCCGACAAGCTGAAGACTGCAATCGGTCAGGGCTTCAGCCGAACGGCCCGGACCCATTTCACACCTGAGGGAGCGCCTGACCTGCCCGTCATCTTCACGCTCTTCGGGCCGAGGATCGTGCCCGACGTCGCTCCACTCACGCGCGTCGTCCACGACGAAGTCCACGACCGCAAATGGCTCTCGGCGGCCGACGCCGGCTACCTTCTCGGACACGATCGGGCGCGGGCGTTCATCCGCGACTTCGACAGGTATCCGGAGCTCGACGCCAAGTTCGCTGATGCACGCGCGGAGCTCCGGAAGAATGCCGCCGCCGCGAATGACGTCTACGGGCGTTGGCTCCGGGCGATCCTGACGCTCGGCGCGAAGCCAGAGGGCGTGGTCCCCTCGTTCGCGAAGACGGACGCGTACGCCGATCATCGACTCAACTCCGCGCTCGTCGGCTACGGGCAGCTGCGCCACGCGTTCGTCCTCCTGTCCGCGCAGGCATACGACGCCTACGGCTGCGAGATCCCGGACGCGTACGTCGAGCCGCTGCCCGCCGTCTACGACGCGCTCGTTGCCCACGTCGCGGCGATGCGGAGCCAAACCAGCGGATGGGCGGGGCTCGAGCGCGTCCTCCGGATGCTCGCGACGATCGCGCACGACGAGACGGCCGGGCGGCTCCTCACCGAGCCGCAGCGTCGTTGGCTCGCGATGGTGTCCGAGCACATTCCGAACGGCGGCTTCACGAGCACCGGCGAGCCGCCGAAATGGACCGGCTGGTATTTCGACATGTTCGAAGACCGGCAGCACGGCGCGACGAAGCGGCCATCGTTCATCGCGGACTACTTCACGCTGACGAACGCGCGCGAGGTCGCGTACCTCGGTGCGGAAGGCCCCCGCCTCGCCGTGTTCATCGTCGACACGAACGGCGAGCCGCGCGCGATGGTCGGGCCGGTAGCGAAGGGATTCGAGGCGCACGCGCCGATCTCCGGACGGCTCTCCGACGACAAGGTCTTCGAGGAGGGCTTGGCGAAGTCGGCGCGGTGGCGCGACAGCTATGCGGTCGCGGCGAAAAGCGAGCCCCCGCTTGGGCTCGAGGGCAAGGTGGTCTACTGCGGAGCAGCGGCGCCCTCACCGACGTCGGCGCCGGGGTTCGCGCCGATGCCTTCACCGTCCGCACCTGCCGCCGATGCCGGGCCGAAGCCCGTGCCCAAGCCGAACGAGTGGCGCGTCGCGATGCGCAGCACCCGCGCCCGCGCGGGGCTCACGACCGTCACGCTCCTCGATCACCACGCCGACGCGCTCACCGCCAAGGTGACGGTCGACGTCGACCGCGAGTGGAAGGTCGCGGTCTTCGATCTCCCGCCGGAGCTCGCCCGATCGCGTTTCGGCGTCGAGGCGCTCCACATCCGGATCGAGGATCTCGCGCGATCGAGGACCGGCACGGGCCCGTTCGACTACACGACCACTCCGACGGTGTTCCGCGGTGTCGATTACGACTCCGAAGAGAAGATGCCGACGCTTCCGCGAGGCCCCTCGTTCTTCACCATCGGAGCGGCCCCCTTGCCGACCGCGGCGGCGCCGCCGTCGCAATAGCTGCACGGCCGCGGAGGTCGAGCGCATGAAGCGCGAGGAGACGCGGGTGGAGGACGAGCACGCGCTCGAGCTCTCAGGGACGGACGCGGAGCCGACGCCGTGAACGGTGGACGACGGCGACGAGCACACCGGTGAACAGGACGAGCGCTCCGTCCTTCGGGCGACCGCGGGCAGCCACACACGCCGTCGTGGAGCGGTCGTCGTGCGCGACGTACTCGCGCTTCGGAGCGGGCTCGACGGGGTCTGCTCGATCGGAAGTGGGCGCCGCGGGCGCCGGCTCGGGAGCCGCCGGCGCCTTGATCATGCCGGGCCGGAAGGCGTTGTCCTCTTCGCCGGTGACGACGATGATCTGGGTTGGATCGACGTCCTCGAAGACCTTCGCGTAGGTCCTCGGGACGCCGTGCAACGCCTCGACGAATGCGCGCACCAGGTGGAGTGATGTCTCGTCGCCGGTATCGAAGTAGCCGCCGAGCACGTTCGATACCGTGTCGAGATACTTCGTGCCGTCGGGATCATCCGGGTTGAGCGCACTGAAGCGGTCGCCGAGGGTTCGATCGAGGTAGGCGAGCGTGTCGCAGCCGTTGACTGCTGCGACGACGTACTTCCCCCTGCGGAACGCACCCTTCGTCATCAGTGCGCGTACGTTCGCGCCCAGCCCGGCATGGCCGCTGTAGATCAGCAGGTCGGCGTCCGGCGTGCGGGCTTCGTACCAGTCGTCGAACCACGTCCGCTCTTCGGCGAGGTGCGGCGGGACGAGGACCGCCTCGATGCGTACCTTGCGGCCACCCGGGAGATCGACGACGAGACGACCGGTCCGGCGCTCCGCCGCGGCGTCGTTGTGTTCGACGAGGATTCGCGATGGCTCGCTCTGGAGCGAACGAAGGTACGTCTCGCTGCTCTCCAGGAAGGCCTCGTATGCGCGCACGCCGCCGTCGTCCGCACCGCCGTCGTCGAGCTCCATTCCAAAGACGGTCACCACGTCGAGGACGTCGTCCTCCCACGCGAGATGGTACTCGGGATATTTTCCGACGCTGTTCTCGGCCGAAGCCGTCACGCGCGCGGTCGCGGTCACGACGTCGTCAGGCGACAACGTGCACCCGGCGCGTTGCGGGCGATAGAACAGGAACATGCGGCCCGCATCGGCACCGCCGGCGACGCCGCCCTCGGGATCGGTGCACGTGCTCGCATACTTCTCCGCGAACGCGATCTGATCGGCTTCGCCGACGCGGGCCGGCAGAGTCACGACGTAGTCGACGGGCGGCGGTCCTCCACCCCACGCGACCGGGATCCTGGCGTGATACGTGAACGCATAAGCCCCCGGCACGGTCGGATCGGCCCCGAACGTCGTGACCGAGTATTGCGCGCGCCCGTGCCGCCCGACGGAACGATCGCCGTTGAGCTGGCCGACGAGGAACATCAACTGCGTGTCGATGAGCTGGCGAAACCTCCGGGGATCGATCGTCTCCGCCGTCACCTTCGCGTCGAGCTCGAAGTCGACGAGCACGGCGTCCGCGCTCGCGAAGCGCTGCTCCGCGGAGCCCACGCGCTCTCCTGTGCCCGGCTGCCCGGCACACGCCGCGACCAACGAGAACAGGAGAGCCGCCCGTCGCATGAGCAAGCGTCCGACCTGCTACCAGGTCTTTCCGGACTTGCCGGCATCGCTGCCGGTGTCGCCGGAGGAGCTTCCGCCCGACGAGCTTCCGCCCGACGAGCTTCCGCCATTCGATGCGCCGCTGTCGCCAGTGCCGGAGCCGACCCCACCGTCAGGCATTCCGCCGCCGCCCGTTCCCGCGCCGCCGTCCGCAGCCGCGCCGTCGAGCTGGAGGGAGAACAGGCTGGCGCGGGCGGTCGACCGATTCGCCGTCACCGCGAGGACGTGCCGTCCGTGCGGGTCGAAGAGCGCCGTCGGCTCCGCGCCGCTCCACGCGGGCTGGCCAGCCGACATGTCGATCTCCACGCACGACGAGCCCTCCGGCGTGCAGCGAAGCAACGTCGGCCGGCGGCTCCGGAGCTCATCATCCGTGATCACGAGGAGCTCGCCGGTCCCGGTGTCGATCGTGGCCCCGTACGCATCGAGCCCATGCGCTCCCGGTCCGAGCGGCAGGTCCTTTCTGGTGCACGCATTACCCTCCGTGTCACAGCGCACGTGAACGATCTTCTCGTAAGTGCCCATGTACGAGGGGCTCGCGAGCGAAAGCAGGTCGATGGCGCTCTCTCTCACGAGTAGCTGCACTTGGATGCCGTCGATCTCGGTCGGGACGTCGCGCAACGTACAGCTCGCGCCCTGCGCATCGCACAGCGCGAGGCGATTCGACGGGAACGACGCGATCGACGCGAGCAGCCTGTCGCGGAACGCGTCGAAGGCGATCGCGCGTACCGAGCCGTTGTCGAACGGCAGCACGACGGGCGGAAGGCACGTGGCTGCTGCAGCGGGACACCGGAACAGGCGCGCGTCGGCCGTGTTCCCGTCCTCGCTCACGACGAGCGCCCGCCGCCGCTGGGCATCGAGCACTCCACGTGCCGGCCGGTCAGCGCTCAGGGGACGGAACGGACGAACGAGGTCCCTCCGCGTGCAGCTCGTAGCTTCGGCGTTGCATCGCAACAGCTCGAGCGCGCCGCTCGCTTCGTCGTTTGGTTTGTGGCCCTCGACTCCTACCGCGATCAGGGAATCGTCGACCACGCCGACCAACCCGATCGCCGAGAGCGCGGAAGAGAACGTGCATGCGGTACCGTCGACGTTGCACCGACTGAGGACGCGTGGGGTCTTGCGGTCCTCGGCGAGCCCGACGACGTGCTCATTCCCGGAGAGCACGTAGACCTTGCCTCGGACGTCGTCGAGGAGGCTGCTCGGCGCGCCGCGGAGGCCGAAATAGGGCATCTCGCCGGGCCCGGCCGTCACGTCGTGGACGTCGTGGCTCGACCCGTCGCGCGGCTGCCGCACGAGCAGCGGCGCGA
The DNA here is from genome assembly GCA_023402175.1 of Pseudomonadota bacterium. Classification (GTDB taxonomy): domain Bacteria; phylum Myxococcota_A; class Polyangia; order Polyangiales; family Polyangiaceae; genus Labilithrix. The sequence continues at coordinate 2,767 of JAEXCN010000190.1, read as the reverse complement.
TCGGGTACGGGCCCGGGCCGTCGTCCTCCATGAGCCTGGTGCCGACGAGGAACATGTCGTGCGCCGCATCGAAGGCGATCGCCGCCGGTAGCTGACTCCGGCCGCCGGGCGACAGACCAAGGTCGAGGCGCTTGCTCGTGCACGAGGTGCCGTCGAGGTTGCACCGTACGAGATAGGGCCCGCCCGGTGTTCCGAGACCAATGACGAGCTCGTCCTGCACGACCATCGGACGTGAGTGGCCGCTGAGGCCGTCCAGCGAACGTCGCTCGCAGCTCGTACCATCGAGATTGCAGCGGATCAGCGCGACGGGCTTCGACCCGGGCGCATCGTCGGTGACGAGCAGCTTCTGGTTCGTGCTGTCGATGACCGCGTTGAGTAGATCGCCCGACGGCGCGGCCGCGAGCTCGGTGTGGGTGCATCCCGTTCCGTCGACGTTGCACCGATGGAGCATCACGCGTCCGTGGGCGCCTTCGCGCGCGACGAAGAGGAGCTTCGATGCCGCGTCATCGATGACCATGCTGCTCGAGGCACACGCGTCGCTGCCGCTCGTCGCGGTGAGCGCGACGCGGGCGCAGTTGCCGCCGTCGAGGTCACAGCGGTGGATCGCAGGAGCACGCTCGACACCGCCGGCGGGCCCGTCGCAGAACCCGATCACCAGCTTCTGGTTCGCGGAGTCGACGAGCGCCGTCGGCGGGGTCCGCAGCCCTGCGCGGCCCGCGGAGACATCCGTCCACGTGCAGCCGCTGCCGTCGAGAGCACACCTGTGGAGCGAGAGCTTGGCGTCGGCTTCGTCTGGAGGACCTCCGGTCGTCCACGCGTAGTCGTTCGTCACGACGAGGAGCTTCTTCGCGAAGGGATCGATGACCGCCGACGTGCTTGCTCCTCGGCCGGCGTCGAGCGCGTGCGCCGTGCAGGCTGTGCCGTCGTGATTGCAGCGGCGGAAGCTCGGACCATCACCGACGACGAGGAGCGCGGCGTTGTCCGCGTCGACCAGGATTTGTCGTACGAACAGCATGTCCGGACCCAGCCCGCTCACGTCCGCATGCGTCGCGAGCCGCGCGGGCAAGGACGCCGTCGTCGGCTCGCTCTCGCGTCGATCCTCGCGCAGACTGCACGCGGCGATGCCGAGCAACGCTGCTCCGATGATCAACGCCATGCGGCCGCGCTTGCCCCCGGGACGCATGCTTCGCCACGTCTCTCCGGAGCGGCTCGGCTTCGAAACGTCGCCTTGGCCGCTACCCGCGTTGGTGCCTCCGCTCGTATCGGCCGGCGGTCCGCTCGACGATCGGGCGGCGGTGGCGAGTGCTCCGGAGAGCAGGGGCGGGGGGATGAGTCGCGGTACCTTCATGTCGACGTGCTCCTGTGTGCGGTTCCGCAAGGCGCGCGAACCGGCGATGTGGATGGAGCGCAGCGTCGTCGGACGAGGTAAGGCCACGCGCCCTGTGCGTCTGGCGAGTGCTACCGAGTCGAATACGCATGCACACCCTCGTGTGCTCTCGGTCGAGGGCACGTTCGAGGCTGCGGATGCAACCGGGAAACCAATTCGGCAGCCTGGCGAGCCCGTCACGAACGACGGGACCTCCGCGCGGAATCCCCGGATCCAGTCGAGCTCCCGCCGTTCGGCGCGGATGAGACCATTCAGGACAGACGTTGCAGTTCGTCCTGCTCCCGCTGCGAGGGTACGGCGCGTGTTTGTCCCTTCGTAACTCGGTTCTTCGACGTCGTCGCCGTTGCGCGATGGCGCGCAGCTCTACTGGCCAAGCCGCGTTCGCTACCGCGAAGCGCGCATCGACGCGGCGGCTTCCGTCACGATGCGTGAGGGTGCGCTCTCGCGGGAACGACGAATCGCTGGAACGCGCGGACGTTCATGCGCGCCGGCAGATCCCGGGTGCCGGGCACGCACCGCATGGGGAACGAGCGTTCGTGCGCGCTACTTGCCCATCGCGTCGAGCATCGCGAGGAGGTTCGTCGCGGCCCCGGCCATCTCGGTGACGCTCATCGGCGAGGCGTCCTTCACCTCGAAGTGCTCGAGCAGCTCGTCGGGGATGTCCATCAAGAAGCGGCAAGGCGTGCGCGGCGCCGGCTTGCCGCGCATCACGCGGTGCTTGCAGCGCAGCATCTCGAGGCGCTGCCGTGCGCGGGTGATGCCGACGTAGAAGAGACGGCGCTCTTCTTCGATGTCCTGCACCGTCGCGTCGGTCGCCTTCGTCTCGAGCGTCCGCATGTGCGGGATCAGGCCTTCCTCGCAGCCGATCAGATAGACGACGTCGAACTCGAGCCCCTTGCTGCCGTGCAGCGTCGAGAGCGTGACCACGTTGCCGGGGTCCTCGTCCTCCTCGGACATCTGCAGCGTGAGCGAGTGGAGGAAGTTCATGAGCTCCTTCTCCGCGCTCACGTCGCCGCCCTTCGCTTGCACACGCGCTTCACGCCGGGTCAGGATCCCGAAGAGCCCTTCGACGTTGCTCCAGCGGCGCGCCCCGGCATTCGCCGAGGTCGACGTCGCGTCGATGTCCTTCTTCAGCCCGATCGCTTCGCAGAGCTCGCGCGCGGCGGCGCTCGCAGGCGTGCGCGCGATGAGGAGCTTCTTCCGAAGGTCACCGATGATGTGCTCGAGCTGCTTGCAACCTTCGCGCGCCGGATTCGAGATCCCGTCGAGGCCGTCGACGCGCTCGATCGCCTGCCAGAGCGACCATCCTTTTGCCGTGGCGTGCTGCGAGAGTTTCTCGACGCTCGTGTCACCGATCCCGCGCGGGGGATAATTGATGAT